>NZ_JBQKCL010000014.1:0-117699 GCF_052122375.1 Blautia sp. HCP3S3_H10_2
GAAGCATGCGCTTCTGTGCGCTTATGCGGTATTAGCAGTCATTTCTGACTGTTATCCCCCAGTACAAGGCAGGTTACCCACGCGTTACTCACCCGTCCGCCACTAGAAACAGACCAAATCCGCCGAAGCCTCAATGAAATGTTTCCCGTTCGACTTGCATGTGTTAAGCACGCCGCCAGCGTTCATCCTGAGCCAGGATCAAACTCTCTGATAAAGTGTTTGATGTACTCAAGACAACCAACTAGCTTAGTTATCTCTCGTCATTACTGTTTTTAAAAGTTTCATTCGAAAATGAATTGTATAAAGAAATTTTCGAGAATCGTATGTGTTTCACTGTTTAGTTATCAAGGTTGTTCGCTGTCAGCTCTTTGCGACAGCTTATTTACTTTATCATATCTTCCAGATCTTGTCAAGCACTTTTTTCAAAAGTTTTTGAGATCTTTCAGACCGTATCTAAAGTTGTTTGTTTCTGTCGTTCTGTTTAAGCGACTTGATTACTTTACCATAAGTTCAGTCGATTGTCAACAGTTAATTTGAATTTTCTGAAAACTAATTTATTTTTCAGCATTTCAGAAGCAATTTCTTGCGACAGCTTATTTATAATACCACTGCCGCAAGGAATCGTCAAGCACTTTTTACAAAAAAGTTGATATTTTTTTGTGTAACTTACTATCCAACATTTTTTCAGATAAAAAAGTCCTATTTCCAGGTCAGTTTTCCATTTTTTATCTGCATTGTATATACCTGATCGTAGCGAAGCCGGAATGGATAGCTGGATCTTTTTACCAGAAACAGGTTCTTATTAGTATGTGCTCTCTGCATACTGCAATCAATCATCCGCCATGAAGAACCAATCCGTACTTCACACCATCCATGCTCTGACAACGGATAGCCGGCTCCGCGAGCAGTAACTCCCCCTCCGGCCACACGGCTTTCAAAGCCAAGTACTCTTGCAATATACGCCATTGCCGCTCCATAATAATAACAATCCCCTCGCTTGGACGAGAACATACTTTTTGCAAACGAAGGCATTTTAGATGCACTTACCTTATAATATCTGCCAAAATATGGATATTTGCATAAGGCCTTAAAGCATTGTTTTAAACGTTGGCGGCTGCTGGCTTTTGGATCGGAATTCTTTACCACAAAATTTACAGCCTGTTTTACTTCTTTGTTGGTTACCCTGATCCCATTCTTGTCTACATAGTAATAGCCTTTTTTCTTAGAACCCACAATTTTGTTTTTCGCAAGCCCGTTCTTCCTATCAAAATAATAATATAGCTTTCCTATTTTCTTCCATCCAGTACACTTTTTCCCACCGGCATAATAGAATTTTTTCCCATTCTCTACTCTCCAGCCATAAAAAGTCTTTCCAGTCTCATCACATAGACGACCATTTTGTACCGTATACGTTTTCCGTTGAGTCTCTTCTGCACGCACATGAACCGGCAGCAAAAGCACAGCCAATAACGCTGCGATCAAAATCCAGGTTCTTTTCATTTTCTCTTTCCTCCTTATTTGACCACCACCTTGCAAGTCACCGTTTTCTTTCCGGCTTTTACTTTAATGGTGGCTTTTCCTTTTTTCATAGCTTTGACCACGCCTTTTGAAGTTACCGTTGCAATCTTCTTATTGGAACTGGTATAAGTTAGTTTATCACTGCTGGTAATCGGATTCAAGACCGGTTTTAAAGTAAGTTTTTTTCCTTTTTTCAGAGTTACTGTTTTCTGGACTCCTGTGATCTTAGTGGTGGCAATCTTGCTGTTCTTTACCGTCACTGTCACTTTTGCAGAAGCACCGCTCTTCATAGTTACGGTAATAGTTGCTTTACCTGCCTTCTTTGCTGTGATCTTGAAAGTCTTATTATTGACTGCTGCCACTTTGGCGTTGCTTGTTTTTAAGGAAGAAATGCTGTCACCGAACTTCATGCCTGCGATCAGGGATTTTGCGGAAACAGACTTTTTCACCTGGACTGGCAGGGAGCCAGTGGCGGGAGGATGCAGATAAGACGCAGACTCAGATTGCAGAATACCTTGGTACTTCTCAGACCATGTACGCCCGTTACGAGCGCGGTGCCAATGAGATGCCGATCCGTTATCTGGTTGCTCTGTGCAAGTACTATCAGGTTTCTGCGGACTATATCCTCGGATTTACCAACAGGAAAATCCCCCTGCCCTCTGACACTTCCCGAAGAAAATAACAAATCCGTAACTGTTTTCCTTTTTAGGATGTCCGTTACGGATTTGTTATTTTATACAGGTTATTTGTCGAATCCTGTCGAACTTTTTTTCTTGCAAAATAGCCCAGGCTGTACTATACTATAACAAAGCATTTCATTTCAGTAAGTCTATTTGATATCATCTCTGGTATCCTCGGCGCTCTGCCACTTCAGAAATCTCATGCTTTTCCCATATAACAGCAGGAAGGTTTCTGATCAGAACACAGGAGATCTTATAAGAGGCCTTCCACCATCTTTATAAGGAGGTCTTTTATGAACAACATTCCTTTACCTGTGAACCGAATCTATAAGGACAGGCTTTACAAGATGATCTTCAATGACAAGTCAGAGTTACTGAAACTTTACAATGCAATCAATGGAACCAGCTACGAAAATCCCGAAATGCTCACCATCACCACACTGGATAACGCAATCTACATGACAATAAAGAACGACCTCTCCTTTATCATTGATATGCGCCTGGCCCTTTATGAGCAGCAATCCACGGTGAATCCCAATCTGCCTTTACGTTTTCTCATGTACATAACAGATATTTATTCATCCTACACGAGAGACATGAACCTGTATAGTTCTGCTAAAGTACAGATTCCGCAGCCTTCCTTTGTTATTTTTTATAATGGATCCGCAGCGCAGCCTGACCGGACAGAATATCTTCTGTCAAGTCTCTTCTGTCCTGCCACCGATGAACCAGCACTGGAGCTTAAGGCCATTATGTTGAATATTAATAAAGGACACAACCAGAAATTAATGGATGCCTGCCATACTCTCAGAGATTACTCTGAATATGTTGCACGCATTCGCATCTATTCTGCTGAACTGCCACTTTCTGACGCTGTTGAGAAAGCAATCACCGAATGCATTCAGGAAAATATCTTACGGGATTTTCTACTAAAGAACCGAGCGGAGGCGAAAGCTATGAGTATTTATGAATATGACGAAGAAAAAACAATGCGGATGTTTCGTGAAGAAGCGTTTGAGGAAGGTAAAATCCAAGCGACCATTGAAATGTGTTTGGACTTTAACCTCCCTTCAGATGACATTTTACAAAGGCTAATGACTAAATTTCAGCTTTCTGAAAGCCAGGCCCAGGAATATCTTGACAAATATGGCGCATCCGAGACAGCCCCGTCTCCAAATAAAGACTCTTAACCTATGCAAGCTTTACCCCAAAATGTTACCCCTTCCAAAGGTCAGGCAGAAGATTATCTTAAAGAAATTTTTCAGCCACCAACTCTTGACTAATTATAGTTGTGTAATATTCTTGTACAAAAGCGGCGGGGATAAATTCTTCCCTCGTCTGGAAGGACCTTTATCCCCGCCATCTTATTTCTTACAGAAACTCCTTCAATTTCTCCACATTTTCCTCTTCAAATTCCTGCAGCCGTTCCATCAGTTTTTTGATGTCTTTTTCCACGTCATTTTCGTACTGATGCAGTTTTTTCACGGCTTCAGTAATTCCCATGCTGCTGCCCTGGATCAGCATTTTGGCAATGTGGGAGGTGGAGGCGTCGGCCATGGTCTGAAGGTTGACCATCAGGTAGGTGCGTATTTTTTCAAAAGTGCCAAGACCTTTCTCATCATATCCGTTTCGGTTTAGGATGTCCCTGGCTTCATTGTGAAATTTCCGGTATCCGGTAAGCTGTTTTTCCAGATAAGCCTGGAGCTTCTCATCCTCCGTAATCTCCAGAAGCTGCTCCAAGGTGTCCACACCCATCTGGGAATTCTGATACACATAGTTTAAAAATTCTACATTGGCATTCATTAGCAATTCTCCTTTGCTGTAAAACATATTTCTTACATGTGTTTCTCTATGCTATTGTAGAATTTCCAATTTTGCCATTATTATTCCAAGATGCACTTATGTTTTGCATTCCTGGCTATTTCCCTCATTTTAGCAAGACTTGCAACCATCCTTTTTTCCTTAAGTCATCCATCATTCATACTTCACGATTTCTTTTTTCAGCCTCTTCATGATCCGCTTTTCCAGCCTGGAAATATAAGACTGGGAAATTCCCAGAAGGTCAGCTACCTCCTTCTGTGTTTTCTCCCGCCCTTCCTGCCTTCCAAGTCCGAAACGCAGCTTGATGATGGTCTGCTCCCTTGGAGAAAGTTTGGAGATTGCTTTTCCCAGGAGCTTGATCTCTACCTCATCCTCCAGACGCCTGGAGATCACATCGTCATCCGTTCCCAGAATGTCTGAAAGAAGAAGCTCGTTTCCATCCCAGTCCACATTCAGCGGTTCGTCTATGGAAACCTCCATCTTCGTCTTGCTGTTTCGTCTCAGATACATCAGGATCTCATTTTCAATACACCGGGACGCATAAGTTGCCAGCTTAATATTTTTCACCGGATTAAAAGTATTGATTGCCTTGATCAGCCCGATGGTGCCAATGGAAATCAGATCCTCCACACTCACACCTGTATTGTCAAACTTCTTGGCAATATAAACCACCAGTCTGAGGTTGTGTTCGATCAGAATGGATTTTGCCTCTTTTTCCTCAGAAGTCCCAAGTTTCTCAAGAATCCTCGCTTCTCTCTGGGATTCCAACGGCGGCGGTAAAATGTCACTTCCGCCAATATAATAAACCTCTCCCTGTCTGCCAAGCAGAAATCTTGGCATTACCTGAAATGGATAATAAGCTGCACTTGCTGATCTGTTCATAGATGCGTCCCCTCCTAATGCAATATTCTGGAATTTAACAGTACCTGGTACTCTTTTCCCAAAGCAGAGGGTTCCACAGCCAGCGCCAGCACCGGATTTGCGACATGAATCACCTCCCTGGGAGTGTGAATACAAAGGTCCTCTAACACCACCGCCAGCATCACGCCCTCCTCCCCAATGGTCTGATAGGGTAAAAAGTGCGGGTGCAGGTCGGTAAGTTCTGTACCTTCCAGCTCCCCCGGGTTCTCCTTAAGGTGCCTTAGCCTGTCTGCCTTTTCTTCTGGCATCATCGCTTCCAAAACCTCAGGTTTTATAACAAAAACCTCTTTCTGGTTCATCGGGTCTACAAGCAGATTTCCTGTGTCCAAAAGCCCGAAAAACTGTTGTACATTGCCCTGGTAGGACAAGGTGACCGGATAAATATTTTTCCATCTGGCGCGAAAAGAATCGCTGAGATAGATCAGTGCGTCAAGCCCCATATAGGCTCCAAGTGCCATCACCAGGAACCGGATCAGCGTCATATTTTTTACAGGAGCCGCTTCCATAAGCCCTCCCATAAAAAAAGCCATCAGATAAACGGTCACCAGCGCTTTCAACAGCAGTCCGTTTTTCTTAAGATCCAGTCCAAGCACCAGCATGATCCAGGCGCATCCTCCATGTAAAAGCACCTTCACAGGAAAAATCCCATCCGGCAGTACATATAAGATGAGGCAGGAAAACAGAGCGCCAATGGCTGCCGCCAGCAAAATCCTTCCACGATTTCTTTTTCGCAGGAAAAGCTTTCCCACAATGCGAAGAAGAAGGTAATCCATTAAGAGATTCGTCAGAAAGACGATGTCTATGTATACGTCATAATACATAAAAAGCCCCCTGTGGCCTGTCATCCGCTGCCTTTTACAGCAGCGGCAATCCTTCACTTTGGTAAGTGAACCCATTATACGGTCACAGGGGGCGCAGATTTTGTCAAAAAGGGACGGGAAACCTTAAGAATTTCTCGTCCCAAATCGACAGCATGATCTGTCATTTTTCGTTATTTTATTATTGATTCTTTCTATTATTCAATGTTTCATCTACTGTCATAAGCTGCGCAAACTTGCATTTCTTTGCGCAGATCAGCCTTCTTCATTCTTCTTATGCAAAGCATCCAGAAGACTTCTCAGCTCTCCAATTGGAAACTGTCCCGGTGCAGAAGCGGCGCCTACCGTTCCGAAGGTAATGCCGGAACCGAAATTTTCTCCGGAAATACGGGTAATAGAGCCAATGCTTCCCATAGCCATGGATACCAGCGGTTTTTCACTCTCCTGGCGCATGGCGTTGGTAGCTTCCATAATGGCTGCCACGTCTTCAAAACCTTTTGGCATAACTGCCATCTTCAAAATATCAGCACCGGAGTTTTCCATTTCCCGTAACCGGTTCAGAAGCACCTCCTGGCTGTCTGTTTTGTCAAAATCGTGGGAAGAAGCGATTACTTTCACACCTTCTTTTTGAAGCTCTGCAACCAGTTTTTTCTTCTCCTCCGGATTTCCCATTACTTCCACATCCACCAGATCCGCCTTTTTGCTCTTTGCGGCATTTATGCAGCAGGCAGCGTAATCCTCCAGGGAAATGGAAATATTTCCGCCTTCTTCGCTGGTTCTTATGGTAAAAAGCAATGGCGTTTCTCCAAGGATTTCAGCCAGTGCTTCAAGCACATTCTGGCAGGCTTCGGGATCAAGCAGTCCCTGAAAAAAATCAGCACGCCATTCCACCAGGTCTGCTGCCGCTTTTTTAGCAGCCTCCGCTTCCTGGCAGATTTTTTCCCTGGTGGTTCCGATCAGAGGGACGCAGATTTTCGGGATTCCAGAGCCGATTGTCAAATTCTTTATCTGAATGGGTTTTGTCATTTCTTGACATCTCCTTTCGCATAGAATAATATATACATAGTAACGCTTTAATGATTTCCAGTTTTAAACTAAATGAAAGTTCACGTTCCAATACCTTAAGGCTGTTCATGCCAACCTGGCTCAGTTATGGTGATTGTCCCGAACTTTCACAATAATAGAAACCTCAGGAGGTACCTTATGATTCCAATTACCGGTCACACACAGCTTACCGCACTTCTTGGAAGTCCGGTGGCGCACAGTATTTCCCCCCTTATGCACAATGAAGCTTTCCATCTTCTGGATCTTGATTACACGTATCTTTGCTTTGATGTAAATGAGGAAAATCTGGAAGCAGCTGTCACAGGACTGAAGACCTGCGGCATCCGCGGTTTCAACCTTACTATGCCAAACAAAAATAAGATCGTAGAGCTTCTGGATGAGCTTTCCCCTGCTGCCAGGTTGATTGGTGCCGTGAACACCGTTGTCAATGATAACGGGCACCTGACCGGATACAATACAGACGGTGTGGGCTATATGCAGGCCGTAAAAGATGCCGGATACGATATCACAGGTAAGACCATCACCGTCATGGGTGCCGGTGGCGCTGCTACTGCCATCTGTGCACAGGCTGCACTGGACGGGGTAAAAAAGATCCACATTTTTGCCCGGGAAACCAGCCGTTTCTGGGAGCGCACACAGAAGCTGGTGGAAAATATCAACGCCACACTTCCCTGCCAGGCTGTTCTTCATGAAAACAAGGATAAAGAAGCTCTGGCACATGCCATTTCGGAAAGCGCCCTTCTTCTGAATGCCACTTCTGTTGGAATGGCACCTAATACAGAGGGTACTATTATTGAAGATACCAGCCTTTACCATCCGGATCTGATCGTGTCAGATGTGATCTACAATCCTCGGGAAACACGCTTCCTGAGGGAAGCAAGGGAAGCTGGATGCCGCACCTTCAACGGTATGTATATGCTGCTCTACCAGGGGGCTGAGGCTTTCCATCTGTGGACGGGGAAAGAGATGCCGGTGGAGGAGATTAAGGCAAAATATTTCTCTGAGTCATAGAAAAAACATGCTGCATCGCTTCCCTGCAAGCTCAGCCATTAAACTCAGCAGATTTGCTTTAATATTTATAACATTTTTCAAGAAAGGCGCCGCATCTCACAGCAGCGCCTTTCTTTTATGGAAATCACTTTCCTATTTTTTCACTTCAAAACGTTCTGGCGATCCGGCCAGCGCGTCCAAATTATTTTTTCTCTTCCTGAACCTCTACTTTACGGTTCTCTCTGCTCTTGATCTCAGCTTTGATAGAAGTAATGAACTCACCAAGATCCTTTGCACCTTCGTCTCCAAGGAAACGGCTTCTTACAGAAACTTTGCCCTCTTCCTCTTCCTTCGCACCAACAACCAGCATGTAAGGAATCTTCTGAAGTCTTGCCTCACGGATCTTGTAACCGATCTTCTCTGCACGGGTATCGATTTCAACACGGATGCCAGCCTCTTTCAGCTCATCCAGGACTTTATTTGCATAGTCCATGTATTTGTCAGAGATCGGAAGGACTTTAACCTGTACAGGAGCAAGCCATGTTGGGAAAGCACCTGCAAAATGCTCGATCAGGATACCGATGAAACGCTCGATAGAACCGAATGCAACACGGTGAATCATGATCGGACGATGTTTCTCGCCGTCAGCTCCGATGTACTCGCAGTTAAAACGAAGCGGAAGCTGGAAGTCAAGCTGGATAGTACCGCACTGCCAGGTTCTTCCGATGGAGTCCTCAAGATGGAAGTCGATCTTCGGTCCGTAGAATGCTCCATCTCCCTCGTTTACCACATAGTTCAGGCCAAGGTCATCAAGAGCTCCGCGAAGAGCATCTGTAGCCATCTCCCAGTCCTCATCACTTCCCATGGAATCCTCTGGACGTGTGGAAAGCTCTACATGATATTTGAAACCAAACAGCTGATATACTTCGTCGATCAGTTTGGCTACGCCTTTGATCTCATCACGGATCTGCTCTGGCATCATGAAGATATGGGCATCATCCTGTGTGAAGCAGCGTACACGCATAAGTCCGTGAAGCTGTCCGGATTTCTCATGACGATGTACCAGACCAAGCTCACCCATACGAAGCGGCAGGTCACGGTAAGAACGTGGCTCGGACTGATATACAAGGATACCGCCTGGACAGTTCATTGGTTTGATTGCGAAATCCTGGTCATCAATTACAGTGGTATACATATTTTCTTTATAATGATCCCAGTGTCCGGATGTCTCCCAAAGATGACGCGCCAGTATAATTGGTGTGGAAATCTCAACATATCCTGCTTTCTGGTGAATCTCTCTCCAGTAGTCCAGAAGTGTGTTCTTCAGAACCATTCCTTTCGGAAGGAAGAATGGGAATCCAGGACCTTCGTCGCTCATCATGAACAGGCCAAGCTCTTTGCCAAGCTTTCTGTGGTCACGTTTCTTAGCCTCTTCCATACGATTGATATACTCTTCCAGATCTGCTTTCTTGGTGAAAGAAGTTCCATAGATTCTGGTAAGCATTTTATTTTTCTCGCTTCCTCTCCAGTAAGCACCTGCAATGCTGGTAAGCTTAAATGCTTTTACCGGTTTGGTTGTCATCAGGTGAGGTCCTGCACAAAGGTCCACAAACTCGCCCTGCTGATAGAAGCTGATCTCAGCATCCTCTGGAAGGTCCTCGATAAGCTCTACTTTGTATGGCTCGTTTTTCTCTTTGAAGAAAGCAATTGCCTCTTCTCTGGATTTGGTGAAGCGGGTGATCGGGAGAGCTTCCTTTACTACCTTCTTCATCTCTGCTTCGATTTTCGCAAGATCCTCTGTTGTGATCGGGTTCTCGCTGTCAATATCATAATAAAATCCGTCTGCAATAGATGGTCCGATTGCAAGCTTAACATCTGGGTACAATCTCTTGATGGCCTGTGCCATAATGTGGGATGTGGTGTGACGGAAAGCGCCTTTTCCACCTTCATCCTCGAATGTAAGAATGCTTAACTCGCAGTCCTCATCAACCACATGTCTAAGGTCAACTACTTCCCCGTTAACCTCTCCTGCACATGCAACTCTTGCAAGTCCTTCGCTGATATCAGAGGCAATGTCGATAACGGATTTTGCTTCTGCGTATTCTTTTTTAGAACCGTCTTTTAATGTGATAATCATGATTCGTGTCTCCTTTTTCTTTTTCTGAAACTGTATCACCGCCAAAGGAGGTGATACTTATAAAACGTATGATAACGTTTGCCTTATACAGGGACGAGATGCGCTTCTGTCCGATAGGGCTTTCTATATAATAGACAGTTCCAACGGAATTTCCTATTACATAAAAAAGCCCCTTACAATGCTTCCTGCACTGTAAGGGACGAATATACTCGCGGTTCCACCCTGCTTGCCATAGCATACGTATCTGTAAACCAGGCCACTTATTTGATGGTAACGGAATCACCGGACCGGATTAGGGCCACTCAGAGGTAGTTTTCGACTGCTTCCTGATAAGGCATTTCCAGCTGCCTGCCTCTCTCTGAAACATTCCACAGTTTACTCTTCTCGTCAACGTGTTTTCTTATCACTATGCCCCATTATAGCCTCGGCGTTTTCGTTTGTCAATAAGTTCAAAATAAATATTTCACTGTTGTCCACAGTAACACTTTTTCAGATATTTCCTTTTAGCTTCTCCTTCAAAAGCGCAGCAACCTCCCGTACCACATAATGGACCTGCATGATTGGATCTGATGCTGCTGCAATTCCACAAGGATGTTCATAGCCCATCTTTCTGGCAAGCTTTATGGCACGGTACACGTGAAAATTATTGGACAGGATTCCTGTATTCTTCCTGCCACAACCGGTAAGTGCATCTGAAAACTTCAGATTCTCTTTCGTGCTGGTAGATTTTTCCTCCAGTACCAGTCTTTCCTTATGGATTCCGTGGACCGTAAGATAGTTCTCCATACATTTTGCCTCTGTAATATCTTCCCCGAATCCTTGTCCGCCGGAAAGGATTAAAATAGTATTCTCGTTCTCCCTGGCATAATGTAGTGCTGCTTTTAACCGAAGCTCCAATGCTTTCGAAGGCACATCACCTTTTACGTGAGCTCCTAACACCACCACATAATCCAGATTCTTTTCCCCTGAGGATTTCATTCCAGAGATCACGTGACTGCACAGGATTCCAAAACACAATATGCCAGACAGAGCTATCACTGCAATTCCATATTCCAGCCATTTCAGGGAAAATCCAGGATGCTTCCTTCCATAGCGAATCAGCAATGCTATTCCTTCAAAAAATGCTGCAAGCACTACCCAGATCCAGGCAAAATCTGCTGTGATCCCGGCATATACCACGATCAACAGAAAATATGCCAGACAGATAATACCTGCGCAAAAACATAATAAATTCAAATTCTTATCCCGCTTTCCTGTATATCCTTTCCCATATACACAATCTCTTTCCATATACACAAAACGGATTGCACGGTGGTCATCTCCCCCTGCAATCCGTCTCTTTCTTATCTGGAAGTTATCTGTCTTCCGATTTCCAAAGTCGTAAAAGTCTCTGGCAAATATGCTTATTTATTTCTGCCACAGCAGAATTTATATTTCTTACCGCTGCCGCATGGACACGGATCGTTACGTCCGATCTTGTGTGCCTTTACAACTGTACCGGACTTCTTCTGCTCAAGATAAAGCTCTTTACGCTTCTCAGGTGTAAAGATCTTATCCCACTGTGGAAGGTTGTAGAGCCAGTCAGCCTTAGCATCTACCATGTTCTTGTAAAGAAGCTCTTTGTCGAAGCAAAGGCTTACAGTTGTATTCTCATCCATGGTCTCGATCGGGTTCTGAACCTTAAGGCTGTCATTGATTCCATCAAGGAAACCAACCATTACAAGGACATCCAGTTTATATTTCTCAGCCAGCTCTTTAACAGTACCGGTAACTACTTCGTCCGGATTCTCAAGGAGCTGTGCGTAAATGTTCTTCTCAATATTAAAATATTTCGCCCAGAACTGCTGGAGTTTATTACGATCTGCCTGCTGGTCATAGGCAATGGCACGCCACTGCTCTAAAATGGTCTTGTCGCTCATTTCTTATTCCTCTTTTCAACAAAATTTCGTAATTATGCCGTTATACAGCTGAAATTTATTATACCATCTTTTTAGTGAAAACACAAATCCTATTTTTTCTTCCATATTTTTCATAAAATTTAAGTCCTTTTTATGTGAGAAATGTATAAAAAGCCAGAATCAGGTTCATACTATGACTGTTCAGTAAAATGAACATAAGATTCATTGAACCCCCTTCAATGATACCGTGTTATTACCAGAAGAATGGAATAATACAATACAAAAGATAAGCGAGATTAACTTATATCCTCCCCGAAACGCCCCGGGTTCCTGCATACGTAAGGAAGCCGGGGCGTTCATAATACAGAGATTGATTTTCAGATGGTTATTTTACCCCAAGCTTTTCCAGCTCTTTGGCTGCCTGTTTCAAGTCATGGAACTGGATGGCATGGATGCCAAGGGCTCTCGCTGCTTCGCAATTCTCTGGACGGTCATCCAGAAATACACTTTCCTCTGGCTTCAGACCAAACCTGGAAAGAAGTGTCTCATAAATGTCAGCATCTGGTTTGATCTGCTTTACCTCGCAGGAAAAGATAACACCATCCATATTTTTCAAGAAAGGCATCTGGGTGCTTCTGGTCTGCTCCAGCATATATTCACTGTAATTTGATAAAATATACAGATGATAGCCCTGGCTTTTCAGATAGCTGGTCCAGGTTTCCGCATAATCTTTGGCTTCGATGGTTCTTCCAGATTCTATTATTACCTTTTCCAGATCATCGGCATATTCTGGCGGAAGAGCCTGTGCAAACTGCTTCCGGTACTCTTCTTCTGTAAGAGCGCCCCGGTCTCTCTCGTTCCAGATCTGGCTCTTGAACACTTTTTCACCGATCAGCTTCTCTTCTTCTGCCGGAAAATGGAAGCTTTCCAGATAGCCTTCCCAGTCATAAGAAACCAGAACTTTACCTACATCAAAAATAATATTTTTCACTTTTCCGTCTGCCTCCTTCTCATCTTTCTTCAGAAGTTTATAGACCATAAAAAATACATACGCCAGTACCGGCACCAGGATCACACATCCCACCGCCGCCTTAAAATTCCCCTGGGCATTCTCTCCGCTTCCAAAAGCAAAGATCATGGGCAGGCAGCACACTGCCAATAAAACGATCACACCCAGAATGGCTGCTATTTTTTTAAAATTTTTCATTCTTTTATCCTTTAATATAATATACAACACGCGCCGGAGAAAAACTCCGGCGCCTCTTATCCATTCTTATAAATGGCTTTTTGATTCTATTCTGATTATTTGTTTCTGTAGATGATATCGTTTCTTCCTGGTCCATTAGAAACCATGGTGATCGGATATCCGATCTTCTCCTCGATAAACTCGATATATTTTCTGCAGTTCTCCGGAAGATCCTCGTATTTCTTAATTCCACGGATATCACATTTCCATCCCGGAAGCTTCTCGATAACAGGTTTTGCTTTCTCAAGCTTAGCTGTGGTCGGGAAGTCTGTGGTGATCTCTCCGTCAATATCGTAAGCTACACAAACCGGAATCTCATCCAGATAACCAAGTACATCAAGTACCGTAAATGCCACATCAGTAGCACCCTGCAGACGGCAGCCGTATTTGGAAGCAACACAGTCATACCATCCCATACGTCTCGGACGTCCTGTAGTAGCACCGTACTCTCCGCCGTCACCGCCACGTCTTCTAAGCTCATCAGCCTCTTCGCCGAAAATCTCAGAAACGAAAGCGCCGGCTCCAACAGCACTTGAATATGCCTTACTTACAACAACGATCTTCTGGATCTCATATGGAGGTACACCTGCTCCGATCGCACCGTAAGCAGCCAGTGTGGAAGAAGAAGTAACCATCGGGTAAATACCGTGATCCGGGTCTTTCAGAGTTCCAAGCTGACCCTCAAGAAGAATCTCCTTGCCCTCTTTCAGCGCATTGTTCAGATACAGGGAAACGTCACATACATATGGTGCAACCATTTTCTTGTACTCCATCAGCTCTGCAAAAAGCTCATCAACATTCAGAAGAGGTTTGTGGTATAAATGCTCAAGAAGAACATTCTTAGTCTCACATACACTTGCCAGTTTCTCTTTCAGATGGTCTTCGTCAAAAAGCTCGTTTACCTGGAAACCAATTTTTGCATATTTATCGGAATAGAAAGGTGCAATACCAGATTTGGTAGAACCAAAGGACTTGCCGCCCAGACGCTCTTCCTCATACTGGTCGAACAGGATATGATATGGCATAACTATCTGTGCCCTGTCAGAAATAAGGATCTTCGGTGCAGGAACACCTTTGCTTACTACTTCATTATATTCTTTAAAAAATACAGGAATGTTCAGTGCAACACCATTACCAATTACACTTGTGGTATGTCCGTAAAATACACCTGACGGCAGAGTGTGAAGTGCGAATTTACCATAATCATTAACGATGGTATGTCCGGCATTTGCGCCACCCTGGAATCTGACGATAATATCAGCTTTCTCAGCGAGCATGTCGGTAATCTTACCTTTACCTTCATCTCCCCAGTTTGCTCCAACTACTGCTTTTACCATAACTTTATTTCCTCCTATCACACATTAATCTCGGCTGTCATTCCAAGCATTTCACTATGGGAATCCAGAACTGGCTTCACAACCTTGGCAATAAAGGCCTCTGTCTGTTCTTTGGCACGTCCCACATATTTCTTCGGATCCATGGTCTTCTGAAGTTCCTCCAGAGTCAGGTTAAATGCAGGATCTGCTGCGATCAGCTCGAGAAGATTGTTGTCCTTGCCTTCTACCTTCACATTCTTACCAGCTTCCATGGAAAGCTCACGGATACGCTCATGAAGCTCCTGACGGTCTCCACCGGCTTTTACAGCGTCCATCATAATATTCTCAGTTGCCATAAATGGCAGCTCAGCCATCATATGCTTCTCAATAACTTTCGGATAAACCACAAGGCCATCCACTACATTGAGACACAGATCCAGGATTCCGTCAATTGCCAGGAATCCCTCTGGGATAGAAAGACGCTTGTTAGCAGAATCATCCAGTGTTCTCTCAAACCACTGGGTAGCAGAGGTGATAGCCGGATTCAGGGCATCTACCATTACATATCTGGAAAGGGAAGCGATACGCTCACTTCTCATAGGATTTCTCTTATACGCCATAGCAGAAGATCCGATCTGGGATTTCTCAAATGGTTCCTCCACTTCCTTCAGATGCTGAAGGAGACGAATGTCATTAGACATCTTATGTGCACTTGCAGCGATTCCGGCAAGGATATTCACAACACGGGTATCAACCTTACGGGAATAGGTCTGTCCGGATACCGGATAGCATTCTTTAAAGCCCATCTTGGCAGCGATCATCGGATCGATCTTATCGATTGTTTCCTGGTCTCCGTCAAACAGCTCCAGAAAGCTTGCCTGTGTACCTGTAGTTCCCTTAGAACCAAGAAGCTTGATGGTGCTAAGAACATACTCAAGATCCTCAAGATCCATCAGAAATTCCTGTGTCCAGAGTGTGGCACGTTTTCCTACTGTAGTAGGCTGTGCAGGCTGGAAATGGGTAAATGCAAGTGTAGGCTGGTCTTTATACTTATCTGCAAATTTGGAAAGCTCGGCAATTACATTCACCAGCTTCCTGCGGACCAGCTTCAAGGCTTCTGTCATAACAATAATGTCTGTATTATCTCCTACATAACAGGATGTTGCTCCCAGGTGGATAATTCCCTTTGCCTTCGGGCACTGTACACCGTAAGCGTATACATGGGACATAACATCATGACGCACTTCTTTCTCACGGGCCTTGGCAACATCATAGTTGATGTCATCTGCATGGGCTTTCAGTTCGTCGATCTGTTCCTGGGTAATGTTCAGTCCAAGCTCCTTCTCAGTCTCAGCCAGAGCAATCCAGAGTCTTCTCCAGGTGCGGAATTTCATATCCTGTGAAAAAATGTACTGCATTTCCTTGCTGGCATAACGCTCAGACAAAGGGCTTGTGTATCTGTCTGTACTCATTTTCTCTCTCCTGTTTCTTTTCTAATCAAGTGGATATTTCCTACATTTCGCGGATCATCTGCTTTATTTTGCAGCACAGACTGACAATTCAGCCTGTTTTTCCGTATACAAGGGGATTATATAACATACAAAGATTTTAAGCAAGCCCCTGATGAAATTTCCCCAAGAATTCCTTCATCCGCACATGGTCTGCAGAAAAGACCTCTTCCGGCGTGCCTTCTACTGCGATCAGCCCGTCGTCCATAAATATAATACGGTCTGAAATATCCCGCGCAAAGCTCATCTCGTGGGTGACGATCACCATGGTGATATGCTCTGCTGCCAGATCCTTGATAACCTTCAGAATCTCTCCTGTCAGCTCCGGATCCAGTGCTGAGGTTGGTTCATCAAAGAAAAGAATATCCGGATTCATGCAAAGAGCCCTTGCAATGGAAACTCTCTGCTGCTGGCCACCGGAAAGCTGATAGGGATAATAATTTTCTTTCTCGGAAAGACCCATTTTCTTAAGAAGCTCCCTTGCCTGTGCATAAACTTCTTTTTTGTCTCTTTTCTGTACCTTGATCGGTGCATCCGTAATATTCCGGATCACGGAAAAATGGGGAAAAAGATTGAAATTCTGGAACACCAGACCTATTTTTCCGTTTTTGATGATCTCACCGCCAGCCGGTGTCTCAAGGCCAGTGGCACACCGAAGCAGTGTAGACTTGCCAGAACCGGACGGACCGATGATACTAAGGACTTCTCCTTTTTCCACCTCCAGGGAAATATCCTTAAGCACATCCAAAGCTCCGAAGCTTTTCTTTATATGTTTCATTTCAAATAATTTCATAATTGAATTGCTCCATTCTTTAAATCTTGTATCTGTCTTTCATTCATTAACAGGCGCCAAAGCGTGTCCAAAATAGTTCTAACGATAGTAATTCAGTTTTTTCTCCACCTTATCCATGATCACAGCTACCAAAAGATTAAACACATAATAGAATACCGCAGCCACAACAAAGGGCACCATAGTAGTCTG
This sequence comes from Blautia sp. HCP3S3_H10_2, assembly GCF_052122375.1. Classification (NCBI taxonomy): domain Bacteria; kingdom Bacillati; phylum Bacillota; class Clostridia; order Lachnospirales; family Lachnospiraceae; genus Blautia; species Blautia sp. HCP3S3_H10_2. Next base: position 16,901 of record NZ_JBQKCL010000014.1, read on the forward strand.
GGAGCTGGCAATCTGCTTGGCAAGAGTAAACATCTCCGCAACGGCCACGACAAAGGCAAGGGATGTATCCTTAACCAGGGTGATGATCTCATTTGTAACAGATGGAAGGATTCTTTTGATCACCTGCGGCAGAATGATTCTGAAAAAAGTCTGTGCCTTGGAATATCCCAGGATTTTCGCAGCTTCATACTGTCCCACAGGCATTGATTCGATTCCTCCACGGTATATCTCGGCAAAATACGCCGCATAATTAATGGTAAACGCAATAAATACAGCGATCAGACTGTACCCCATGGAAATCCGGATTCCAAAAATAAAGTAAGGTCCGAAATATACTACCATCAGCTGCAGCATAAGAGGTGTTCCACGCATAATAGAAATATAGGCGGAAATGATCCACCGTATCACCGGTATTTTTGACATTTTCCCCCAGCATACCAGAAGTCCTAATGGCAGGGAAAAAATAAGGGTTACAAAGAAAATTTCTGTGGTCACCGTCATTCCCTTTGCAAGCTGGCTTAACATTACACTAAAACTCATTGTTACTACATTCCTCCTGTTTGTCTTTCCGCCAAGAAAAGAGGGTGCACCAGGTACCCTCTTTTCCGCTCTTTATCTGTACATTATAACGTTCCTATCATCATAATAACTTTCAAAGCACCAATGGTGCCATATTTCCATTTATTCTGCCTCATCCTCTGCTGTAGTCTCTTCTGTATCAGCAGCATCCGCACTTGCATTTTCCTCATCCGCATCTGCGCTTTCCTCATCCCCGAGGCAGAGCATATCTGCTACTTCATACTGCTGGGCCAGTTTATCGATCTCCCCATCCTCATACAGCTTCATCACTTCTGCCCATACAGTGTCACGGAGTTCTTCATTTCCTTTGGCAAATCCGATACCATACTGCTCACTCTGGATCGGCTCATCCAGGATCTTATATTTGCCTTCTTCTCTCTGTGCAAGCTGGTACTTGGCAACACCGATATCTACAGCAACTGCATCTGCTGCACCGGAATCGATGTTCATAAATGCTGTATTGTAATCCGGATTCTCAGTAAGGGAACCGAAGCTGTCTGTCAACGCCTTATTGTCATCGCTGTTCAAGGCATCAAGTGCAGCGGAAGCAGCCTGCACTACAACATTCTTACCAGCAAGATCAGCTAATGTCTCAATTCCGGAATCAGAAGCCACTACCATAACCTGCTCATTATTCAGATATGGAGCAGACCAGGTGTAATCGTCCTCACGTCCATTGATTGTAAATCCGTTCCAGATGCAATCGATATTTCCGGAATTTAATTCCATATCCTTGGAATCCCAGTTGATCGGCTTCTTCACAAGCTCCCATCCAAGATTATCACATACCTTCTGGGCAATATCCAGGTCAAAGCCTACATACTCTCCATTTTCATCCATATATCCGAAAGGTGGATACTCCGCATCGAATCCAACTGTTAAAGTCTTGCTGTCCGCATCTGCATAAACAGTCACACCAGAGCACACACCAGCTGCCATCAGGGCACTCATCATAATTGCCAGCATTCTTTTCTTCATAATATCTATCCTCCTGAAAAAATCATTCTATAATTTTAGTACGTTTTCACGCTACCATGCTAAAGCATGTTTGTATGGTAGCATACGAAGCTTGTTCTGTCAACACAATTTTTATTAAAAAAGCACAGGTCCCATCATGAACCCGTGCTTCTATGATATTCTCCAGTCAGTTTCTCCAGAATTTCATCTGTCTTCCCTGGCCTGATGCTGACTTCTTTTTTCTGTGCAAAATTATCCAGAGCCTTTTTTAAGGCTTCCTTTACTTCTTCTGATACCTTCAGCTCCTTTACCCGGTTTTCATATTCTCCCGGCTTCTTCACGCTGCGGTAAGCGAGCAGGTAGCACACCAGCTCTTTCTCATTACTTTCTGTGAGAAATGCCTCCCAGAAGCACTCCATTGCTTTCTCCATCTGGAACAGATAACTGTATGCACATCCAAGATTATGCCAGATACTCATAGTCAGTCCCGGCTTTACCTGATCCAGGCCTTCTTTTTTCAGAAGCTCCTGATAAACCTTTATCGCACTTACATACATCTTATTTTCCACCAGGGCATCCCCTTTTCTCTTTTTCCGAAGAAGTGGTGCTTCCTGATCCAGTCTGGCAAGCTTTACATTTAGTGCTTTCAACTCATCATAAGTAAGATAATTGATCTCTTTGAACACTGGATACAGCACATCTTCTGCGCTGGCAAACTTGCCAAGATGGGGACGAAGCTTGGCTGCCAGCCTTGGCAGATCCAGTTCTTCACTGATCCAGGTACAAAGCGTCTCATTCATAATGGAAGAATCCACCAGATACAGATTGTGGTACAGATAATAACAAAGCTCTTCCAGGGAATATATATTGGTATTGATGCTCTCTACAAAAAATGGCTTATCCGCCTTTTTTGTCTGACATAAAATATAACCGCTCATTCTCTGCCTCCTTTACCACTCTACCAGCTCATCCCAGACCTTGCCGCTTGATGGGAACATCTCCCCGAATCCAAGATCCTTTGCAACAATACGGCATTTTTTCCGGGATACATATGCAAGAGACAGGGATAACCTGGTTGTTTTATTCGGCCGCACAGGAAGCCCTGGAAGTCCCATGATAACCTTCTTTTTCTGCTTTTCCCCAAAGGTACCAACGGTGAAAACAAGCTCCGTTACATCATCCAGGATCAGCTCACATTCCGCTTTGCATTCATACCAGTTTTTTCCGGCTTCGATAAGCGGATAATAGGCTGGTGCGCCCATCACGCGCATATCCATTCCCACATCCTTCAGTACAAGGGCCGGGCTCATATAACGGTAACCTTTTAAAATCTTATCTTCCAGTCTCTCCTTGCCTGCTGCGCATGCACCCTTAGCAAAAAGATTATTTCCATAATACACTTTTCTTCTCTGCATGCAAAGGCTTCCAACTGACAGTTTCGCCCATTTGGGGCTGAACCCATATCCAGTGATCTGGATACTGGAAAAAAGTCCTGTACCAAGAGTTTCCCGGATGAAATCGCGGAAAGCCTCATCTCTTGCCTCAACTGCCTTCTCCCCCTCTTCTTCCGGTGCTGTAAGAGATGGAAGGACAGCCCTCTTTGGTTCCTCAAGCCGCACCAGAACCGGTCTGGTACTGCTATCCATAGTCAGCTGCTGGAACTTCACCTCGTCCTGGTCAAAAGAATACCAACCAATACTGCGGTTCCAGGTTTCTCTTTTCTGGGTAAGGGAATAATAATAAAAGCTCTCCCCATGATCTATCAACATATACTGACTCTTGGAAAAGCCAATGGCTTCACAGGCTTTTTCCATATTTTTTACCTGGATGTCCTCAAGCTGCGGGCTTGTGAGCACCAGGCATTTTGTGTTTTTCACAAGATCTGCCACCCCAAGGAATTTCAGCATTCCTTCCAGAAAAACCTGAAGCAGCTCCCAGGGTTCCACCTGTTCTCCAAGAATCTGTACTTTTTCCTCTTTCTTACAGATCCCATACAGGTCATCGATCATCTGTCCGCCTTTTTCCCTGGCGAAATAAACGGCTTCAAGGCCGATGGTGTATTCTTTATGCTCTCCTCCACGCCTGCAGATACAGGTCGGTGCCTCATATTCCTGTGCCCCGACTTTCATGGACACAGAACAAGGCTCCTCCCCTTTGCGGTCATAATAACAGATCTGGGAATAATCTTTTCCAAAATCAATTCCTATGATCAAATCACGAATTTCGTTCATATATTCAGTCCTCTTCTGTAATGACAAACATTTCTTTCACATATTGTTCCTGGCGGAGATACTGCTTCAGCGCTTTTTTCACCTCATCATGCTTGTCCAGCTTCCTTGCAGACAGGATCTGGTTGATCATCTGGTATTTGCTGAACGGTGTGCCTTCCACCTTGCTCATATTCAGCACTCTCTCCGGTGATTTTTTCGTCTGTCCGTCACATTCTTCCAGGAAATAGTAGTGCAGGGTTTCCCCGTAGAACATGGTAAATGGTTTGGTAAAAATCCCCTGGTATACATTCTTAAGAGGCTCTGTTTTGTATTCCAGCTTTCTGCCAAGACCTGTATCCAGAGCGTACACAAGAGTCACCTTCGCCTTCGGATCCGTATGATACTCCACGCAGGTTTTATCATCCATCTGATACAGACTTAAAATTTCCGTTGGGAGTCGGTGGAAGAAAGAAAATACCATTTCTTTCTCCATACACATCTTAAGAAGCTCTTTTTCTATGGAAAGAAGAGTCTCATTTCTGCCTTTTTCCCTGGAAAGCTCTTTAAACAGGGCAAGATGGCACACTTCGTTCACCGGCCATTTCTGCATATAAGCATTTATCAGACAGTTTTTCACAAAGGGACTCATGGTATACTCTTTTACAAAAATACCGTAGGAAACATGAGTCAGGTAACCACTTACGATCCATTCCCTTCCGGAATGACGGATATAGGACTCCAGCACATGCTCCCCTTCCTTGCGGTAATCTGCTGTAAACATAAGAAGCTGAAGGATCTTCTCTTCCAGGTCGTAGGTATCCAGCTCGAAGCCAACCGCACTTTTCCAGATGGAAAAGATTTCGTCCATAGGGCCGAAACGGTATTTCATCAGATAAGTAAGGGTTACCTCATCATAAAAACCATTTCTGTACACATCCGAAGCAAGGGCAAGAAGCTCCTCATCTTCCAGCATATCACAACGCACGATCATACGGCTGACAAGCTTAAGGAGGCTTCTCATATCCACAGCTTCATAGCCAAATTCCTCGATGATTCCCTGTGCCTGGGAAAATAAACTACGGCTTATAAGAACCTCCAGAAGCTTCTGTCTGTCCACCCGGGCATATTCCCGGTAGTCCATCTGCTTCAGGTATTGGTCAAGGTCTTCGCCGAATACATGCTCTGCATAATAATCCAGGATTCTGTGGCGGACCTTCTGTTTATATTCCATGCAAAAGGCATCTGATTTCACCAGTCTCTGGAAAATGTCCAGATTGTTTTTATCCAGTTCATGGCTTTCACAATAATGAAGAAGCACACCTGGCTCTGTTACGCCAAGGGACAATACTTTCTTAACTGCCTCTTCTTCATCCATGGTTTTCTTAAGACTGTAATCTACCGTCGCACTGTATCTGCGCTGTTTATCATCCTGGAAAAGAATAGCGGCATCTTCTGTATAAATTCTTGGATATGCCACTCCCTGGACACAGGTATAAATCTCTTCCAGCTCCATCTGACTATGCCGCACGATCACATAGCGGACCTTTTTGTCATCAAAATACAACCGATGGGTAAACATCCTCTGTGCTATAGGATCTGCTGCCTCTTTGGTCCTGGGGCTAAGAAGGAACTCCTGATACAGAACTGCATAGCTTTCATTCATTTTGCCCTCAGACAGCTTTTTCTTCGCAAACTCCCGCATACTCTGCATATAGCGTTCGTATGCAGCAGGCTCTTTCTCTTTATTCGCGATAATACAGGAATAGATGAATGCCCTCTTGGAATCTCCCAGTGAATCACTGTTATAGGTAAAGTACATCAAAAGGGCCTTTGGCAGCTCGATCCGCCTGGAGGTATCCATGGTCTCCACATAATACTCATAAAGCCTTGTGAGACGCAGGCCATGCTCCACTGCAAGGGAAAACCAGCGGAAATATTCCGTTTTCCTTGGGTTTCCCTTCATCACATACTTACAGATAGCTTCCAGGGTATCATCCGAAGAATACTGATCATAGCCTTTTGTCATTGCCTGGTAAATACTCTCATTATAGTCTTTCTCATATCCTGAAAGATATGCAAGACGCATTACCAGTTCTTCTGTGAGAAGGTTTCTTCTCGCAGCAAAACGGAACACCTGTCCCCAGAAGCTGTTCAGCCTGTGGAGAAGTGTCATATCCTTACAGATAATTTTCCATGCCTCCAGATAAAGGAACGGACTCCTGCAGCCCTTGTCAAACTGCTCTTCCAGCACAAACAAAGCCTTGGAAGGAGTCTCCTTATATGCCGGATCCAGTTTCAGAAGGATCCATAACAGGGCAAAGCTGTCACTTTTCTGCATATAGAAGTTACGGATTCTGGACACCGCATGGACTTTATCTTTATACAATCCAGTTAACGTACACAGATACAGGTAAATTCCTGCAAACTCCAGGTCATCTCTTGTATAAGATTTGTCCTGATAGCTCTCCAGAAGCTTCCTTGCGTCTTCATGATGATTCTCCATATACAAAAGGAAGGCCTCATACATCTGGTATTCCGGATAATCACAGCCAGACTGGTGCAGCTGGTTCAGAATATAATGACTGCTTGCACTCCATGTGGAAAAATCCATCCAGCCCTTCGCTGCAGGATTCTCTTTCCCCGTCAGACAACTGGCAGCAGCAGTTTCATAGCACAGATAAGCCAGGCAGTCTTTCAGAAGTTCCAGCTTGCTTTTCTCCTGCGCAATACGGATATCCACATCCAGCTTACTGCCTGTAGAAGCAACAATCGTGTAAGTAAGCTCCTGATAAGGACTTTTCACCACGATCCTGCCGAACTGGTTTCCACTTCCAAGCTTCTCCCTGTGGACCAGATATTCCACCTCGTAGTGGCTTCCGAGAAAATCTTCATCTGTCACTACCTTACGGGGAACTTCAAGAAAATCGCCATATGTTTCCACATCAAGACGCAGATGTCCCCATCCGCTTCTCTGAATGTAAAAAGATTCCTTTACCGAATCATTCAGTTCGTAATATTCTTTTGCCACATCCCTGGCACTTATAAGCACTTTTTCTTTCCTGCCAGCGGCAATCAGAAATTCCTCAAGATGCTGGTAGGTTACAGGCTGCCTGGAAAATCCCTGATATAAGGTCTGGATCTTCTGGTCTTCTTTTTCCAGGATCCTGGCAAAACTGCCATCCTTAAAAATGCGGAATGCCTCTTTAAAATCATCCTTCGCAATCTGTGCAAACCCATCCAGATCTTCCACAACACCGGAAAAGCTGCGGATCTCTTCTTTCTCAATTTCCACTTCAAATGGAAGACGGGCTTCTCCCACATTTGTAGTAAAGCACAGCCAGCCCTTCAGACTGTCACCAGGTGCAAGACCTACGGTATCCACGCCAAATGGAAGGCGCACGGTAGTCCCTGAAATATGGTCCATTGCCGGTACTAACCGGCGGCTGGAAGAGGTCACATAACCGCGGATCTTACGGTTATCCTCTGTCCCCACATATACCTCACCCCGTTTGGTCTCTCCTGCCTTCATCCTCAGGGAAATTTTTTCTTTCGAAAATACAAGCTGCGGCTGTTCATATTCAAAATTTCCGTTTAAAAGCTGTTCGATCTTTTTTTTCAAAATCATTCACCTTACGTCTTTCGTATTCTTGCGACGTTACTGCTTTCCTCGCAATCAGCAGTTACTCTTTCATTATTATAATGATTTTCCCCCTTTATTTCAATGTAAATATTGTAAAAAGGATCTGTGGATACAAAAGCCTGGTTTCAGACATGCTCTGGTTTCCTTATAACGAAAAAGCTTTCGCGCCGGGCCGCCGTAAAGCTGCCCTGCTGCGAAAGCTTTTCGTAATTTTTTATCTTACTTCTATACCCTTATTTCTTTTTGTTTCTTTTTCTATAGGAGCAGATTGTCAGTACTTCCCACAATGCAAGAAGCAATACAATAACAACATCAGCTGTTCTGACTATCATTACCCATCCCGGTGTCTTCATATTCCGTTCATCCATAGCATTGGAATTAGCAAGACTGTAAAGAATATTATGGCAAGCCTGACGCATAGCCGTTACAGTTCCAGGATTTTCCACATCTGTCGCATATGCCTTTGCATCACCGGCAGAACTCAGCATTTTATCTCCTCCGGTTCTGATTGCTGCATTTGCATACATAATACCGTCAGTTGTTCCGTTGAACCAGTCAGAAACTGTAGATCCAACAAAGCCCCATTCGTCGCGCAGTACAGTCTGAAGCAGTTCCTTACAGGATCCAGCCCATACATTTCCTACATAGTTAAGCATGTTTCCACTAAATCTGCTATATTCAGAAGAATTTACCTTCACCGGAATATGTACGCAATTTTCAAAGCTTGCCGTATCCGAAACCTGCATTTCTCCATTTCCATGACCACGCAATTCTATGGTTATACCAGTTGGATCAGAAATTTCGAAGTATTTAAACCCAGCTACTGCGCCATCCTGCATATTAGCAATATACTGTCTGGCATTCACATCCCCATCCTTTTTGTCCTGTGTAAAATAAGGATGATCTTTCAGCTTTTTTTTCGGTTTTCCTATATCATATCTTCCTGTTCCCTCTTTTGCCCATAAATGACAAGCGATTCTGGCTTCGTAGATGCCTTCTCCCCGAAGCGGTCCGCCATTTAAGCCACAGCTGGTCATTTCCGCCTGCAGAAATTCACCGTTTTCATTTCTGATAAGCGGCTCTGCACAAGCCTGTCTGGAATAAGAATTCTGGTTTGTCTGCCTGTGATAGAAAATATAGTATTGACTGTCTATTTTTAACATTCCACCATGGTTATTGCCAATATAATTTTTCGCATCTTTTTCTTCCATATGTCTCGTAGGAAAAATATCTCCATTGCTGATCAGTGTTCCCTTGTACACAAAGCCTTCTGTAGGAGAATCGCTGACTGCATAACATAACTCATGGTTTACCCTTGATGAATAAACAAAATAATATTTTCCATCATATTTCCGGATTGAACTTGCCTCAAAAAATTCATGGTTAAAAAATGAGCCGGTTCCCTGCTTAGGAAACAATAGTTTTTCCGGTGTTTTAATGGTTACCATATCTTTTTCCAGCTCCAACACATAGCCGCCCTCACTTTTGAGTTTGTGAAAGCCGGTTACAACAGCTGGAATTGGCGTATAAAATCCGGAATACAAATAAACTTTCCCATCATCATCTACAAGAACCCCGGGATCAAATGGAAAAGAGTCTCCTTTTTTTCTCCCCCATACCGTGCCATCCTTATAATGCACATGCCCATAAAACTCATAAGGTCCTGCAGGGTAGTCACTTACCGCAACCCCCATGATTCCCATAAAATCGAATGCATAATAAAGATAATATCTTCCATCAGCACCAACTACAACATCTGGCGCAAACAGCAGCCGAAGCCCCAGTTTATTTTTAGGATCCTGGTTTCTGCGATAAATAACGCCTTCGTACCGCCAGTCTGACAGATCGCCTTTCGGAGCTGAATAGCACACATAATCATTTGCACAAAACATGGGAAAATTAAATCTGTCATGGGACCCATATACATAAACCCGATTTCCAAATACATACGGCTCTCCATCCGGAATGTATTCATATTGAGGCAAATACGGATTCACGGCTTGCTTCTTCACTTTTTCCCTCCTTTTTTTATTTTTTATCATAATGCCTCCTTATCTGGTGCAAAAATGATCTTATTCACCACAAAGAAAATTACCATGGACACACCGCCATTTAAAACAGTGGTGCCAATATTGTAAAGAAAACTTGGCACATAGCTTCCGGCAACTGCCACCCAGATACAATTAACTGAGTTGACAATACAGGTTACGACACCAAAAGAAACAAGATACGCCAGTCCCTGATACACGATATTTCCCTTACTTCGAAAGACAAAATTTCTCTGTATTGGAAAATTCACACACTCTCCTGCAAACATCGCAATCATATATGCACAAAAATAGGGCAGTCCCCCATGAGACGCATCATATCCAATTATATTCCACTTGAAAGTCTCCCCTAACAAGGTGATCTCTTTTCCCGGAAATCCAAAATCAACCACCGGCAGATTTTGAAATGCATAGGGAAGAAACTGCAGCAGCAGATACTTAAAAACCGTGATCAGATTACAAACGACCACATACAAGCCACCTTCCCGCACCCATTTCGCCAGTCTCGGATTTTTCTTTACAAAGCCCTTCCATTTTTCTGAAAGATACTTCAAAATATTCCTCCTTTCCTTCGTGCAAGATCATCCTAACATATTTTCCCTCTATTGGTTTACCCATTTCATAAACGGATTTTTTATTTCATAAAATGTTTCTTTCTACAAAAAAGGCAAAAGAAGAAACGCTTTTCTCCTTTTGCCGTTCTGTTTTAAATTTCTGTCTTTTAATGTTCAACTTTTTCCTGTGGAGGAAGAGGAATCAGTATATTAATGGTAACCCAGTGATTCTCCGCTTTTATCTCCATTGTTCCATGATATTTTTCTACAGAATACCGAATACTTTTCAGTCCAAAACCATGATTGGCTTTATCCTTTTTTGTGGTTGACGGAAGTCCATTTTCTATTTTCAGTTCCTCCTGCAGATAATTTTCAAACCGGATCAAAACAAATTCTGCCATTTTGGATACCGTCACGTGAATCAGTCTTTTTTCTTTGTCCTCAATCTGTATCACATGTTCAATCGCATTGTCCAGTGCATTTCCGAAAATCGTACACAGATCCATGACATAAATATGATTCAGCAATGTTCCATCTGCTACACAGGTGAAAGTAATGTCACGTCTGGTACATTTAAAGCTGGTTCCGGTAAGCAATGTATCCAGTACACCATTTCCTGTTTTAAACATGGATTCATAGTCTTTGATTCCCTGTTCAATTTCCTCCAGATAAGCTTCTTTCTTGTCCGGATTTTTCTCCTGACGCAATATATTGATCTGATGCTTCAGATCATGATATTTATGATTGATAGTATCAATACTTTCCTGGGATAAACGGTATTGGGAATATTGTGTCCGCAGAATATTCTGTATCGCAGACAATTCTTTTTTCATATGTGCTTCCGAAAGCTGCAGATGATAGGCCAGCAAAAACGCATATCCCCCAACATCGATCAGCGTCCGGATATTAAACGCCTCTCTTGCAAAAGGACTGCTAAATGGCGTATTCGAATAAACATAGCTTAAATTACTCAGACAAAAACACACAATTCCCAGTATAGCTGTAGTCAGCAGCTCCTTAGCCGTAGCACCATCCAGAATATGTTCCTGTCTGCTTTCCACAAAATAAATTCCAGCAGCTCCTGCTATGTACACTGCCAGCATAAAACCGTGTTCAAACACCCTGGTAGCTGTAATCAGGTTTTCCGTTATAAAATAAGAAATCTGCCATTCCAGTGATGCCATCATTTCTGCCAGAACAAAAGCTCTTACCAACCAATAGCCAGCAGTGATCCGATTGCTTTTTCCGCACAAAATGAAAAATCCATACATAACTGTCACAGCCACGATCATCCCTGGAATCCAGAACATCAAAGGAGCCGCACCAATCGCCACCTGAATCATGGCCAGTAGTATCAGTGTTCCCCCAGATACCAGCCATTCTTTTTTGGAAAATGGATTTCCCTTTCGCATAATCACAAGATAAACCATACAGGAAAGCCATTCTGCAAGTGCAGTATATATTTTGGGTATATCCCTGATTGCCGTTACACTATCCATTATTTTACATTTTCTCCTGCATAAGTCGTCAATGCCTTTTGAAATTCTGTTTTCTTGGATCTGCTGATCATTACCTGGCCATTTGACAAAATTGCCCATCCATCCCGTATTGCCCTCACATGTGCCAGATTTACCAGATATCCCTTATTGCATCGAAAGAAATTACAATCCTTTAATTCGTTCTCTATTTCCTTCATGGAACGAATCGTTGATTCATAAACCTGATTCCGGGTATGATAAATCAGTCTGTGCCCTTCGCTTTCAATCCAGCTGATTTCAGATACCGGTACTTTGTCCACTCCGTTTTTAGAAATAATATGAATATACCGCTCTACTCTTTTCTTCATTCGTCCTACCGCTCTTAAGATTTTCTGTGAAAAAGCAAAATAAGAAATTGGTTTCAGGACATAATCCAGTGCATCTACCTCATACCCCTGGATTGCATATTGTACCATATTAGTTATAAAAATGATGATAACCTCCCGGTCAGATTCCCGGATTTTTTTTGCCGCATCCATTCCATTCATAAACTGCATTTCAATATCCATTAAAATAATATCGTATTTTGCAGAATAATTCTCTACGATCTCATCACCATCTGCAAAAACAGAGATCTGAACCTCTTCGTTATTTTCCTGTTCATAGCGCTTCAGATATTCGTATAGAATATTTCTGTAATTCTCTTCATCTTCTACGATTGCAATATTCAGCATAGTTCCGTCTCCATTTTAAGCACTTAAATTTCTTTGTATTCCATAATAGTAGCACAATTTAAATTTATGGTAAAGTTCTGAAAATGTTTTTTCCATCTGCTGAAAAGCACTTCTGGCAAGCTTTCTTCATAAAATATATAAAACTCCCCTTTGAGGTAGCGATTTGAAGACTTTTATGAAACCTTTGACAATAGCCGAGGAGCGGTATTATCTTGCGCAGTACCAAAGGGGCGATATGGAAGCGAAAAATATTCTCATAGAACGTAATCTGCGGCTTGTTGCCCATGTGGTAAAAAAATATCAGGGAACGGATCTGGAACTGGACGATCTGATTTCCATCGGAACCATCGGTCTTATGAAAGCAATCTCTACTTTTAACCCTGAAAAAACAGCCCGGCTGTCCACATATGCCGGAAAATGCATCAACAATGAGCTGCTGATGTTACTTCGTTCAAGAAAAAAACATGCCAGAGAAATTTCCTTATATGAGCCTATCGGAACAGACAAAGAAGGAAATGAAATCAGTCTTCTGGATGTAATAGAAGGTCCTGCGGTGGATGTTGTGGAGGAGTACTCCACACGGGAAGATATCCGTCATTTGCTTAATTCTTTGAAATTTGTCCTGTCCAAGATGGAATATCAGGTAATCTGCTCCCGTTATGGACTTTTCGGGCAAAGGGAACAGACCCAGCGTGAAATTGCCCATCAGCTTCACATCAGCCGTTCCTATGTTTCCCGAATTGAAAAAAACGCCCTGCAGAAACTGCGGACGCTTTTTCCTGAAACATGATTTATTTAATCCAACATTCTCCTTACCTGTAAAATACAAGGCAAGACAAAACAGCCCATGTAAAATACAGTTTGTATTTATCCTTCACTACGGCGGAGGATATCATAAACCTGTACCTCGCCGCCAAGGTCTACAAACAGCTTCTGCTGCGGATGGGGAGCGCTTTCTACTGAATTGCCCTCCTCATCATAGATTGCCTTAACCGGAACCTGCAAATTGGTTCCATCCGGCTTCATGATCTCAATGATCTCGCCTACCGTAAATTTGTTTCTCTGCGTGATCTGGACATAGCCCCTCTCGTCAATGGCCTCTGCAAATCCGAGATACGTATATCCCTTCTCATAAGTATTATTATCATAAATCTGAGCTTCCTGGTTTGGTTTCCCATAGAAAAATCCAGTCGTAAACTTCCGGTAAGTGCATCCGGCAATCTGCTCCTGATACCAGGACATATTCGCCTGATACTTCGCAGGATCCTCCAGATAATCATCAATGGCCTTGCGGTAGGTACGGGCAACCGTAGCTACATAAAGAGCAGTCTTCATACGGCCCTCAATCTTCAGGCTGTCGATTCCGCTTGTAAGCACATCATCCATATGCTCGATCATACAAAGATCCTTAGAATTAAAAATATAAGTTCCCCGTTCATTCTCATAAACCGGCATATATTCTCCCGGTCTCGACTCTTCCACGATGGAATATTTCCAGCGGCAGGGATGTGTACAAGCACCCTGGTTCGCATCTCTTCCTACCAGGAAATTGCTGAGGAGGCAACGTCCTGAATAAGAAATGCACATAGCCCCGTGGATAAAGGTCTCAATCTCCATATCCTCCGGAATATTGGCACGGATCTGGCGGATTTCCTCCAGGGAAAGCTCACGGGCACTTACCACACGTTTCGCCCCAAGATTATACCAGAAACGGTAAGTCTCATAATTGGTGTTATTTGCCTGGGTACTGATATGCCGCTCGATTTCCGGACAGATTTCCTTCGCGTAAGTATAAATACCTGGATCTGCTATGATCAGGGCATCCGGCTTCAGTTCCTTCAGCTCTTTCAGATATTCCCTTACACCGGCCAGGTCGTAATTGTGTGCAAGAATGTTTACCGTCACATAGACCTTAACACCATGCTTATGGGCAAACGCGATTCCCTGAGCCATCTCTTCTTTTGAAAAATTACGGGCCTTGGCACGAAGACCAAAAGCCTCTCCTCCGATATAAACAGCATCTGCTCCGAATACAGTGGCAATCTTCAAAACTTCAAGACTGCTTGCCGGAACTAATAATTCTGGTTTACGCATGCTTCTCCTCTTTCTTTACGCTGATGGCAGCTCCGTCTCCCAAGGGAAGAATCGAAGTCTCCAGCAGCGGGTTATGTTTCAATTCATAGAGATACCTGCGCATCCGTTTGTAAATCGTACGGTTGCGCCGTTCCACAAGATAATGGGATTCAATAATATCCCCCTCCTGAAGAACATTATCAGAAACAAGAATGCTGCCCTCATGCATTAATCGAAGCACATCCGGCAGCCAGTTAATATACTGCCCCTTGGCAGCATCCATAAAAATAAAATCATATGTTCCTTCCAGTTCTTTCAGGATCTCGCCTGCGTCCCCGGTAAGAAAACGGATTTGTTCTTCCCTTCCTGCCTTTTTGAAATTCTCTCTGGCAATGGGAATCCTTTTTTCATAATTTTCGATTGTTGTTATCTTCAGATTCTCAGGTCCGTACTCGCACATCAGCAAGGTGGAAAAACCTACAGCAGTCCCAACCTCCAGTATACTTAAAGGACGTGTAGCAGCAAGAAACATTTTCAGAAAGCTCTGCATTTCCTTGCGAATAATGGGCACCCTTCCTGCAAGAGCTTCTTTTTCCAGTTCTTCCAGAAAAGGAGTATTCCCCATATCAAGAGAATTGATGTACGTACGCATCCTTTCCTCAACGATCACTGTGCAGACTCTCCTTCCTTAGCTGTGCCATCCTCAGCTGCATCTGCGGTCTGGGTATCTGCAGTCCCGGTATCTGCAGTCTGGGTATCAGTGGTGGCAGCTGTATCCTGTGTAACACCGGTCTGTTCTTCATCTCCTGCAAGAATTCCCATAATACGTGTCGGAGTATAAGCAGTACTTAAAAGATAAGTTCCAGCCTTCATCTGCCCCTTATATGTAGAAAGCTTCTCCTGCGCAAAAAATACCAGACTGTCATCGATCAGGCCCTTACTTTTCAGGATCTTTGCGACATCATAAGTAGAAGAACCTTCCGGAATCACCACGGTTACTTCCTGTCCTGCTCCAGGACTGACTGCCTGCTGGTTAAAAACATTATACCCAAATTGATATGCTGACTTGCCGATCCAGAAGATCAGCACTGCGACACAGACATAAAAAGCTGTACGGAAAATTCCGCTGGCAACAAAAAGCCCCGCCTTTCCTACCTGATCTCTTGTATTACCCATGTTTCCTCCTTATAATCCAGGATAACCGTTCAGAGTAAATTTCCCCAATACTCCTTATTGGCTCTGAACCTTTACAACTCCGGAATATCCAGTTCAATTCCCTCTGTAAGTGTCTTACAGATTTTCTGCATAAGCTTACAAAGTGCAAGCTCAGCGTCAAGAAATGCATTCACAAGTGGATCTCTTCGAAGCTCCCTGGATTCTCTGTTGAGCTGCTCCGTAACACGGAACAGCTCTTCTCTGTTTGCTTCATTCTGTAATCTGAAATTATTCCCCCTGAATGCATCCACTCTGCTCATAAGCTCCGGATTCTCCTTCAGGAGATCTCTGTATTTTTCAAATTCCTGATACTCTTCACTATTGTGTACAGCTACTAAAAGAGCATCTATACACGCTTTCATTTCATCCATTGCTGCCTCCGCTTATGCTTCCATAATGATCGGAAGGATCATCGGACTTCTCTTGGTCCGTTTCCATACATAATCACTAAGGGCATCTTTCACTGCTGTCTTAATCTTACTCCAGTCAGTAATGCCTCTGTCCAGACAGTTATCAAGTGCCTGTTCCACCACTTCCCTTGCATGATCCATAAGATCCTCGGACTCCCTTACATATACGAAACCTCTGGATACAATATCCGGTCCTGCAAGAACTACATTGCTATGCTTCTCAAGCGTCATGACAACGATCATGATACCATCCTCTGCAAGGTGCTGTCTGTCCCGAAGTACGATATTTCCAACATCTCCCACACCAAGTCCGTCTACCAGGATCGCACCTGTGTGCACAGAACCTGTCACTGCAGCACTGTTCTCATCCAGCTCCAGAACATTTCCGGATTTCAGGATAAAAATATTATCCTTGGAATATCCCAGCTCTTCCACAACCTGCTTCTGAGCAGTAAGGTGACGGTACTCGCCATGTACCGGGATCGCATATTTCGGTTTTACAAGAGAGTAGATCAGCTTGATCTCCTCCTGACATGCATGTCCGGATACGTGTGCATCCTGGAAAATAACTTTTGCACCTTTCATGGACAGTTCATTGATAACCTTTGAAACAGCTTTCTCATTGCCCGGAATCGGATGAGAACTGAAAATAATGGCATCATTCGGCTTGATGGTGATCTTCTTATGAATACTTGCAGCCATACGGGAAAGTGCTGCCATAGATTCACCCTGGCTTCCGGTGGTAATCAGTACCAGCTGCTCATCCGGATAATTCTTCACCTGATCGATCTCGATAAGAGTCTGATCCGGAATACGTAAATATCCAAGCTCTGCGGCCGTGGTAATAACATTTACCATACTGCGGCCTTCTACTGCTACCTTACGTCCAAAACGGTATGCTGTATTGATGATCTGCTGCACACGGTCTACGTTAGATGCAAAAGTAGCGATAATGATACGTGCTGTCTTATATTCATTAAAAAGATTGTCAAAAACATGACCTACTGTACGCTCAGACATGGTAAAGCCCGGGCGCTCTGCATTGGTAGAGTCACACATAACAGCAAGGACACCTTTGCGTCCGATCTCTGCAAATCTCTGCAGATCAATGGCATCGCCAAATACAGGTGTGTAATCCACCTTAAAGTCGCCTGTGTGTACCACGATTCCCACAGGGGAATAGATTGCCAGTGCGGAAGCATCCTGGATACTGTGGTTTGTCTTAATAAATTCGATGGCAAAATCGCCCAGATTGATCACCTGACCGTGTTTTACCTCTTTTAATTTGGTAGTCTTGGTCAGATTGTGCTCTTTCAGCTTGTTGCTGATCAGTGCCAGGGTCAGCTTGGTAGAATAGATCGGGGCATTTACTTCCTTCAGTATATACGGAAGTGCTCCAATATGATCCTCATGGCCATGGGTGATCACAAAGCCCTTGACCTTGGAGATATTCTCCTTCAGATAGGTTACATCCGGAATTACAAGGTCAATTCCCAGCATATCATCTTCCGGGAAGGAAAGTCCGCAATCCACTACTACTATACTATCTTCGTACTCAAATGCTGTAATATTCATTCCGATCTGTTCCAGGCCGCCAAGTGGTATGATCTTCAGCTTGGAACCGTTGTTATTCTTGCGCGGTCTTTTTAATGCAGGCTTGCCCTGGCTGCGAAGCTGTGGCTTATAATTGCCCTTCGCATTTCTGCCCTCTCCTGCTGGTTTTTGTCCTTCTTTTTTAGGCTGCGCCTTATATCTGTAATTTTTATGTCTGAAATTTGGTTTTCTTGTTCCATTTCCGGCAGCCGGAGTCTTCTGCCCGCTGCTGTTCATTTCATTTTCCGTCTTCAATCGATCCATCCTCCATTTTTGCGCACTTTACCCTCCAGATTCACGGCTCGAGAATAAAGCGTCTTTATTTTGTAAAAAGCCAGTCCACCCGGCCTGCGTAAGGAGCATTCTGCCAGATTTAACTAATCATGCCTGATAACAATGGCACTATTATACTTCAAGATCCACGTCATCCAGCATCTGTTCAAACACTTTGGAAATCGCGATCAGTTCATCCTCATCTTCTACCATCTCATAGCTGGCTTCCTCGCTTCCTTCTTCGGAAACGTCTTTCATAATATAGGCATTCGCCTCATCATCCTGTGAATCGGAAACCAGAAGGTATGTGATTCCTGCCACTGTAGTCTGTTCTTCCACAAAAAATTCTATAATCCCGTCCTCGGATTGAAATTTAATTTTCTCCATTCTCTTCTTCCTTATTCATCATGCTCATTCTGTCCAGATATCCCTGTAAGATCAAAACCGCTGCCATCTGGTCAAGGAACTGCTTCCGGTTCTCACGTCTGACACCGGTCTCCATCAAAGTACGCTCCGCTTCTGCCGTGGTCAGCCGTTCATCCCACATCACAACAGGCAGGCCAGTCCGATTCTCCAGTTTTTCTTTAAACTCGAGAGATTTCTCTGCCCGCTCGCCGATGGTATTATTCATATTCTTCGGATATCCAAGGACAATACGCTCTACCTGATATTCCGAAATCAGTTCTTCGATCCGTGCCATTGTCTGGCGAAGCTTATTTTCCTGCTTGCGCCAGATTGTCTCCACACCCTGTGCGGTCAGTCCCAGAGGATCACTGACGGCAACGCCCACCGTCTTTGAGCCATAATCTAATCCCATTAATCTCATAATCAGTATTCCCAGGATCTGTTCTTAATATACTCGGTCAGCAATTCCTCAACAAGTTCGTCACGCTCAACCTTCATGATCATGCTTCTGGCCCCTTTATGGCTGGTGATATAAGTCGGATCACCGGACATAATATAGCCTACGATCTGATTCACAGGATTATAGCCTTTTTCCTCCATCGCGTTATAAACCAGGTCCAGGATTTCCTTTACTTCAAGCTCCTGATCTGGTTTCGTTCTGAAATATTGTGTACTTCCCAGATTATTTTCTGCCATTTTTCTCACGTCCTTACGATTATTTCTTTTTTATTTTAATATAACTACGGGTAAATTACAATCCTAATTTTTTGTAACTGTTCCAGGCCAGAAAAATTTCCATATAATTATCATTTTTCATGACAAAATATGTGGCTGCAAGGTATTTTCCACTTTCACAGCAACAATATCGTTAACACCATACTTTTCTGTTTTTGGCACTGCTACCTTCACATACTCCCTTGAATGACCCAGATAGTAGATTCTGCCATCTATTTCTACTTCCTCTTCCAATAGCACTTCCAGAGTCTGTCCCAGAAGGGAGTTTTCATATTCGGTTGCACGGATCTGGTGCAATTCCAGCATTTTGTCACTCCGGACGCCTTTTTCGGCCTCTGTCAGCTGTCCTTGCATGGCTGCCGCCTTGGTTCCATGACGACGGGAGTATTTAAAAATATGTGTCTCATAAAAATGAATCTCTTTCACAAAGTCATAGGATGCCTGGAAATCCTCTTCTGTCTCCATTGGGAAGCCGACGATCACATCTGTAGTCAGCGCCGGATTTTTGAAATATTTTCGGAGAATTTCACATTTTTCTTTATATTCTGTGCTTCTGTATCTCCGGTTCATTCTCTCCAGAGTCGTATCGCATCCGCTTTGAAGGGAAAGATGGAAATGTGGGCAGACCTTTGGCATGGAAGACAGCTCTTTGGCAAATTCTTCTGTCACAATGCCCGGTTCAAGAGAACCAAGTCGGATTCTTCTGATTCTTTCCACTTCATTTACAGCCTGGATCAGGGAAAGTAAGGTCTCTCTCTTATCCTCTGGGAAATCCACACCATAAGAGCTAAGATGGATTCCGGTAAGCACTACTTCTTTATAGCCAGCCTTGGCAAGCTTGTGTACTTCTCTTAAGATATTTTCTTTCTCTCTGCTTCGCACCCTTCCTCTTGCATAAGGAATGATACAATATGTGCAGAACTGGTTACAGCCATCCTGAACCTTGATATAAGCACGCACATGCTCTGCTGTACGGCTGATTTCCAGTTCTTCGTATTCTTTCGTCTGATTGATCTTGATAATATGTGCCTGCCGCTGATGCGCTTCCTCATATTCTGCAAGAACTTCCACAATGTTTTTCTTCTGGTTGTTTCCAAGCACCAGATCCACTGCCTCATCCTTTTCCAGTTTTCCTTCATCTGTCTGGACATAACAGCCTGTAGCTACTACCACAGCATCTGGATTCATCTTTTTCGCTTTGTGGAGCATCTGGCGTGATTTACGGTCTGCAATGTTCGTTACCGTGCAGGTATTTATCACGTATACATCAGCACCTGGTTCAAAAGGCACGATCTCGTACCCGGCCTGTTCCAGAAGCTGCTGCATAGCTTCTACTTCATAAGCATTCACTTTACAACCAAGATTGTGTAATGCAACCTTTTTTTTCATGCTTTCCTCCAAAACCCTTTATTTTTTGTATCTGTTCAGAGCCAGTTACTATTTTTTATACAATTTCACTAATTCTACTTCCAATTTTTCTCTTTTTTCACCTTGACTTTTATTCAGCCTACAGTTAATATGAGTACTGTAAAGCAATACAACAACTATTCTAGGGAGGTTATATCACAATGAAAACAGCAAAAATCTCACTTAACTCTATCGATAAAGTGAAAGCATTTGTAAACGAAATCAGCAAATTTGACTGCGACTTCGACCTGGTATCCGGAAGATATGTGATCGACGCTAAATCTATCATGGGCATCTTCAGCCTGGATTTATCCAAACCGATCGACCTCAATATCCATGCTGACGGAGCTGCTCTTGACAGCGTTATGGAAATCATCGATAAATATACAGTTGAATAATAGTAAGTAAAGAATCCTGCATAGCAGGATTCTTTTTTTATTCACTGGATTTTTCTTACTGGATTTCGATCACTTCTGTTGTTCTGAGGGCTTCTTCCATAAGCTCATCAATCTTCTCAGACAATTTCTCCTCTGATTTACGGATTACATTCAGA
The DNA here is from genome assembly GCF_052122375.1 of Blautia sp. HCP3S3_H10_2. NCBI lineage: Bacteria > Bacillati > Bacillota > Clostridia > Lachnospirales > Lachnospiraceae > Blautia > Blautia sp. HCP3S3_H10_2. The sequence continues at coordinate 37,765 of NZ_JBQKCL010000014.1, forward strand.
TTCGGCTTTGTAACCGGATGCTTTGCAACAAAGATGGTACAGCAGTCTTCATATGGAAGTACAGAAGTATCGTAAGTTCCGATTTCCCAGGAACGTTCTACAATTTCCTGTTTGTCAAAACCGATCACCGGACGGTATACCGGAAGTGTACACACTTCATTTGTAGCTGCAAGACTCTGCAGGGTCTGGCTTGCTACCTGTCCGATGCTTTCACCTGTAATTAGTCCCAGGCAGTTATCCTTCTTTGCAAAATGTTCTGCAATCCTCATCATATAACGGCGCATGATAATAGTCAGCTCATCATGTGGACACTGATCATAGATATACAGCTGGATATCCGTAAAGTTTACTACATGGAGTCTGATCGGGCCACTGTATTTCGCAACCAGCTTCGCCAGATCTACCACCTTCTGTTTTGCACGTTCACTGGTATATGGCGGAGCATGAAAATAAACAGCTTCAATCTTAACTCCACGTTTTGCGATCATATAGCCTGCTACCGGACTGTCAATTCCACCGGAAAGAAGCAGCATTGCTTTTCCATTGGTTCCAACCGGCATGCCGCCTGGTCCCTTGATGCTCCTGGAATATACATAGATTTTCTCGCGGATTTCTACGGATACGGTCAATTCCGGCTGATGCACATCCACCTTCGCCCCGGGGAAAGCATCCAGAATGCTCTCTCCGATTCTTGCACTTACTTCCATGGAATTTACCGGATAAGATTTCTTGGCACGTCTTGTATAAACTTTGAAAGTTCCATTGTAATCCGGGTGTACATTTTTCATGTATTCTACAACGTCCGAACGCATCTGCTCGAATCCATTGTCCTCGTAGATCACAACCGGACAGATATACACAATACCAAATACAGTCTTTAATGCAGCCACTGCTTCGTCAAAATCATATTCTTCCGGACAGAACACATAAACACGTCCCTGTTCCTTAACCACACGGTAATCTCCCTCGATCTTCGAAAGAGCAATATTCATCTGCTTTACAAGAGCATCCTCGAACAGGTATCTGTTCTTACCCTTGATCGCTATTTCTGCGTATTTTATCAAAAATGCGTGAAATATCATTTCGTCTTATTTCCTCCTTGTTCCTGAACTCTTTTCTCCATTGCTTGTCTATAAGATCATTTCTGCAATCTATCTGCTCTACTTTGAGAAAAATTATGCAAAAATCTTTCTCAGACAGATCTTAACGTCTGGAGTATCTTCTAAGCATGGGAAGCACCTGTCCGATCACCTCCAGGCAGTAATCCACTTCCTCAAATGTATTTTCCTCTGAAAAGCTGAATCTTAAAGTACATTCTCTCTGGGCATCTTCCATTCCCATTGCACTTAAGGTTCCGGCAGCTTTTCGCTTATGACTGGAGCAGGCACTTCCTGCGGAAACATAAATGCCCTTCTCCTCAAGAGTATGAAGCAGTACTTCACTTCTCACCCCCATAAAGCTGGCACTTAATATCTGGGGGGTGCCTTCCCGAAGCTCCATTCCATTTATGCGTACATCCGGCAATTCAGAAAATCCCTTTGCCAGACGCTCCTTCAGCTGATACATATGTTCAATTTTTTCATCAAAATCCGTATATACGATCCCGGCTGCAACACCAAGTCCTGCAATTCCAGGTACGTTATCAGTACCAGAGCGCATCCCGGCCTGCTGACCGCCGCCCAAAATCTGAGGCTGGACCTTTGCTTTTTCATTCACGTATAAAAAGCCAACCCCTTTGGGACCATGAATTTTATGACTGCTTACGGAAAGCATGTCAATTCCGGCTTTTTTCGGGTAAATACGGTATTTGCCAAATGCCTGAATCGCATCCACATGATATAGAGCCTTTGGGCTTTTTTCGTGGACAAGCTTTGCGATCTCTTCCACTGGCATTACCGCACCAACTTCGTTATTTACATACATGGTAGACACCAGAATGGTATCCGGGCGCAAAGCCTTTTCCAACTCATCCAGACGGACCACACCTCTGTGATCTACAGGAACTATGGTCACCTCATATCCCATCTGTTCCAGGCGCGAAACCGGCTGTCCTACAGCCGCATGCTCTACAGAAGTTGTGATAATGTGGTTCCCGCTTCTTTTGTTTGCCTCTGCCCCGCCAAATAAAGCCAGATTGTTGGACTCTGTACCACCAGAGGTAAAAATGATCTCTTTTTCATTTACCTTCAGAAGCTTAGCCAGTGTCTGTGCTGCTTCGCGGACGTACTTCTCAGCTTCCACACCTTTTAGATGCATGGCAGAAGGATTTCCGAAATCCTCCGTCATTGTCTTTACTACAATATCTGCAACCTCAGGATAACATCTTGTAGTCGCAGAATTATCAAAATATGCTTCCATTTCTTATTCATCCTCATTTTCCAGCGTATACATAAGGATTGACAGCATCGTCATGCCTGCTGTCTCTGTACGCAGGATTCTTTTTCCCAAGGTAACAGGCCTTGCGCCGACTTCCATGGCATTTCTTACTTCTTCCTCTTCGAAACCACCCTCAGGACCTATAAAAATCCCCACTGACTGGCCTGGCTTTATGGAAGAGATGATTTCTCTTGTTTCCTTCATTCCCTTTGCAAGCTCATAAGGGATCAGAAGCACATCCAGTTCTTTCGCAAGCGCCAGTGCCTCCTTCCAGCCTGTTACATTCTGCACCTGGGGAATCAGCATCCGTTTGGACTGTTTGGCTGCGCTTTCGGATATCTGCTGCCATCTGGCTGTCTTTTTCTGGGCTTTTTTTGCATCCAGCTTCACTACACATCGCCTGGTTTCCACCGGAATAATGGAATATACACCAAGCTCCACAGCCTTCTGAATGATCAGCTCCATCTTATCACCTTTGGGAAGGCCCTGGAACAGATAAATACGGCTTGGAAGCTCATACCGGGGCTCCTGCGCATATAGAATATGCAGAACCGCACAATCCTCCTGAAATTCCTCTATCGTACAGTGATATTCCTTCTCCCCGCCGTCACTGATCCATACATCCTCACCAATACGCATACGGAGCACGTTTTTCATATGGTTAAGATCGGAGCCTGTAACAGTGATCCTGTGTTCTTCTTCCTGAACCTGACATGGTTCTACAAAAAAGCGCTGCATAATCAGTCCTTTCTGGCAGTTACAGATACCCATTCACCCTGATGGGTCACCTCTACCAGCTGAAGGCCTGCTTCTTTTACTGCCTGTACCACTACTTCTTCTTTCACATCCAGAATTCCGGACGTAATGTAATAGGCACCTTTTTTCATCTGATTTACGATAACCGGAGTAAGCGGTACCAGTACATCTGCCAGGATATTAGCCGTTACAATGTCATATTTCTCATATCCGACTGTATCCTGTACCTCTTTATCGTCAATGATATTTCCGATCAGCATATCGAAAGTCTCATCTTTGATTCCATTAGCCTCTTTATTGTCAGCCACTGCAGGAATGGCACATGGATCTAGGTCGGTTCCCACAACGTGGGAAGCACCCAGCTTCAGCGCTACGATTCCAAGAATTCCGCTTCCGGTTCCAACATCCAGCATCTGTGTATCCTTAGTCACAAATTTCTTCAGCTGACGGATCACCAGCTGGGTAGTCTCATGCATTCCGGTTCCAAACGCTGTACCAGGATCAATGTGAAGGATCATCTTATCTTTATCCTCCTCCTTCACCTCTTCCCAGGATGGAACGATCAGGATATCATCCACATAGAACTGGTGGAAATATTCTTTCCAATTGTTGATCCAGTCCTTATCCTCTGTCTGGGATTCTGTGATCGTTCCCTCGCCAATATCCATATACCCACGTACTTCCTCAAGTACAGCACGTACTCTTTCCAGGACAGGCTCTACTTCTGTATCCTCTTCCAGATAAAAATTCAGATAAGCAATTCCGTCATCTGCAGGGCCTTCTGGCATAATGTCCACAAACATCTGCTCCTTATCCGTCTCCGTAAGCGGCTGCTTGTCCTGAATCTCCACGCCTTCAACCCCAACATCTGCAAGTGCAGAAATGATAACGTCTTCTGCTTCTGTTTTTGTTTTAATGGTAAAGCGGTTCCACTTCATAGTCATTCTCCAATCTCTTTATAATTACTGTTCGTTTCTACTATCTGATCAACTGTGGGCCAACTACTTCTTTCCTGAAAAAATCCGGTATACCCATCTATGTCTCTGACCTTTCTGATAAAATCTCCAGAAACCTTCCACCAGTACCAGTGCAGCCACTGCATCTGCTATATAGTGCTGTTTCAGCACCTGGGTGGAAATAATGATCAAAATGGCAAATACCAGCGAAAATTTCTGATACCACCGGGGCACCTTCTCCTGTCCTGCAACTCCACGCCAGCACAGCCAGCTTACATAACAGTGAATAGAAGGAAAAAGATTCGATGGGGCATTTCCGCCATCCAGTGCATACACCAGTGCAAGAACTTTCTCCGAAAGGGTATTTCCTGCAATTTCCGGTCTTATATTCGTAGTCGGCATTAAGATAAAGCATATAAAGCAAATGAAATGTATGGTCAGGTCTGTGGCAACAAACCGGTAAAATTCATCCCTTCCCCGTCTTGCTGCCAGAATATAGCCTGCTGCCCAGAACGGGAAAGCCAGGATATAAAACCATACGAACGCTGGCAGTACCGGAACTGCCCTGTCAAATGCCGTTGTAAGATCATAGTGGTATCTGCCTGCCGTAAGCGCACTGCTCCCCCAATAGATTAGGCAGTTCACTGCCAGAATTGTCACAAGGGGCAGGATTGTCCAGCGGGGAATATATTCATTTAACAGATCTTTTAACTTCGTCTTCAAGGCAGAACTCCCTTCCGAATTCTTGCGGCTACTCTTTAATATACAATAAGTAACAAAAAAAGAAAAGAGGATATCTCCCCTTTTCTTTATTCTTTTATGAAAAACCGTCTTTTTTACTCTTTTTTACTCTTCAAATGTCTCTTTCAATTTGTCCATGAAGCTTTTTTTCTTTTTCTCAGACTTCTCTGCGCCATCGCCATCACCGGATGCCGGACGGTTGCCACAGGCTTCATCGAATTTCCGGAGTGCTTCCTTGGCTTCCTCATTCAGATTAGTCGGCACCTGAACTACAAGTGTTACATAGTGGTCACCACGGACATTCTTATTGCGAAGAGATGGAACACCCTTTCCTTTCAGGCGGATTCTGGTATCTGTCTGTGTCCCCGGTTTCACCTCATAAAGTACTTCACCATCCACAGTATTCAGTTTCACTTCTCCACCAAGTGCAGCCTGTGCATAAGTGATCGGTGCAGTAGAATAGATGTTCATATCCTGTCTCTGGAAAATCGGATGACGGCCTACATTCACCTCTACCAGCAGATCCCCTCTCGGGCCTCCATTGGTACCTGGCTCACCTTTGTCACGGATACGGATGCTCTGTCCATTGTCAATACCAGCAGGAACGGATACTTTGATCTTCTTGCGGTTTGCAATATATCCGGTACCACGGCAGTCCGGGCATTTGTCTTTAATGATCTTACCACTACCATGGCAGTCCGGGCACACCTGGACATTACGCACCATACCAAACATGGACTGCTGGGTATAAACGATCTGGCCCTCACCATTACATTTCGGACAAGTAACTGGTGATGTACCTGCTTTCGCACCGGTACCATGGCAGCTGGTACATTCGTCCTTCAGAGTGATCTCCAATTCTTTTTCACAGCCAAATACAGCATCCTCAAAGGTGATATTTACACGTGCACGTAAGTTTGCACCTTTCATAGGGCCATTATTGGCACGTCTGCGGCTTCCACCGCCTCCGAAAAGATCTCCAAAGATATCTCCGAAAATGTCGCCCATATCGGAACCGGAGAAATCAAAGCCGCCGAAACCGCCAGCTCCACCACCGCCGCCATTTTCAAAAGCGGCATGACCAAACTGGTCATACTGTCTTCTCTTGTCCGGGTCACTTAAGACGCTGTAAGCCTCTGTTGCCTCTTTAAATTTTGCTTCAGCTTCCTTATCTCCCGGATTCACATCGGGATGATACTTCTTGGCAAGCTGACGATATGCCTTTTTTAACGTAGCCTCATCCGCGTTTTTGTCAACGCCTAAGACTTCATAGTAATCTCTTTTATCAGCCATGATTTCTTTCTTTTCCTAACTTTTTGTATTTAGTGTAAACAGATGCCAAAAACAGCCGTCAAAACGTGTTTCACCTGCGGCATCACAATATGTCCTGTACCACCATTGCCCGGTCATGAATCTCACGACCGGGCTGCTGGTTCATGTTCCAGAATTCCGGAACCTTTTATTTAATTTAATTACTGTATCATTAAACCTCTTTGTAGTCAGCATCTACAACATCATCGCCATAGCCTGCTTCGTTACCGCCCTGGGTAGCTCCTCCCATATCTGGTCCTGGACCAGCCTGGCCAGCGCCGCCCTGTGGGTTCTGTGCTTCATACATCTTAGCGAAAAGCTTCTGTGCACTTTCCATCATCTTCTCCTGGGCTGCTTTGATCTCTGCGACCTGTGCCTCTCCAAGATCTTCTGTATTTGTGTATTTAGCAAGGATATCTTTTAATGCATTCAGATCAGCCTCTACAGCAGCCTTATCGTTTGCATCAATCTTATCTCCAGCTTCTTTCAGTGCATTCTCAACCTGGAATACCATGGAATCTGCATTGTTCTTTGTATCAATTGCCTCTTTACGTTTCTTATCCTGTGCTTCGAACTCAGCAGCTTCCTTAACGGCCTTGTCGATTTCAGACTCGGACATGTTAGAACCAGCTGTGATTGTGATGTGCTGCTCTTTACCAGTTCCAAGATCTTTAGCAGATACATTTACGATACCATTGGCATCGATATCAAATGTAACCTCGATCTGCGGAACACCACGACGTGCTGGCGGGATTCCATCCAGACGGAACTGTCCAAGGGATTTGTTATCTTTCGCGAACTGACGCTCACCCTGTAATACGTTAATATCAACAGCAGTCTGGTTATCAGCAGCTGTAGAGAAGATCTGGCTCTTCTTGGTCGGGATTGTTGTATTTCTCTCGATCAGACGTGTAGCGATACCACCCATTGTCTCGATGGACAGGGAAAGTGGTGTAACATCCAGAAGAAGGATATCACCTGCACCAGCCTCACCAGAAAGTTTACCACCCTGGATAGAAGCACCAAGTGCAACACACTCATCTGGGTTCAGAGCCTTGCTTGGCTCTTTGCCTGTCAGCTGTCTTACTTTATCCTGTACAGCCGGAATACGTGTAGATCCACCAACAAGAAGTACCTGTCCAAGATCAGAAGCTGTAAGACCTGCATCAGAAAGTGCACGGCGAACCGGCTCTGCTGTCTTCTCAACAAGGTCATGTGTAAGTTCATCAAATTTTGCTCTTGTAAGGTTCATATCAAAGTGCTTCGGTCCCTCAGCAGTTGCTGTGATGAATGGCAGGTTGATATTGGTTGTTGTTGCAGAGGAAAGCTCTTTCTTTGCTTTCTCAGCTGCTTCTTTCAATCTCTGAAGAGCCATCTTATCATTGCTTAAGTCAACGCCCTCTGTTCTCTTGAACTCGGAAAGCATGTAGTCTGTAATTCTCTGGTCAAAGTCATCACCACCAAGGCGGTTGTTACCAGCTGTTGCCAGAACCTCGATAACTCCATCACCGATCTCGATGATAGAAACATCAAATGTACCACCACCAAGGTCATAAACCATGATCTTCTGCTCTTTTTCATTGTCAAGGCCATATGCAAGAGCTGCTGCTGTAGGCTCGTTGATGATACGTTTTACATCAAGGCCTGCAATCTTACCAGCATCTTTGGTTGCCTGACGCTGTGCATCATTGAAATATGCAGGAACAGTGATAACTGCCTCTGTAACAGATTCTCCAAGGTATCCCTCAGCATCTTTTTTCAGTTTCTGAAGGATCATAGCTGAAATTTCCTGTGGGGAATATTTCTTATCGTCGATTGTTACACGGTAATCTGTACCCATCTCTCTCTTGATAGAGGAGATTGTTTTCTCTGCGTTTGTTACTGCCTGACGTTTTGCAGGCTCACCTACCAGACGCTCACCAGTTTTTGTAAATGCTACAACTGATGGTGTTGTTCTGGATCCTTCTGTATTTGCGATAACGGTCGGCTGTCCACCTTCCATAACAGCTACACAGCTGTTTGTTGTACCTAAGTCAATACCAATGATTTTTCCCATGATAATTTTCCTCCTGTTTCATATTGGATTATCTATTCTGAATGTTGTAAAATGTCTTTTTAAGGAAGTTCAATTCACTAAATTCGGTCTGCGCCTACGGCTTGCTCTCATTAAGTGAGATTGAACGAGCTCGCACTAAGTTCAGGCTTCGCATCCTGCTCGCCTTCACTAAGTTGCTTTCGCTCAATTCGCAACCTTTACCATGCTGTGTCTTACGACGAAATCTTTGTAAGTGTATCCTTTCTGGAATTCCTCCACAACGATGTTCTCACCAACGGATTCGTCTTCTACATGCATGACTGCATTATGCAGATTCGGGTCAAATTCCTTACCTACAGTTTCGATTGGCTTTACGCCCATCTCATCAAACGCTGTCATCATCTGTTTGTAGATCATCTTCATGCCTTCAGCAAAAGGATCATCTTCCGGTGCCTGTGCAAGACCTCTTTCGAAGTTATCCACAATGGGAAGCATCTTCTCGACGATGTCTTTCGCACCAATGATGTACATGCTGGATTTTTCTTTCTCCGTTCTTTTGCGGTAATTATCAAATTCAGCCATGCTGCGCTTCAGTCTGTCTGTAAGTTCCTCGATCTGCTGTTCAAATTTATCTTTTTCTTTTTTCTTCTTACCGAAGAAAGAAGTTTTCGTCTTATTTTCCGGTTCTTTTGACTCTTCGGTCTCCTGGTCTGGCTGCTTCGTTTCTTCTGTATCGGCTGCCTCTTCGGTTTCCTTCGAAGCTTCTTCTGATGTCTGGGCTGTGTCTGCTGCCTCTTCTTCACTTCCGTCGGTTACCGGAATATCAACTGCTTCTTCCTGTACTTCGGCTTCTTTATTCATTTCTTCTGACACGCTTTCAACCGCCTTTCTAGGTTTTCTTATTTACCATTTCATCAAGCTGGACTTTTAATTTCTTCAAGCTGTCTACCACATTCTCGTAATCCATCCGCTTCGGACCAATGATTCCAATGGTTCCGCGCATTCCATCACCCAGCTCGTAAGTAGCTGTCACCACACTGCAGTCCTTCATGGTACGTACCGGAACTTCATCTCCGATATAAACCTGAACTCCTGTACTCTTAGGATCTCCCATTTCCTCACGAACCATATCCGCAAGCTCCTGCTTATCCTCAAAAGTAGAAATCAGCTCGCTTGCCTTGGATGTATCTGCAAGCTCAGGATACTTAAATATGTTAGTCGCTCCCGATGTATATACCTTCATATCTTCTTCATCCACATGAATGGTAGCTGCAACTGCGTCCAGCACATTTGCAACCACACCGCTGTGGCTTCCAGCCTGTTCTTTCAGTCTGGCGATCATGCCAAGATTGATGTCCTGGATAGGAACACCGTTCAGGTTCGTATTAAGAAGAAGATTCAGCTTCAGGATCGTCTGGTCATCCATCTCCTCATCAATATTAATGATCTGGTTCCGGATCACATTGCCTTCACATACAACTACGGCAATCAGCTGTCTTTCATTGACACGTGAAAGCTGAATGAACTTCAAGGTACTTCCTTTATACTGGGGAACTGCAACCATGGTCGCATAATTGGTATTATTGGCAAGTACTTTAGCAACCTGCTTCAATACCTTATCCATCTTATCTGACTTTTCAATCATCATATCGCGGATCTCTGCGATCTCGGCTTCCTTCTCCCTGGTAAGCTCATCCACATAAAGGCGATAGCCTTTATCTGATGGAATTCTTCCGGCTGAGGTGTGGGGCTGTACAATATAGCCCATATCCGTCAGGTCGGACATCTCATTTCGGATTGTAGCAGAGCTGACATTTAAATCCGGATACTTGGAAATGGTTCTGGAACCTACCGGCTCACCAGTTTCCATATAAGTCTTGATGATTGCTTTCAGTATTTTCCGTTTGCGCTCATCTAATACTTCATCCATGAAATATCTGCTCCTTTCTGAAAAGCAGACGGTCATGCCTGATATCTTATCTCCCGTCTGGCTTCCCTGAATTCCTTTGTTAGCACTCATTATTTAGGAGTGCTAACATCTATGCTCTTAAGATACACCTCAGTATCCCATTTGTCAATATTTTTTACAAATTTTTTTCATCTTTTTTAGTGGTTTTTGTAGTGCTCTATGTAGTCCAGTATCTCATCCGGCTTATTCAGAAATGCAATCAGACTCATAACAGACGGCTCCATAAACTTTTCCTCCACCGTATGCTCAAGCAACGCTTTCATTTTATCATAATAGCCATTGATATTATAAAGAACGATTGGTCTGTCTATCCGGTTCAGGCTTTTTAATGTCAGGATCTCAAAAAATTCCTCGTAAGTTCCGATTCCGCCTGGTGCTACTACTGTGGCATCGGACTTTTCTTCCAGAAGCTTTTTCCTCTCTCTCATGGTTTCTGTAAAGATAAATTCTGTGCAGTTCTCAAAAAGTACCCCCGGCTGGTCAAAAAAGCGCGGCGCAATTCCTATTATATATCCATTTTCTTCTGCAACACCTCTTGCAGCAGCTCCCATCATTCCCGTAGCTCCACCGCCAAACACAAGGCCATGTCCTCTTTTTCCCATTGCCCTGCCCAGTTCTTCTGTTTTTTCATAATAAACTGCTTCCAATTTTGCGCTTGATGCACCATAAACACAAATATTCATTTTTTCTCCTTTCATATACCGCCTGTAATAACTACATAGGCCACATTTGCCACACCACAAAGTACCATAACCAATATAGGATTCATCTTCATTTTTCTAAGAAGTACAAGTGCCCCTGCAAAAAAGAGGATCATTCTCACACATACATTCTGGTATACCAGGCTTATTGTTCCATCTATAAAAAATGAAGATATGAGAATTGCCACCCCTGCTTTGGCGATCATCGCTACTATTGCCGGACGGAGCGACGCCAGCGTTCCCTGAAGCAGCGACAGATTGCGGTATTTCGTGTAAATATATGCAAGAAATGTCACAATGATACAAGATGGAAGGATGCAGCCCAAAGTGGCTGTTACTGCTCCAAGTGGACCTGCGATCTGGCTTCCCACAAATGTTGCGGAATTTACTGCGATCGGTCCCGGAGTCATCTCTGCGATCGTTACAAGGTCTGTAAATGCTTCCATGGAAAGCCAGGAATGAAGACTTACTACCTGTTCCTGTATCAGTGGCATTGCTGCGTATCCGCCACCAAAGCTGAATGCCCCGATTTTAAGAAAGCTGAAAAAAAGCTGTAAATAAATCATTTTTCCCGGTCTCCTCTTATTAATGTACGCACCATTCCAAATAGCGCAACTGCAAGTATAATGTATATAATATTTACGTTCAGGAAATAGCTGGCACAAAAGCTGGCGGCCATAATCACCACATTCACCCAGTCCTTTGCTTTCACGATCTTTTTTCCCATATCATAAACCACTGAAATAATGACTGCTCCAACACCTGCAGTCATGCCTTTTAAAAGAACTGCAATATAAAAATTGGAACGAAAGGCATTATAAAACATGGAAATCAACGACAAAATCACCATCGGCGGAAGAATCGCACCAAGAACAGATAGTACCATTCCCGGAATCCCTCCCAGCTTATAGCCCACTACGATTGCTCCATTTACCGCCACCGCACCAGGCGAGGACTGGGCAATTGCCACCAGATCCAGCATCTCCTCCTCATCGATCCAGTGATATTGATCTACAAACTTTTCCTTTAATAAAGTAACGATCACATATCCGCCTCCAAAAGTGAAGGTACTTAAATACAACGAAGCGAAAAACAATTTTCGCAATACATATCCCTTATTTTCTGGCTTTTTTTCCATCTCTGATCTCCGGATTCTGTAAATACTTTACTCTTTTTCCTCTTCAAAGATACTGCACAATTACCATTTCTGTCAATTCCCGTTTCTTTCTGCCAGACTTTGTCTTCTATTCCATCCAGTTTCTGTTCACAGTAACCTCCCTCGCGCTACAGTTATTCAGAACAGACATTCGATTTTACTGTACTTTTTCTTTTTTCAATGCTATACTAAAAAATACAAGTATGTTTGATAAAGAGAAAGGAATCTTATGGATCATTTTGAATTACACTCTGAATACAAACCAACCGGTGACCAGCCTCAGGCAATCTCCAAACTGGTAAAAGGATTTAAAGAAGGCAACCAGTTCGAGACATTGCTTGGTGTCACGGGCTCCGGTAAGACATTTACCATGGCAAATGTCATCCAGGCACTTAACAAGCCAACATTAATTCTGGCCCACAATAAAACACTGGCCGCACAGCTCTACGGCGAATTCAAAGAATTTTTCCCAGAGAACGCAGTGGAATATTTCGTTTCCTACTATGATTATTACCAGCCAGAAGCCTACGTCCCGTCCTCAGATACCTACATTGCCAAAGACTCCGCCATTAATGACGAGATTGACAAGCTTCGCCTTTCTGCAACTGCAGCCATGTCTGAACGAAAGGATGTTATCATTATCTCTTCTGTTTCCTGTATCTATGGTTTAGGTTCTCCTCAGGAATTTCAGGATATGATGATTTCTCTTCGCCCAGGTATGACGAAAGACCGGGATGAAGTGATCCGGGAACTGATTGATATCCAGTACACCAGAAATGAAATGGATTTCCACCGAAGTACCTTCCGGGTGCGTGGAGATACCCTGGAGATTTTCCCGGCTAACAGCTCGGATACCGCCGTACGTGTAGAATTTTTTGGGGATGAGATTGACCGTATCTCTGAAATTGATGTACTCACAGGAGAGATCAAATGTCAGCTTGCACACATTGGTATTTTCCCTGCATCCCACTATGTAGTACCAGCAGAACAGATTCAGAAGGCAGCTCTTGCCATTGAAGAAGAATTAAAAGAACGGGTAGATTATTTCAAAAGCGAGGATAAGCTTCTGGAAGCCCAACGGATCTCAGAACGTACCAACTTCGATATCGAGATGATGAAGGAAACCGGCTTTTGTTCTGGTATTGAGAATTACTCCCGGCATCTTTCCGGACTTGAGCCAGGACAGCCACCTTATACACTATTGGACTATTTCGGGGACGATTTTCTCCTTATCATCGATGAGTCCCACAAAACAGTCCCCCAGGTAGGCGCCATGTACGCCGGGGACCAGAACCGTAAGCAGACACTGGTGGATTATGGGTTCCGTCTTCCTTCTGCCAAAGATAACCGTCCTCTCAGTTTCGAGGAATTTGAGAATAAACTGGATCAGGTTCTGTTCGTATCTGCCACCCCAGGTGACTATGAATATGACCACGAGCTTCTCCGCGCCGAGCAGATCATCCGTCCTACCGGACTTTTGGATCCCAAGGTGGAAGTGCGCCCTGTAGAGGGACAGATTGATGACCTGATTTCGGAAGTAAATAAAGAAACCGCTAAGAAAAACAAAGTCCTGATCACCACCCTTACCAAAAGAATGGCGGAAGACCTTACCCAGTATATGAAAGATGTGGGAATCCGCGTCCGTTACCTTCATTCTGATATAGACACCCTGGAACGGGCTGAGATCATCCGGGATATGCGTCTGGACGTATTTGATGTTCTTGTGGGGATCAACCTTCTACGAGAGGGACTTGATATTCCGGAGATTACCCTGGTTGCCATTCTGGATGCAGATAAAGAGGGCTTTCTCCGTTCTGAGACCTCGCTGATCCAGACCATCGGTCGTGCAGCCCGTAACAGTGAAGGGCATGTTATCATGTACGCAGATGTAATGACAGATTCCATGCGAAATGCAATTGATGAGACCAACCGCCGCCGGGAGATCCAGGAAGCCTATAATGAGGAACACGGCATCACTCCTACCACCATTAAGAAGGCCGTCCGCGATTTGATCGCAGTTTCCAAGGCTGTTGCACAGACGGAGGTGAAGCTGAAGAAAGATCCTGAATCCATGAGTCAGAAAGGACTGAAGAATCTGATCTCCCAGCTGGAAAAACAAATGCGTCAGGCAGCTGCGGACCTGAACTTCGAGCAGGCAGCCGAGCTGCGTGACAAAATGATCGAGCTTAAGAAAAATCTTGCTGATGCACGGAAATAAAATGCAGTAGGAAATTAAACGTAGTAGGAAATTCAGAACGAATTTCCTACTGCATAAAAGGGCTTTGGGGTTACGGTTCTACTTTCACAGAAAATGCCTTAAAGTGTCCTTCTACACCTTCTGCAAACATTCCAATATAAGTTCCGGTAAAACTCATATCCATAGTTCCCTCTGTGGCCAGGCCTGCTGTAGAACCATTTCCCAGCTTCTTATAATTTTCTCCATCCTCACTGTACCAGAACTCATAGTTCAGCTCATCTCCGATAATACGAAAACGGATATTTTCTAAAGATGTAACCACTGCTTCTGCCGTTTTGGCAAACATGTCGTGAATGTGTTTTGCAAGGCATACCTTATACTGCCCGTCTTCCTCTGTGAGATAGATTTCATAATGATAGTCCTGATTGTAAAACGCACATAATCCTGCTCTTTTACCGGCTGTGTTTTGGCCATTTGGGACCAGACTTACCGTAACATCTGCCTGAACTTTAAATTCTTTCTGCCGGATTCCGATCCAGGTTGGCGTATCCCTGTCATTTAAGGTTACTTCTGTTCCTTTCAGAACCAGCTGTCTGTTTTCTGTATCCCGTACATAATTTTCCATATGTGGATTCCGGATCCAGTTATAATGCAGGCTGAATTTTTCTTCTGAAAAATCATCCTCAAAATCTCTTTTCACTGGCTGGATCTCATCACCTGGAAGCGGTCCCTCCATTTCCAAAGCAATCCTTCCAGTATTTCCAACAACCGGCCAGCCATCTTCATCCCACACTACCGGACTTAAAAAGGTCTCTCTGCCAAGGTGATGAAGCTTCAATCCACGCTGTGGTGTGCAGGACGGCCGGATTCCCAGGCAGACCAGCCACCAGTTCCCATTCTGATCCATTTCCAGATCTGCATGTCCAGTACAGGAAATAGAACCATCCGGGTTATCTCTATGACTGAGAATTGGGTTGTGGGGACATGGTTCATAAGGACCAAATACAGAATCGGCCCTTTGCATGGTAACCATATGACCATATTCCGTGCCTCCCTCAGCCAGAAGGAGGTAATATTTTCCATTTAATTTATAAATATGCGGTCCCTCCGGACAGATTCCGCCGCAGCCATGGCTGATACATACGCTTTCAGACAATTTTTCCCCTGTATAAGGATTAATTTTGCACATAAAAATCCCAGCTTTTCCATTCTCATCTGTGGATGTAGATGCGAAATAAACATCTTCGCCGTCAAAAAGAAGAGTTGGATCAATACCTTCCTGGTCTATCCACACCGGGGCAGACCATTCTCCATAAATGTCCTTTGTATGTACGATCATATGTCCCTTATAGGTCACATTTGTTGTAGTCATAAAAAATTCCCCGTTATGATAGCACAGCATTGGCGCATAAATTCCACCGGATGGTCTCACGCCTTCCAGATAAAGCTGTTCTTTATTCTTCAGACAGTAATTGACCAGTTCCCAGTTTACCAGGTTTTTGCTGTGATAAACCGGCACTCCGGGGTAAAATTCAAAAGTCGAATTCACCAGATAAAAATCATCCCCTACCCTGCAAATGGATGGATCCGGATTGTAACCGGAAATAATCGGATTTTTAAATTTCTGCAAACCATTCTTCTTCATTTTCATTTCCACTCCCAATAATTATTTTAAGCATATACTTTCTATAGTTGCATGCTCGCGTCGTCATCATATAAGCCTTGCATTTATTAACAATAATAACATGAAAGATATAAATAGCAACAATATAATTTCCAGTACTCTTTTTCCCTTGCATTCCCCTCCTGAATATGCTATACTCACCTCCGTTGAAAAGCCCATAAAAACAAGGTCGTACAGGGCTTTTGGGGCGGTCACCGCCTATAAATGTGCCGAGTGTTCGTGACCTTCCACTCGTAAAACAAAACTAAAGGAGACAAATGAATATGAAAAACAAGAGTACCCTGTTCCTGGTGCAGGCAGCGCTGATCGCGGCTGTCTATGTTGTACTGACACTGGTGTTTGCACCATTTAGTTATGGAGAGATTCAGGTCCGGATTTCCGAAGCCTTAACGATTCTCCCATTTTTCACACCAGCTGCCATCCCTGGCCTTTTTGTAGGCTGCATCCTGGCCAACATGCTTGGCGGCGCAATTCCTCTGGATATCGCATTCGGAAGCATTGCCACCCTCATCGGAGCTGTATTTACCTATAAGCTCAGAGGCAGCAGCAAATGGCTCGCACCAGTTCCGCCAATCGTTGCAAACGCAGTCCTGGTACCATTCGTCCTTCGTTACGGATATGGCACCAACCTCCCGATCCCGCTTATGATGCTTACTGTAGGCGCTGGTGAGGTCATCTCCTGCGGTGTCTTTGGAATGGTGCTTCTCACCGCGCTTTCCAAATACAAGAATACATTGTTTGGCAGACAGGAAGCTGTAAAATAAACCAGACCAGATTTTCAGATTTTCAGATTCTAAGAAATCCGGATAAGACATTTTCTTTCGTCTTACCCGGATTTTTTTGCATATAAATCTATCTGACTCCAGCCGGTTATCTATTCTCATTTTTTCATCTTGGTTATCCTTTCCGCTATTTTATATCCATTATCTATTTTCCACATAATTTGTCATATATTTAGTTGCAGAATCCACCTGCATACTATATAATCATCTTATTAACGTTTTACCAAACTAAAGAAGGAAAGAGGGAAAGAAAAATGAAAAAACTATGGAAAACCTGGACCGAGATCGCACTGGTCAAGCGAATCGTCGTCGGTCTGATCCTGGGTGCCATCCTGGGAGTTGCAGTTCCTGGTGCTACAAGTATCGCCATTCTGGGAGATGTATTCGTAGGAGCCTTAAAAGCCATTGCTCCTCTCCTGGTATTCTTCCTGGTTCTCAGCTCACTGTGCAACGCAGGAAAATCCCATGGCGGTGTCATCAAAACAGTAGTTGCCCTGTACATGTTCAGTACCGTACTGGCAGCTGTCATCGCTGTATTTGCCAGCATGATCTTCCCGGTGGAAATGACTCTTACCAATGCTGCGGCTGACGCAACCGCACCTCAGGGAATTGTGGAAGTTCTCAGCAATCTTCTGCTCAATATCGTTGCAAACCCGGTATCCTCCCTGGTAAATGCCAATTATGTAGGAATCCTTACCTGGGCGATTCTCCTTGGACTTGCCTTCCGCGCAGCAAACGATACTACCAAGAAAGTTCTTGCCGATATCGCAGACGGCACCTCCCTGGTAGTCAGCTGGATCATCAACCTGGCGCCTTTTGGAATCTTTGGACTTGTATTTAATACAGTATCCACCAATGGACTGGATATTTTCACTACTTATGGAAAGCTCCTTCTTCTGCTTGTAGGCTGCATGCTTTTCATTTACTTTGTAACAAATCCGCTTCTGGTTTACTGGTGCATCCGTCAGAATCCATACCCTCTGATTTTCCACTGCCTGAAGAAAAGTGCTATCACCGCATTCTTCACCAGAAGCTCCGCAGCCAATATTCCTGTAAATATGAAAGCCTGTGAGGAAATGGGTCTTGACCGTGACACTTACTCTGTAACCATTCCTCTTGGCGCAACTATCAATATGGATGGTGCTGCTATTACCATTACCGTCATGACAATGGCAACCGCTTTTACCCTTGGAATCCATGTGGATATCCCAACCGCAATCATTCTCAGTCTTCTCGCGGCACTTTCCGCATGTGGTGCTTCCGGTGTCGCCGGCGGATCTCTTCTTCTGATTCCTATGGCATGCTCCCTGTTCGGAATTTCTGACGACATTTCCATGCAGGTAGTTGCTGTTGGCTTCATTATCGGAGTAATCCAGGACTCTGTGGAAACAGCCCTGAATTCTTCCTCAGACCTGCTCCTCTCTGCTTCTGCAGAATTCAGACAGTGGCGTCTGGAAGGAAAGGAAATTAAATTCTAATTACTAAGAATAATATTTATAATGCCCTGGAAAATAAGAACCGGATTTATCATTTTCTTATTTTCCAAGGCATTTTTACATTCATTATCCATATCATTTTCCAGAACGTGTTTGAAAAGATTTTCGTGGCAGGCTTTACTTCTCCGCTTCCCTCATTTTCTTTAATATCCTCTTCTCCATCCGGGAAACCTGCACCTGGGACACCCCCATTCTTTTCGCAACCTCCGTCTGTGTCATATCTTGAAAATACCGAAGGCCGATCAGCTGCCGCTCTTTACCTTCCAGTTTTTCCAGGATTTCTTCCACCCAGATCCGATTCAGAAGTTTTTCGTGACAGTCTTCATTCTCAGGAAGCCTGTCCACCAGCTGCAGATCTGCCCCATCCCCCTGATACACGGTTCTGTAGATAGACTCTACTTCAGCAGCAGACTCCATTGTCATAGCAAGCTCTTCCACAGGCATATCTATGGCTGCTGAAAGTTCCTGCATGTCCGGCTCCCTTCCAAGCCTTTTCTCCATTTCCTCTCTCACTTTGTAAATCTTATACCGGTTCTCTTTTATGGAACGGCTTACCTTCAGCATTCCGTCATCCCTAAGAAACCTTTTAATTTCCCCAATGATCATTGGTACCGCATATGTAGAAAATTTCACATCAAACTCAGGATTGAAATTATCCACAGCCTTTAGAAGACCGATACTTCCAATCTGGAAAAGATCCTCCATTTCCACGCCTCTTCCCAGAAAACGCCTGGATACACTATATACCAGTCCCATATTTTCCGAAAACAAAGTATCTCTTGCCTCTTTATCTCCCTGGTGAATACGCCCAATGAGAGCAAGAGTATGATCCATGCTTCCTCCTGATCAATTTCCGATTTTTTTACTCATATGCACACAGGTTCCTTTTCCCACAGAAGAAGTGACTTTTACCTCATCCATAAAAGCTTCCATGAAGGTAAAGCCCATTCCTGACCGGTCCTGGTCTGCGCGGGTAGTATACAAAGGCTCCATCGCTTTCTCCACATCTGGAATCCCCACACCATCATCTTCAATATCTACATAAATAGTCCTGTCCTTCCTGGTACACCGCATACGGATCTTGCACACTTCCCCCTGATAACCGTGAATGATACAATTGGTCACAGCTTCTGAAACTGCTGTCTTCAGATCAGAGACCTCTTCCAGAGTAGGATTCAAATGGGTACAAAATGCCGCAGCCGCGATTCTGGCTAGTCCTTCATTTTCCGCTCTGCTGTCAAAAATAAGCATCATTTCATTAGAATTCTCCATCATATCCCCCTCCCTTCCAGACAGGTCTCATTTGTTTCTCTTTCCAGTTCAAGGAATCTGCTCACTCCGGAAAGCCGCAGCAGTTTTTCAATATATCCACTTACATGACAGGCTTTCATACAGCCCGAACGCATTCCAAGCGCCCGGTAGCGTCCCATGATCAGCCCAACTCCGGAACTATCCATAAACACAGTCTCTCCAAAATCAAAACATATCGTCCGAATATATATTTTTCCCATAATTCTGTCCGATTCCCTCCGGATCAGCTCAGACGCAGGATGATCCAGTTCCTCTGGCAGTTTAATATTCAGACAGGTTCCCGTAGTTTCAAAAACAGGTTTCATACCCCAAACTCCCCCTTATTTATTATTGCCCTAGAGCATGCCCCCAAAAGGCTTTCTGCAAAATATACCGCAAAGTGGGGCATGCAGATTGCAGATTTGCATAAAACCATATTTAAAAAGGGATGTGCACACATGCACATCCCCGGTTCAGAGGTTCTTCTTAATTGTAGATCACATCTTTTCATCAGTAATACTGAAAATCACCATTTTCATCATAGTATCCGTCTTCGCTGCTGTAATCAGTCCCATCGCTTTCACTGTAATCTGATTCATCATAACCAGATTCATCATAACCAGACTCATCATAGCCGGATGTGTCCGATTCAGAATTACTATTTCCACCTTCCGATGTATCCCCGGTACCATCCCCACTATCTGTAGATCCGTCGCTTCTCATTCCAGACACACCGGTTTCGGAACAGATCGTATTGTAAATTCCCTTCACGTCATCTCCCAGCTGATCTTCATAGACCTTCTGGATCTCCAGCGCAGCGGCATCATACTCATTCTGCCTGTAAGAAACATAGGCGTTCAAAAGCGCCTGGTAGCTTGCACTCTTCTTCTGTTCCGTATCAAGCTCTTTGGTGATTTCTTCAGCCACATCCCCAGACTCCTTAGCTTCTCCCTGGGCCTTGGAAAGCTCTGCCCCCTGGCTCGCCAGTGATTCACTGTATTTCACGATCTGCTGGTTCGCTTCCCGGTAAATTCCCTGCTTTATGGCAGGAACTGCCAGAAGCCAGAATGCTATGGCTCCCGCTGCCACACCGGCAACAAGAGTCATAAACAGGGAAATCCTGGAATTTTCCCTGTAGACAGCCGGCTGAAGTACCTGGCTTCTTGGATTCTCTTCCGAAGAATCCACTGCCCCCTTGGCCCTGAAAAGCCCTTTTTTCTGCTTTTCAAGCCTTGTGGTAACACCGGTTCTCTCATCTACCTCCCTAAGGAAACGTAAAGTAGTCGTATTTGTCTTATCAATACGGGCTGCTTTTTTCAAGGTTCTTCTTGCTTTACCCCAGTCATGATTCTTCATATAGATCAGAGCCAGCAGATGATACCCCTTGATCAGCTTGGTATTCTGTGCAAGAATCTTACGCAGCTGTATCGCCGCCATATCCTCATGCCCTTCCCTGCAAAGGGCCAGCGCATTGTTATATTTTCGAATCGTCTCATTAATGGCATCCAGCTTATTTGAATTCGCCTGAAGACGGTTGATATATTCATTTGCAATATTACGGGTGGGTTGTAGATTCTTACTGATCACCCACTCACTGAGTGCAGCAACCACCTCTCCCATTTCAAAATACACCAGTCCCAGAAGATTTCTCGCCTGTATATTTCTCTTATTAAAAGTAAGACTTTGTTTCAGACAGGTAACCGCCCCCGAAAGGTCACGGATACTGGCCTTTTCCAGGCCCTGATTATAATAAAGTCTGGAAAGATACTCCACCTTCTTCTGGATCAGAACGTTACACCCGCAATGAGGACAGTAATCAAGGTCCTTATCTGCCAGGAACGCACCGCAATTCATACAATTCATTCAGTAACTCCTATTCTATTTCATCCTGCGTCCACTCTTGGACTCTCTCAGCATTTCCTGAAGAATATCCAGAATATCCGTTAGTTCCCTATCGTAAATAGCCTCTTCTGCATCTGTCACATCCAGACAAGGCTCAAATTTCTTCAGTTCCTCTTCGTAATCAATCATATATATCCTCCAAAAGCGTTTTGATCTCACCTACCAGGTAAAGGGAACCTACACAAAACAGCATTCCGTTTTCTCCCTTTGCCTCATATGCCATATGAAATGCCTCTTCAATATTATCAGAATTTTCCACAGCCTGACAGCCCTCTTTTTCAAAAATTCCAGCCAGTTCGGCTGATGGAACCTCACGATACCCTCCCACTTTAGTGGTTACCACCTTCCGGAAACGGATCCTGCTGCAGATCGTATGGATCATGTCCTGATAATCCTTGTCATTTACCGCTGAAAACAAAAGTGTCAACGGACACTCCTGCTGGAAACGCTCTGCTGTCTCCACAAACCTGCGCACACCATCCTCATTATGTGCCCCATCTACGATCACACCTGGCAGAATAGTCTCCATTCTTCCCTGCCATCTGGTATTCTTAATTCCTGCCTGTATCTGTTCTATGCTGACCGGGATCTGCCCCTTCAGTACTTCCATCGCAGTCAGTGCCAGAGACGCATTCATCACCTGATACCATGCGATAAAGGGAATATGGAATTTCGTATCTCCATAGTATTCATCTTCCAGGGAAAAATCAATGCCATCTCTATTGTTTCCCAGCACTTTCGCCTTGTCCTGAACCACTTTAAAGGCAGGGCTGTCAAGCTCTTTTGCCTTCGCCTCGATCACATCAGCTGCATCTTTATCATTTCCATCAAAGATCACCGGAACTCCAGGAACAATGATTCCTGCCTTCTCTCCTGCGATCTCCCGCACTGTATTTCCAAGAAACTGCATGTGATCCAGGCTGATGGAAGTGATCACACAAGCTACCGGATTCTCCACTGCAGTGGTCGCATCCAGTCTTCCCCCAAGTCCTGTCTCTAAAGTAACATAATCCACGCCTGCCTCGGCGAAGATCACCATTCCCATAAGAAACAGCATTTCAAAATAAGTGGGATGATAACTTCCCTCTGCCACAAGCTCATCTGACAGTGCCTTCACCTTTTCAAAAGCCTTCAGAAATGTCTCATCATCAATATTAACTTCATTGATCTGAAATCTCTCATTAATCTTCACCAGATGAGGAGATGTAAACAATCCGCAGGAATATCCTGCTTCTCTCAGAATCGAAGTGAGAAATGCACAGGTACTGCCTTTCCCATTGGTTCCTGCAACATGTATCACCCGGAACTTCTTCTGTGGATTTCCAAGCCTTCTCAGGCATTCCTTCGTGTGCTCCAGGCTATTTTTCTTCGTAAACTTAGGTGTCTCCTCAATATAAGCAACAGCTTCCTCGTAATTCATAATCTCAACCACCATTTATCTTATTGTATAAAAACTCAATAACACGGATTGTTCTGCAGCTACGCTGCTCCCACAATCCTTCAAATCAATTACTCTATCATTATATAATAGTCACACCAGAAGTCCACCCCTAATCGTAACTTTTTATCCGACAAACCTCGCACGATGCAGCCCGTGGACAGAAGCCCCGCAATTTCTCGCAGATTCCAAAGCTTTCTGCTGGTTCAAAAATATACATATAAACGTGAAAGAAAGGAGAGGACACTTTCTTCGCTCCCATGGAGCAGTTTCGTCCTCTCCCTTCTTCGTTTTTTATCAAGCTTCCGGTACTTTCCACTTACTGTCATACAATGCATAAACAGATCTGTCGAAACTCTTGCTAAGCGCCTTCCTTGTAGAACTGTTGCTTCGTTGTACAACCGCCAGCCTGTCAAAATCTGACAGCTCAGTTCCTGAGATTACCAGCATAGTAGGACTTACATACGCGGTATCGTACCACTCGCCATTCAATTTCACCTGACTGGACGGTGTAAAATTCGTTCCCTGAATATAATAAGTCCAGTCCGAATCTGACACTAACCGGATGGAATCCAGGGTCACATCATAAAGACCCATCCGCATTTTTACCCGTTCAAAAGGATTTTCCCCGCCATAAGCATAACGTTTTCCATAGAGAACATCATACTGCAGCGTCTCCAGATCCACCTGATAATTCTTGGTATTTCTTCTCGCCTGATGGTACTTCATGATCGTACCTTCATGGATTCCGACCCGGTCCAGAACTTCTGCCGCAACCTGGTAAGAAGCCAGATTCTCATCCTTCTTGGTAAGTCCCATATTATCCCAGATCACATATTCGGTCTGGAAAAGATACTTATTCTTAAGGTCCTCCACAGTAAGTCCCATGGTTGGCAAATGATCCCCATACATAACCAGGATCACATCCTCCGGATACTCTGCCAGTGCATCTGTAAGCTCTTTTACAAACTGATCCATCTCATGAATCTGGTTCACGTAATATTCCCATTTACAATCCTGTTCCTCTGTAGGAGACCCTGACACGGTAATTTCAGGATTGTCCAGAATCGGCTCACTTGGATAATCTCCATGTCCCTGCACGGAAATCGTATACACATAATCAGGTCCTTCTGTAGAATCCAGACACTTAAGGATCTCGTCTGTCAGAACACTGTCTTTCACCCAGCCAAGAGGATTCTGCAGGTTCTCTTTTTCCATATATTCTTCAGAAGTAAAGGTGTCAAATCCAAGATTTGGAAAAACAGACCGTCTGCCGTAGAAATTCGCCTCATTGTTATGTACTGCATGAGTAGAGTATCCCAGATTTTTCAAAACATACGGTACGCTTTCACAGGTTGTCTCCTTCAGAATACTCTTGTATGGATATTCACCAGGTCCGAAATAGTGGAGGCTCATTCCTGTAATGGTCTCAAACTCTGTATTTGCAGTACCTGCCCCAACTGAAGGTACTTTATAATAACCAGAAGAATACTCTTCCATCAGCTTCCGGAAATTTGGAATAGGATCCTCGGAAATATTCAGATAGTTTACCAGTGTGGGATCAAAGAAAGACTCCAGCTGTAAGAACAGAATATTGGGTCTTTTTCCATCTTCCTTTGTTTCCGGAAGATTGTCCTCGGTTTTCTCGATCCGCTGGATCTCTTCTTCTGAATAATCCCTCGGCTGGCTGATACCTGTATTAAAAATAGTAGTTGCCAGACAATACGGATATCCATAATCCTCATAGGCAAATGCAATATTCCCGAAATAGTTAGACAAAACCCTTTTTTCAAGGGCAAGCTGTGTTACTCCTCCAAAAGCCACAAAGCCGACGATAACAAGGGGAATCACATAGCGATACTTGATTTTCTGCTGATACTTTGGTCCCTTTATAAACACAATCAAAAGCCCCAGAAGCACCAGGCCGATCAGAATGCATCCAATCACAACCCCGTAAAAAGGAAGATATTTCTGCATGATCGCAATACCATCTGTCAGCATATGCAGATCCGGTCCTGTAAATGGGGTTACACGGTTCATCAGAAGAATGCAGTTAACGATTCCCAGAAACAGCCAGAAAACAGAAACCACCGTCCGCCAGAAGAACCTTCTGTGAAACAGATATACGATCAGCATTGTGGTAAAAATAAACGCAGTATTATAAGCAAATACCAACGGCTTTCCCGTCATGTAGTCCCATGCCTCCACCACAGAGTGGCGGCACAGTGCCTCTATGATAAAATAGAGGACTGCGCACCAAAGTGCCTGGAGAATCAGAGAAATCTTGTTGCAAAATTTGCTCAGCTTCATTCAATTTCTCCTTTTATTTCTTAAGCTGCTCAAGCTGTGTGCCAACTTTTTCTTTCATCTCTTTGTACTTCGCAAGCTTCTCCTTCTCTGCCTCAACCTTTGCGGCCGGAGCCTTGTTCACAAAGTTCGGATTGTTCAGCATACCCTCACAGCGGGCAATTTCCTTGGTCAGTCTTTCCTGCTCCTTAGTCAGTCTTTCAAGCTCTTTTTCCTTGTCAACAAGGTCTTCAAGAGGCATGTAAACCACTGCATTAGAAACAACAACGGAAACTGCATCCTCGCCGATTCCTGTCTTATCCTGCTGTACATGGATTTCTTTTGCAAATGCAAGATTTACAAAGGATTTCTTACTGTTCTCATACATCTGACAGATATCAGCATCTTTTCCGACAATGATCAGATGGGTTTTGCGGTTCTGTGGAACATTCATGCTGGTTCTGGTATTACGGATGCCGCGTACCACTTCCTGGAAGCTTCCGATTGCAAGCTCTGCTTCAGGGGAGTTCCACTCTTCTTTATAAACCGGCCAGTCAGAGATCATAATGGACTCTTCTTCCGGAAGAAGTGTGCAGTAAATTTCTTCTGTGATAAATGGCATAAACGGATGAAGAAGCTTCAGGCCCTGGGTCAGAGCTGTGCGAAGTGTCCAAAGAGCCTCATTGGCAGCCTTTGGATCTTCCTCTGCTTTCCACAGACGTACCTTGGCAATCTCAATGTACCAGTCACAAAGTTCATCCCAAAGGAAATCATAGATTTTCTGGACTGCAATACCCAGCTCATATTTTTCCATATTGTCTGTTACTTCTTTAATCACGTTATTCAGTCTGGAAAGGATCCATTTGTCCTCAGCACAAAGAGATGCGATCTCAGGCTCTGTCACAGTCTTGCCTTCCAGATTCATAAGAACGAAACGGGAAGCATTCCAGATCTTGTTCGCAAAGTTACGGCTGGATTCTACACGCTCCCAGTAGAAACGCATATCATTTCCAGGTGCATTTCCAGTCATCAGGGTCAGACGAAGCGCGTCTGCACCATATTTATCAATTACTTCAAGTGGATCAATACCATTTCCAAGAGATTTACTCATCTTGCGGCCCTGGGAATCTCTTACAAGACCATGGATCAGTACATGATGGAACGGTGTCTCGCCAGTCTGCTCAAGAGCAGAGAATACCATACGGATAACCCAGAAGAAAATTATATCATATCCGGTTACCAGCACATCTGTAGGATAGAAATATTCCAGCTCCGGTGTCTTATCCGGCCATCCAAGTGTGGAGAACGGCCAAAGTGCTGAACTGAACCAGGTATCCAGGGTATCCTCATCCTGGTGAAGATGGGTACATCCGCATTTCGGGCATTTTTCAGGCATTTCCCTTGCAACAACTGTCTCGCCGCACTCGTCACAGTAATAAGCCGGGATTCTATGTCCCCACCACAGCTGACGGGAGATACACCAGTCACGGATATTCTCCAGCCAGTGAAGATAGGTCTTGTCAAAACGCTCCGGAACGAATTTCAGATCTCCGTCCTCAAGAGTCTTGATGGCAGCCTTTGCCATCTCATCCATTTTTACAAACCACTGCGGCTTGATCATTGGCTCTACTGTAGCATGGCAGCGGTCATGTGTTCCAACACTGTGATTGTGAGGAACTACTTTTACCAGAAGTCCAAGCTTGTCGAGATCCTCTACCATGGCTTTTCTTGCCTCATAACGGTCCATACCTGCGTATTTCCCGCCAAGCTCATTGATGGTAGCATCATCATTCATAATGTTGATTTCCGGAAGGTTGTGTCTCTTTCCAACCTCGAAGTCGTTAGGGTCATGAGCCGGTGTAATCTTCACACAGCCAGTACCAAATTCCTTGTCAACATACTCATCTGCGATTACCGGAATCTCTCTGTCGGTAAGTGGAAGCTTCAGCATTTTGCCAACAATGTCTTTGTATCGCTCATCATCCGGGTTTACTGCAACAGCAGTATCGCCAAGAAGTGTCTCCGGACGTGTTGTGGCAATTTCCACGAATTTTCCTTCTTCTCCTACAACTGGATAGTTGATGTGCCAGAAGAAGCCATCCTGATCCTCATGCTCAACCTCTGCATCAGAAATGGAAGTCTGGCATACCGGACACCAGTTGATGATACGGGACCCCTTGTAGATGTAGCCTTTTTCATATAATTTGATGAAAACCTCCTGTACAGCCTTAGAGCAGCCCTCATCCATTGTGAAACGTTCTCTCTCCCAGTCAGCAGAAGCTCCAAGCTTCTTCAGCTGGTTAATGATCTTTCCGCCGTACTCTTCTTTCCACTCCCAGGCATATTCCAGGAATTTCTCACGGCCGATTTCAGCCTTATCAATGCCCTCTTTTTTCAGCTTCTCCGTAACCTTAACCTCTGTAGCGATAGCTGCATGGTCGGTTCCCGGCTGCCACAGTGCTTCGTATCCCTGCATTCTCTTGAAACGGATCAGAATATCCTGCATGGTCTCATCAAGTGCATGTCCCATATGCAGCTGACCGGTTACGTTTGGCGGCGGCATAACAATGGTAAATGGTTTCTTATCCGGGTTTACTTTTGCATGAAAATATCCGTTGTCCATCCATTTCTGGTAAAGACGTTCCTCGATTCCCTTAGGATCGTAGGTCTTTGCAAGTTCTTTGCTCATGATTTTCCTCCTAAAAAACAAGCCCCTCACACAAATATGTGTGAAGGGCGAAATTAACGCGGTACCACCTTCATTATGTGTACAAATGGTACACATATCTCTTTTCCTGTAACGCTGGAATTGCGTGAAAACCTACTGCAGGATATCCGTAAACTGCCAGAACCACAACTTATAAACGCTGTTAAAATCCGGCTGTTCTGCTGCTATCTGCCTGTTCAGTTCCCCGGCTCCGAAGCTACCTTCAGCGAATGCAAATCACGAAATGTCTTCCACCACAAGCCAGAACCCTCCGCTGCGTACTCAGCCCCGCTTCAGCTATGGTCTGAATCTCACTCAGGGATTCCACTACGGACATTTCTCTCTGGGAGAACATGCGCTTACTCCTCTTCTTCAATGCCTTTCTCTGCGGCTAAAGTATGTTTGAACAGGAATAATTTCTCAAACAGACTCTAAGCTGCTTCTTTTATGGGTATAACTATAATTGCAATTTTCCAGCTTGTCAAGCAGAATTAAAAATTTCACAACTACACTTATTCCACACTCTTCAAAGACTCCACCATATCAATGGTCTTCAGCTTAAAATGCATCACTAAGTTTACCACAACAGAGAACACACAGGTCAGTATTCCGCTGTAAAGAAAGCTTAACGGCTTGATATTCCTTCCAAACATAACCGCATCCACCTCCACAGTGGTGATCACATACCTGTGCAGAAGAATTCCAAACACCGCTCCAAATGCGATTCCAAGCACTGTCAGGATCACATTTTCCCGGAGCACATACTGGGAAACCTCACCATCGTAAAAGCCCAGGACTTTCAGGGTAGCAAGCTCCCTCTGACGCTCTGTGATATTAATATTATTCAAATTGTACAGGACCACAAAAGCAAGCATTCCTGCTGAAACGATCAGCACCAGGATTACCACATCCAGGGTACTTAACATACGGTCGATCTGCCCGGAAAGGCTGCTTGTATAACTGATACTAAGTGCTCCCGGATATGTAAGGATATCCGTTCCAACGCTTTCCAGATCTCCCTTATATTCCTCTTTCATGGTAAAGACAATGTCCTCATAATCCGGCTTTTCCCCAAATGTCTGCTCATACACAGCCGGCGTCATATAAAGATAATGGCTCATATAATTCTCGGTAATCACAGCTACTTTTACGGAATATTCCTTGTCTGCTTTTTCCAGGGTAATAAAATCCCCCACCTTAAGGCCAAGCAGACTGGCTGTTTTCTCCGAAATTGCAGACCCGTCATCACTAAGCTGATACTTCTCCTTTGTAACACGGTTCTGAAGAGTAACATCCTTGGCAAATTCCTCCAGGCTTTCCGGCACAAACAGATAAATACTGATATTGGAACCGCCCTTTGGGGCACTGATCTTCATCAGCTGTATCTGTTCGCTGTGCGCGATCTTGTCATTGTTTTTCACAAAATCCAGAAGCTCTTTTTTCGCTTCCTCTGTGGCATCTCCGTCTTCAATGATCATTCCTTCATAATGCTGAAGGTCCCGATACTGAATCGTCGCAATATCACTGACGGAGTCCTGGATTCCAAAGCCAACCAGCATAAGTCCCATACTTCCTGCAATTCCAAATACGGTCATTACAAGCCGTTTCTTATAGCGGAACAGATTCCGGATGGTTGATTTCCAGGAAAAGCTTAAATGCTTCCATATAATCGTGATCCGCTCAAGCAGCACACGCTTGCCTTCTTTTGGGGCAGGGGGCCGCATAAGTGATGCCGGAGTCTCCTGAAGCTCTTTTCCGCAGGCAAAAAGCGTGGCACCAACGGTACAGACAATGGATGCACCGGATGCGATCAGGGCAAAGCTTAGCTGGTAATCAATGGAAAGGCTGCCTGAAGCATTATGATACATAATCCCATAAGCGGTTATAATAATATATGGAATGATTTTCTCCCCGATAAGCATTCCAAGAATACTTCCAAGAACTGTTGCAAAAAATGCATAGCAGATGTATTTGCCTGCAATGGATTTCTTCTTATAACCAAGTGCTTTCAGGGTACCGATCTGAGTCCTCTGCTCCTCTACCATACGGGTCATTGTAGTAAGACTGATAAGGGCAGCTACCAGGAAAAAGATCACAGGAAAAATCTGCCCGATGTTCCGGAGACGGTCTGCATTGTCGCCGTAATCTGTATATTCCGGAAGATCCTCCCTGTCTGTGACCATCCATTCTGGAACTTCCAGATCATCCAGTTCCTTCTCTGCATCTTTCAGCTTCTGTTCATTTTCATGGATTTCATCTTCCGCTTCTTTCCTGGAATCTTCGTATTTCTTTTTGCCATCTGTCAGATCCTTCTCACCTTTTTTCAGATCTTCTGCAGCATCTGCAAGCTTTTTCTCATTATCCGCGATTTCCTGCTCTCCGTCTTTCAGCTTCTGTTCATTTTCATAGATTTCCTGCTCTCCGGAAACAAGTTTCGCCTCATTATCTGCAATCTGCCGGGCCCCGGACTGGTATTGGGCCAGACCGGAAGCATACTGCTGCTCACTTTCCCGTAGTTTTGACTCATTGGCGTCCAGCTGAGCCTGCCCCTTGGCAAGAGACTTGGCGTTGGAATTGATTTCTTTCTGTGCCTTGTTTAGTTTCTTCTTTGCAGCATCCAGTTTCTTCTGCCCGGCTGCAAGCTCCTGCTCTCCCTTTTCAATTTCTGCTTTGGCGGCTGCAAGAGAATTCTCCTGTTTCGCAATCTCATCCCATCCTGCATCTATCTGTGCCTGTCCCTCTGCAATCTGGCTTATGGCCGCATTTAACTCATCTTCCTTTCCCAAAAGCTGGGACAATCCACCTTCCACAGCTGCAAGGCTGGTCTCCAGCTCACTTCTGCTGTCGGCCAGCTGCTGTCTCTGTTCTTCGAGCTGGGCCTCATTTTCCTGGATCTGCTGGTCAAGAACGCTCTCCTGCCCCTCCAGCTCCTGGATCTGTCCGGAGAGACTTTCCAATTCTTCCTGGGAGGCTTCCGGGTTTTCAAGTGCTTCATTATACTGTCCACGAAGCCCTTCCAGCTGGATCTGAAGCTGGCTAAGCTGGCTTTTGGCACTTTCCAGGCTATTCATCCCCGCCTGCAGCTGTGCCTCTCCTGCTTCCACCTGGGAAAGTCCCTCTGTAATCTGCTGTTTCTGCTGGTTCAGCTGGTCTCTGGTACTGTTAAGTTGCTGCTGCCCGGCTGTAATTTCTGCTTTTGATTCATCAAGCTGGCTCTGCTTCTCCTCCAGTGTTTTTTTTGCGGCTGCAAGCTGCTCCTCACCTGCTGTTACCTGGGCTTTTGCAGATGTGAGCTTTTCTTTATTCTCATCTAATGTTTTCTGACTGGCATTGATTTCGGCAAGCCCACTGTCCACCTCGTCCTGTGCCTTTGCCAATTGCTGCTGCCCATTTTCCAGTTCTGACTTTGCAGCATTTACCTGGCTCCAGCCATCATCCAGCTGGCTTCTGGCGCTGTCAAGCTCCTCTTTGCTGGAAGACAGCTGATTCTTCGCATCAGCAAGCTGGGTTTTTCCATCGGCTAACTGGGTTTTTGCATCTTCCAGCTGGTTTTTTCCATCTGTAAGCTCTTTTTTGGCATCAGTGAGCTTGGTTCTGCCGTCTTCATACTCCTTTTGGCCATCCTTCAGGTCTTTTTCTCCCTGGTCAAGCTCCTCCTTCGCATCAGCAAGCTTATCCTCGGCTTCCTTTTTTCCATCCTCCAGCTTCTTCTTTGCATCATCGATTTCTTCCTGGGCATCTGCTTTTACAGCAGCAAGACGAATCTGACAGCGTTCATCTGCTATGCCCTCCACCCGGTCCTTAATCTTCGCGATCAGATTTTCATAACCATCTGTATAACTGGTAAGCTCTTTCGCACCGTGAACCGTCACATAAATCTGTGTGTAAATCTCCTGGTCAAAATCTTCCGGAAGTACATAGCCAAAGCCATTGACTTCACCAGTACCAAGGGTGGTATTTCCTCTGTTAAACGAAATATAAAGGGGACTTCTTCCAGTTCCTACCACTGTATATTCATAATTCATCAGAAGGGAGGAATCTTCTCCCTCACGCAATGTCACCTTATCCCCGATCTGATACTCATTCGCAGAAGCAAATGTCCCATCCAGAAAGATCTCCCCACTTTTTTGCGGAAGGCGCCCTTCCTGGACATCCAGCTTGTTCACAGTATCATTCAAGGACTCAATATGGAGAACCTTCTGCTTCTGCCCCTCTCCACACATGACATCGGTAGACCATGCTCCCTCAGCGGACTCTATTCCATCAATCCCTTCTATAGAAGAAACATCCTCTTCCGTCAGTCCCAGGGTTCCCACAATCTTGATATCCATCAGATTGCTTTCATCATAATAGGCATCTCCGGAGTAACGCATGTCAGGTGAGGAGGCCTGAATGCCGGAAAAGAAAGCCACTCCAAGAGCTACGATCAGAAGGATGGATATAAATCTGGATTTGCTTCTCCTGATCTCCATCCAGAATTCTTTTCTTAGTGCTTTCATCTCTCACCTACCATTCAATTTTTTCTACCGGAGTCGGATGGTCGTTTAAGGTCATCTGTGCCACCTTGCCATTTTTGATCCGGATCACCCGGTCTGCCATAGGCGTCAAAGCAGAGTTATGGGTGATCACCACCACTGTCATCCCCTTCTGGCGGCACATATCCTGCAAAAGCTTCAGTATCGCCTTACCAGTCTGATAATCAAGGGCTCCCGTAGGCTCATCACAAAGAAGCATCTTAGGATTCTTGGCAAGTGCTCTGGCAATCGAAACCCTTTGCTGTTCTCCGCCGGATAGCTGTGCAGGAAAGTTTCCCAGTCTGTCCTTTAGTCCCACTTCTTCCAGAACCGTCTTCGGGTTCATTGGATTCTTACAGATCTGTCCTGCAAGCTCTACATTCTCCAATGCGGTCAGGTTCGGAACCAGATTATAAAACTGGAAAACAAATCCAATATCATCCCTGCGGTAGCTGGTAAGCTGGCGGTTATTATATTTCGCTATATTTCTCCCGTCCACCCAGATCTGTCCGCTTGTTGCAGTATCCATTCCCCCAAGAATATTCAACACGGTAGTCTTTCCCGCACCACTTGGGCCTACGATCACTGCAAATTCGCCCTTGGATATATTAAAACTGATTTCATCTACTGCGACTATTTTCACCTCTTTTGTTCCATAAATCTTGGACACTTTTTCAAGATGGATATAATTCTCTGTAGTATCCTGCAAATTATCACTCTCCTGTCTCTCTTTTCAACGATTATATTTAGTATAGCATTGTGATATTTTTTGTTCAATCGGGGAAAATATGAAATTTTTATAAAGGAAATGTGCAAAAATAACTGAAATTCAAGCTACACCAAATATGTAGAAGAATGCGCCTTTCCACAAAAACAGCCCAGGTTTGGAAGCGCATTTCAAATAAGCTTCTAAGCCCAGGCTGCATTTTATTTCTTTTTAACTTTATCCATTATCTTTTAATACAGATACCTGTTATCCACATATCCATACTTCATAAGACCTGGTGAATATACATACCAGTATTTCGATCCACTTGCGTCGATCACCATTACCGTATCACCATTATATAACTCCCCGATCTCATTGGATTCGTCATAACTCATGGCAGAGCGGAGAGCCAGATAACCTGTGGATACATGTACGTTCATTGTCTCATAAGAAGTTGCTCCTACCAGATAATCTTTATTCACAAATCCATTCTGATCATATTTCGGTGAATATACATACCAGTACTGGGGATCACTTGTCTCAAGAAGCTGTACCACATCTCCGGTATAGAGCTCCCCGATCTCATTGGAAGAATCGTATGCCTTCATATTACGCAAAGCCAGATATCCCTTGGATACACGTACTGATCTGGTCTCACCATAATAACTGGTGTCTCCATCCATGCTCTCATTCTGGTAAAGGTATTCCTGGTTCACATATCCATAACAGTTCAGCTTCGGCGAATATACATACCAGTATTTCCCATTACTGCTGTCAGAAACCCACACGGTATC
Source organism: Blautia sp. HCP3S3_H10_2 (assembly GCF_052122375.1). NCBI lineage: Bacteria > Bacillati > Bacillota > Clostridia > Lachnospirales > Lachnospiraceae > Blautia > Blautia sp. HCP3S3_H10_2. The sequence goes on from NZ_JBQKCL010000014.1 coordinate 71,565, forward strand.
TCCTGAATAAAGCTCTCCGATCTCGTTACATTCCTCCTCAATCGCAACACTCCGAAGTGCCAGATACCCGGAAGGCACGCTTACCGTCCACATACTGTTATAGGAAGAAACTGTGGATGTAACAGAATCCAGGTAATCGTTATTCACATAACCGTAGGCATCATACTTCGGTGAATACACATACCAGTATCCGGTAGCGCCTGTATAGTCCATAACCTCAACCAGATCTCCGGTATAAAGCTCTCCCAGCTCATTACTGCTGTCAAAAGCCGTATCTGTCCGGAGAGCCAGATAACCGGTAGCCACATTCACACGATACGTATTACAGGAAGCCTCTGCCTCCTGTACATTTCCCTGAACCGAAAAAGCTAACGCTGCTGCCGCCAGAATGGATAAACAAATCTTCTTCATCCTTGTCATAGAAAATCCCCCTCGCAATACAATTGTCTGAAAAATCATTACATTCACGCAGTTATATATGAAAATTATAACGGATTCACCATGGCTTTTCAACTCCGTTTTTCTGTATTATACACCGTCAGGGTCAGTTTTTTGTAAAGCTTCATTTTTCTCCTTTCCCTCCACCGGAAAAGGTTCCCATTATACTCAGATCAATATCAGAACCATCAATCAGGCTGGAAGAGTCCTTCTGTTGACCCTCATCTGTAGATGGAATCGTTCCGTCCAACTGGCCGCTTACACTTTCTGCCCGAAGATTTACCACCTCACAAAGAAGCTTTGCAGCCTTATCATACTCTTCATAGCTGTAAAATGCAGTGGGATCATCTTCTACCAGCTCATTGATCTGACTCCGAATCCTTTCGTATGTTTTCTCAAATTCCCCTCCATTTACATATTTTTCCATAAGCTCATCAAGATATTCATGGTATCGGGACAGGTATTCTTCGTTCTCCAATAATGCATCAAAAAAATCTGTAATGGAAAAAGGAGTATCAATCGCATCATTAATCACGGATGTCGCCCCTTGGGACTGTTTTCCCATGCCACCGCCCATAGACATTTCTCCAAAGGAAAGATTATAATCCCATGGCAGAATATTCAGTTTTCCATTATATTCATACAGATAATAATTATGGGCCATCGTACCAGAGAGACTGTCGTCATTTACCACAAACGTATGGACAGCCATATATTTCAGAATATTATCCACATCCATATAGGTTTCCAGCTCATTGCCTTCACTGATATTTTTCAGGGCTTCCACCACACGCTTATGGTCTTTCTTGCCGGAATCATTTACCTCTCCATCCCAGATTGTGGAATAACTGTCAAGGCTGTCATCTGAATAATTCAGGTCCGCACCACCATTATCCCCCATCGCTCTCCTACCATTGCCCTGAAAATCCCCGGTATCCGGGGCTTCCCCGTTTTGCGGAAACTGGTTTGCGTCTGGCCTTTCTCCATTTGCCGGGAACTGCCCTCCATCTGGCATTTTCCCATTTGCTGGGAACTGCTCTCCATCTGGCATTCCTCCATCCGGCAGAGTTTGCCCTTCCTTATTATCTTTTTCCTGATTCTCCCCAGACTCCGGATTTATTGCATTCTTACCTACTGTATCCTCTGAATTCTCTGCAATCTCTGTATTCTCGAAATCCGGCATTTGTAGCTGTCCCTTTGCATTTTCATCTAATGAATGAGCAGCTTCCATTTTCTCTGCTTCCGCGCCATCCCCAACGCCCATGCTTTCCGGTTTATACAGGTTTCCATCCTCTGTACCATAATTGCGGAGCATAAAACTGTCCTCCACTGCCTCCAGTGCCAGATATACGCCCCAGTACTCCCCATTTACACAAATCTTCGCATAATTATATAAAGAAGCGTCCACCCCTAAGTACTGGTACATATCATAAACAACCGCTTCTTTCATATTCGTAGCATCTGCATAATTATTATTAAGGATCAGTTTATCCAATCCATAACAGGTCTGTCCTTCTATATAATGGTCAAATTCCAGTTTAAAACTGTAACGGTCTGTATCCGGATCATTGACAATGCTGGAAAGACTGGTATTTCCTTTTGGCCGGATTCCTACAGAATAAAAAGTCTTGCCATTTACTACTACATCACAGGAATAATATTCCTCGGAAATAGCATTTTCCAGCATCTCACTCCATTCTTTCTCATTCATGAGAACATCAATATCCATGATCTGTTCCGTATCAAACAGCTTTTCCTCATATTCCATTGTCACCGCACTGTTTCCATAAACTGCCTGCAGCTGTCTGGAAAATCCAGTTGCCACCAGGCATACAAGTACTGCCACAGCCATGATTACAGAAGCGATTCTTGTCATATATTTATTTGTGATCATGTAGTATTCCTCCTTATATCCTGTAAATAATCATTCCTGCAATCTACACGCCCCATTTTTTTGCTCCCGTAATTAGCGCATATTTTCGAAATATTACAACTGTTTATGACATATATTCTCCATTATAGCTTACCAAAGTAGCATTCTCTACACCCACGATCTCATTCAGGCGATTTACAAATGCAGTCTCTCCATCCTTCATACGGATCTCCGCTGTAAATTCAATTCCCTGAATGTTTACTGTTTTGGATTTCACCGCATATTTTTTTACAGCATCCTTTACAAGAGCAATAGCAGCCTGTTCTGCTGTTTCATCCTGACAATTCAAAATCAGCAGATAAGGATTTTCGTGAACTTTTTTATTTGCAAAAAGAATCAGGATTACTCCAATGATCGCGGAACCGATCACAGCCAGCGGCAGCATGCCGGCGCCGATCACGATTCCGGCTGCCACTGCCCAGAACAAATACACGATTTCCATAGGCTCTTTGATTGCTGCACGAAAGCGAACAATAGAAAGAGCACCAACCATACCAAGAGACAGTACCACATTGGATGTTACTGCCAGAATGACAAGCGTCGTCACCATTGTCATCCCCACAAGGGTCATTGCAAAACCTGTGGAATACATCACGCTGTTAAAAGTTTTCTTATATACTACAAAGATAAACATTCCTATGACCAAAGCTGCCGCCATTGCGATCAGCGTATCTGTCACTGAAAATTCTGTTATACTTTCCAGAAAACTGGATTTAAAAATATCATTAAATGTCATAATTGTTATTCTCCCTTATCATCTTATACATTATCTTATACATTATCTTTTCTATTCCTTATCTCTCTATCAGGCTGTGCCCGGACTTTTGCCTAGCCATATATCCTACAGGCAGCATATTTAGAAAACGACTCCTGTCTGATTCCCTCGGACTGTATGATATCCTGTATCACTCCTGGCAGAAAAGCATCGTATTTAACTTCCATGATCATTTCACTCAGACTATTTCCGGTTTCCACATCATATACTTTTTCTTCCAGAAATTTTCCATGATACATCGTTGTCCGTACATTCCAGTCAAAAGTGATCCGCACATTCCCCGCCTTATAAATATAGGGCTCTCTTATATAGGAAACCAGTACACGCGGTTTCAGCTGCTGGAACTTCATTTTTCCATAAAATTCCTTCACAAGAGGTTCCTCATGCCCTCTCATCCATTCCAGCTCCCCCAAAAGAAGTTTTCTGCACTCTTCTTCTGTTATACCGGCACTTACTTTCATGCAAAGATTGTTATTTTTTATTTTCTTTTCCAGCTTAATTTTCTTGAAATTATCATTATAATAACGGATTCTGAATTTTTCTCTTCTGGCAACTCCATAAACCTTCTCACGAAGTGCTTTGTCCTGGATATTGTCAAAATAAATACTCCGTATCTGGTAGGTTCCATCGTCTCCCGTATGTGAATCAGCTCTCATAACCTGCCCTATTCTGCTGCGTAGCTGCAGATACTGCCAGTAATGTATTCTATATTTCAATTCGTGGCGATAGTGTTCCTTGGCATTCATCTGATTGAGCCTCCCTTCCTGTAATATTTTTTCGTCAGTATGGAATTATAGACGCCGAACCTGAAATGAACCTGAAAAACACTGTGACCATTCTGCGAAATCTCACACGCAAAAAGTTTTCCGGAACTTTTTACATTAGAACGTGTTTGAAAAGGCTTTCTGCAAGATTTGCTTTATATAGAAAAAGGACGTATACAATAATGATTCATAAATCACTATTGTGATACGTCCTTAACTTTTTTATTAAAAATATTAAATCTTCGTTCATGCAAACATGACTCAGACTTTTGCGCATAAATCATGCCTGACTCTGAACAGTTGCAAAATATTTTTCTGAAAACTCCTCTGCCGGACACGGTCTGGAATAATAATACCCCTGCAGCAGCTCTGGCTTGTAACTCTTTACCACGGATAAGATTTCTGTGGTCTCCACTCCTTCCACACAGACTTTGATCTTGATCTGTTGGCTCAGGTTCATAATGTATTCCAGAATAGCCTGATCCATCTCATCATCCTGAATAGAACGGACAAAAGTGTGATCGATCTTGATCCACTGAGGCTTCAGCTTACGAAGCAAAGCAATGGAAGAATACTCGGTTCCAAAATCATCCAGTGCCATATTGATTCCCAGCTCTTTAAAATACTCAAAATCATTCCGCAGCCCGTTTGGATCTGAAACTTTGCAGCTTTCTGTAAGCTCCAGGATCAGGGCATCCGGTGGTGTACAAGACCTTTCCAGAATCCTGGTTACCATTTCCCGGAAACCTGCCTGAAGCATCTGGATATACGAAACATTCACTGAAATAACAAAATCCGGATTACGCTGTCTCCAGACAGCTGCCTGTGCAAGCGCTTTCTTCAAAAGCCACTCTCCCACCTGCCGGATGGTTCCATCCTCTTCCAGAATAGGAATAAAATCCATCGGGGAAACCATCGTGCCGTCTGGCAGCTGAAAACGCATCAATGTCTCTGCACCGTATACTTCCTGTGTTTCTCCATTGATCAGTGGCTGATACACCAGGAAAAATCCCCTGCACTCATTGGCAACGGCTTCACGAAGTGCCTCCTGAAGGCGGAATCTCTCCACCGTCTGCCTGTGCATTTTTCCGGAAAAACGTGCAATACTTCCCCGTCCCACCTTCTTCGCCTGTTCCAGTGCATATTCCACATTTGCATGAAGAGACTCGAAATCCTCTGCATCCTGCGGAAAAAAGGATACACCACAGGAAACGGTCAATTGAATCTCCAGATTCATTTCCTTAGGAATTTCCACTGAAAACTTCTGCACCTGCTGATAGATCCAGTTCACCATATCCATGGTTTTCTCAGTGGTGATACAATAAAACTTGCCGCCCTGCCCACGGTAAAAAGTAACACCTACCAGACTCTGGCATTTTTTCCCAAGACGCTGCAGCACTTCATCTCCCACCATATATCCAAGGATATCATTGATTCGCTGAAGCCGGTCCACATCAAACAGGAGAATAGCGCCCTCCATTCCCTGATTGATAAAAACAGGAAGCTGTTTCTTCAGTTCATGGAAGGTATATAATCCTGTAGGCTGGTCAAACTTGGCATTTACCCCGAGGTTCATCATAGTACCGACGAAAAGTCCCAAGCTCCCGTCTTCACCCCGCTGCACAATTCCCTGACATTTCACCCACACATAATTGCCATATTTGTTCATGGCACGGTATTCACAATTGTGACGGTTACTTTTCCCCTCAAAGATCTGCCCCATATCCTCCAGGAAGATATGCTGATCCTGTGGATGGATATGCTTCACCCATTCCTGGGCTGTATTCTCTATAAATTCCCCAGGCATATTAAAATAATCCACGCTGGACTTGGACCACCTGGAAAAATCTCTCTCAAGATCTGCAATGTACAGATACATATTATCTGAAGTCTGTGACAAAGCCTCAAATATCTGGCTATCCAGATTCAATATATCGATCAAAAAATCACTGCCTTCCCTTTTCTCTTTCCCTTTGACTTTATATTTTACCATACTTTTGGGATTTTCGTCTATAGCTTTTGACAAAATTATGCAGAAAATGTTAAGAAGTTTTAAACAAAAAATAAAAAATGTAACGATTCAGAGCCAAATACATTTGGAAGGCTGGCTCTAAACAGTTACAAAAAATATAGAAAAACAGACACCATATTACCCGTTTCAATAATATGGTGTCTGCATATTTCTGGATCAATATATTCAGAATTATTTCACTGCTTCGAATGCTGCATCCAGAGCTGCGATCAGATCTTCCACTTTCTCAATACCAATGGAAAGACGGATTGTATTTGGTTTGATTCCCTGGTCAAGAAGCTCTTCCTCTGTGCACTGGCTGTGTGTAGTAGTTGCAGGATGGATAACAAGTGATTTTACATCTGCAACATTTGCAAGCAGAGAGAAGATTGCAAGGTTATCAATAAATTTCTGTGCTGTCTTGGCATCACCCTTAATCTCAAATGTAAAGATGGAACCGCCGCCATTTGGAAGATATTTCTTATACAGATAGTGGCTTGGCTCGCTTTCCAGTGATGGATGATGAACAGCCTCAACCTGTGGATGTTTGGACAGGTAATCAACGATTTTCAGCGCATTGCTTACGTGACGCTCAACTCTTAAGGACAGAGTCTCCAGTCCCTGTAAGAACATAAATGCATGGAACGGAGAAAGGGTAGCTCCTGTATCACGAAGGATAATCGCACGGATATAAGTTACAAATGCTGCCGGAGCAGTTGCCTCTGCAAAGGAAATTCCATGGTAGCTTGGGTTTGGCTCAGAAATCCACGGGAATTTGCCAGAAGCTTTCCAGTCAAAGTTACCGCTGTCTACGATCACACCACCGATTGCAGTACCATGGCCACCGATGAATTTCGTTGCAGAATGTACGACGATGTCTGCACCATATTCGATCGGACGAACCAGGTAAGGAGTTGCAAATGTAGAATCTACTACAAGAGGAATATTATGTTTGTGCGCAATTTTTGCAACTTCCTCAATATCAATCAGATTGGAATTCGGGTTACCAAGTGTCTCAATAAAGATTGCTTTTGTATTTTCCTGAATTGCAGCTTCGAAAGAACCTTCTACATCTGGATCTACAAATGTTGCGGTGATGCCGCTTGTCTGTGGAAGGGTATGTGCCAGAAGGTTGTAGGTTCCGCCGTAGATGGTCTTGGATGCTACAATGTGCTCACCTGTTTTTGCAAGTGCCTGGAATGTATAATCGATAGCTGCTGCACCAGAAGCAACTGCCAGGGCTGCAACTCCGCCTTCAAGAGCAGCGATTCTCTGCTCGAAAACGTCTTCTGTAGGATTGGTAAGTCTTCCATAAATATTACCTGCATCGCGAAGTCCGAAACGGTCTGCTGCATGCTGTGAATTATGGAATACGTAGGATGTGGAAGCATAGATCGGAACGGCTCTCGCATCTGTTACCGGATCTGCTTTCTCCTGTCCAATGTGTAACTGTTTTGTTTCAAATCCCCAGTTTTTGGAATCTCTAATATCTGCCATTTTATTTTCCCTCCGTATGTTTTACTTTTCATCACATTAAAAAATGTTATTTTTGTTATTATTTTTATTGAATTTCTTTGATGTTGCTTTGCTTTTGTTGATGAATGTATAGTAACATACTGGGGATTCTCTGTCCAATATGTAAAAATAATGCCTGGTTATAGGTTTGTCCTATAGCCAGGTAACTCTGATTTCTTGATTATTTGCTATTTAATGTGCTGATTCATGTTTCCCGTACGCGGTTTCGCAATGTATATTCACCGCCGTGTGGAGCAACGTTCCGGTGAGCTAAGACCTAACTGCGACTAAGCCGCTCGGGAAAGCCCTCTCGGCTAAGTCTCCGTAAGGCCTGGATCTCACCTTCACTAAACCCGCTCCTGAAATGCACGGCTACGTGAATATACATTGTGAAACCGCTGGTTATTGACAACTGCAACTGACCAGGCAAGAGTTTATTGGCAGAAATTGACTGCTCAATATAAAAATTATTGTTATTTTATATAGTAATCAATCGGCGAATAGTGGATATTCAGCTGTTTTTAGAAGTAGTAAAATAACCACTACGATGAACAACAGGAGCACAGTCCTCACACCCCATTAATCGTGGTGGGTGTGAGCTCTCTCGTTACCAATCACCAGCGGGTTCGCAGGGTATGTTCCTAAGCAAGTCATTTCAGGCGCGTTTTTAATGGAGGCGAGATCCAGGTCTTACGGAGACTTGACGCGAAGGCTCTCCTGAGCGTCTTAGTCGCAGTTAGACCTTAGCTCACCGGAATGTTGCGCCGACTTGCGTGGAACATACCCTGTGAACCCGCGTCCGGGAAACGACGCCCAGCACATTAAACAGCAATTTTTTATAACTTTGAATATCTCTCCACAGTCTCAAGAAACATCTCATGTACCTTATCGTCTTCATCAAGCTCCGGGTGAAAAGCCAGCCCATACTGATTCTTATATCTGACTGCCACGATGTTGCCATCCACCTTGGCCAGCACTTCTGCTCCAGCGCCACATTTTTCTATATAGGGGGCCCGGATGAACGTCATGGGAATTTCCCCGATTCCTTTCATCTCCTCAACCGTATGAAAACTGCCAAGCTGTCTGCCATAAGCATTTCTCTTCACAGTCACAGGCATGGTTCCAAAATATACATGCTCATCATTGGAAAGACGATCTGCCAGGAGGATCAGCCCTGCACAGGTAGCAAGAACTGGCATTCCTGCTTCTATTTTCTCTTTTAAAGGCTGAAACATATCCAGTTCTTTCAGAAGCTTTCCCTGGACTGTGCTCTCGCCGCCCGGCAGAACCAGACCATCGAAGTCACAAATAAGATCTTCCTTTTTCCGTAATTCCACACATTGTACGCCAAGCTTTTCCAGCTTAGCTTTATGTTCTGCAAAAGCCCCCTGTACAGCAAGGATACCGATTTTCATCTTATTTTCCCCTCTCTGCCATCAGAAGCTGGATTTCCTGCTCATTAATTCCAACCATAGCTTCGCCAAGATCTTCTGAAAGCTCTGCAAGCATTTTAGAATCCTGGTAATTGGTAACCGCTTTTACGATGGCAGCTGCACGTTTTTTCGGATCTCCTGATTTGAAAATTCCGGAACCTACAAATACACCTTCTGCGCCAAGCTGCATCATAAGGGCAGCATCTGCCGGAGTTGCCACACCGCCTGCTGCGAAGTTTACCACTGGAAGTCTGCCGTTTTTGTGAACGTATTCAACCAGCTCGTAAGGTACACGCAGATTCTTTGCCTCCTCGAAAAGCTCATCCTCACGCATGGAAACTACTTTAGCGATCTCACTGTTCATCATACGCATGTGGCGTACTGCCTGTACCACATCACCTGTTCCCGGCTCTCCTTTGGTACGGATCATGGAAGCGCCCTCTGCAATTCTTCTAAGTGCCTCCCCAAGGTCTTTTGCACCGCATACAAATGGTACTTTAAACTGGCGCTTGTCAATATGGTAAACATCATCTGCCGGGGAAAGTACCTCACTCTCATCAATGTAATCAATCTCGATGGCTTCCAGGATCTGTGCTTCCACGAAATGTCCGATCCTGCATTTTGCCATAACCGGAATGGAAACGGCTTCCTGAATCCCTTTGATCATTTTCGGATCGCTCATTCTGGAAACACCACCTGCTGCGCGGATATCTGCCGGGATTCTTTCCAGTGCCATAACGGCACAGGCGCCTGCTTCCTCTGCGATCTTGGCCTGCTCTGGTGTGGTAACGTCCATAATCACACCACCTTTTAACATCTGTGCAAGCTGTTTATTTAATGCGTATCTTTCCTGGTTCATTTAGATTTCCTCCTGTAATTTTCATTCTGCAAAGCTTTGTACACACCGGTGATTTTTCTTTGCTTGAAATCATACAGGATTACTGTACTGTAATAAATATCCAATTTTTATGTATTTTAAAAGGACAGTTTGTTTTTATATTCAAACTGTCCTTTCGCTTGCAATTTTCAGATTGTCACCTGAAACAAAATAGATTTGCCATCTTTACTGCTTGCCTTAATTTTCCCTCCATAAGCTTCGGCTACTGCCTGGGCAATGGAAAGCCCGATTCCGCTGCCTCCTGTTTTTCTGGAGCGGGAATCGTCCGGACGGTAGAAACGCTCAAACAATCTGGAAAGATTCTTTGTGTCCTCCAGAATACAGGTATTAAAAACTTCTATTTTTATTTTTCCATGTGTCTTATAAACATCCAGCCGTATCACGCCTCCTTCTTCTGAATATTTCATGGCATTATCCAGAAGAACTGATATCATCTGCCTTGCAGCATCTGGATTTCCACGTAAAATCAGATTTTCCTCGATCCGCTGAGAGTACTTTTTCTCCTGGGCTTTTGCAAGAGATGCGAAAGGTTCTGCCACTTCCCAGGCAGCATCACTTAAAGAGAACTCTGTTTTATCTGGAAAAGGATTTTCTTCGTCAAGGCGGGATAACGTAACAAGATCCGCTACCATCCTGGACATTTTGGAAGTCTGATTGTGAATGTTTCTGGTCCATTCATCTTCACCATGCTCCATTTCAATCACATCCACACTGGTTGCAATGGAAGTTAACGGGGTTTTGATCTCATGACTGGCATCTGTGATAAAACGCTTCTGTCGCTCCAGATTCTGTATATATGGCTTCATAGCACGCCTGGAAAGTAAAATTACAAGAAGCAATACGACCAGAAGACAAAGGATTCCAGTCAGACAGGAAATAACCAGTACGGTTTTTACCGAATGCAGTTCCAGTCCAGAGTTTAAAAATATAACAATACTCTCATTATCATCTCTTATAATCCGGTATCTGTAATCATCATAATAACCTTGTTGTCTTTTTCCAAGCATTACATTTTTGGCATATTCTTCTGCTTCTTCCTGTGTCACAGCTGCTATAAAGTCAGTAGAAACACTTGTTGTATTGCCTTCACCATCCAGCCTGACAATAAAAAAGCGAGTGGTATAAGGAGCTTCCGGGTCATTTCTTTCCGGTTGAAAAAATATACCGGATGGAGTGCCCTCTTTTGTTTCATTATAAGGTTCCTTGTTATCCCCCCTGATCTTGGCGGTATCAGCACTCCCCCAATCACTTTTCTTCCCGATCTCAAAGTCATAAATCTCCTGGATTCTTAGATCTGCTCTTTCGGCAGTAGTGTAATAATTCCAGACATTGATTCCTGCCAGTACCGTCGCCAACATGATAAATACTGCCAGCATAGCTGCCAGAATAAAGTGCCATCTCATTTTTTTCAGCATATGGTTTCCTCCAGGGAATAGCCAGCTCCACGGACTGTTTTAATCTCCACAGACGAGTCCAGCTGCTTCAGTTTTTTCCGTAAAAATCCGATATAAGTCCACACCACATCCATTCCCGCAGTACCATCCTGCTCCCATATCTTTTCCATAATATGTTCCGTGGAAAATACAAATTTGGGATGTTTCATAAACAACTCCATTAACTGGAATTCCTTATTGTTCAGGCGTATGTTCATACCCTTTGCTGACAGTTCAAAGCGGTTGCAATCCAGGGTAGTATTCCCCACACTCAAAAGAGTTTCTGTATAATTCATGCTTCGTCTTCCAAGTGCTTTCACCCGGGCAATGAACTCGCTTGCGGCAAAGGGCTTGGGCAGGTAATCGTCTGCACCGGCATTTAAACCTGCCACTCTGTCCTCGATTTCGGCTTTAGCTGTAAGGAGCATTACCGGAGTCGCAATATGGTTTTCTCTTGTCTTTTTGAGCACCTCTAACCCGTCCATTTCCGGCATCATAATGTCCAGAACGATCACATCATATTTTCCCTGGCAAATATAATCCCAGGCATCTTTTCCATTATGTACAATATCCACTGCACTCTTATTTTTCTCCAGCAGAATTTTCAGTGCGCGTGCAATTTCCACTTCATCTTCAGCGATAAGGATACGCATATATTCCTCCATGCAAGATTATAGTAACTGTTTCTGGTCAGTTTTCAAAATGCTTTCTACCATCATAGCAGAATCGAAAAAGAAATCAATTCTTTCCCGGCATGTTACACACAATTTTCACACGTACTGTATCACCGCGCAAAAAAGGAGACGTCTGACCGTCTCCTTTATCCTTTATTATTCTGACTTTTCTTCCTTGCCATTAATCCGCCGATTCTGCCAGTTTCCTTTGCAGAGAGGCTTTTCCATCCACCCTCCAGAACTTTATCCAGAACGCCAAGCTCCTGGGCAATTTCGTATTTCGTCTGCTCTTCAGAAGTGAGTTTTCCTGATTTATAGTCTTCTACTTCTTTGTCTCTATTCATATGTCTATGCTCCTTTTTGCAGTAATTGGATGTATATAGGGAGTATAGACAAAATATAGAATTTTATGCAATGCTGACACAATTTCAATTTTTACCATTTTACAGCCATACGAGAGCATATTCGAAAAAGGCTCTCTGCAAAATATGCCACGAAGAAAGTATTGCATAAGTCAGACGTTTTTGGCTATAAACCGTTACATTATTTTCATAAAAATCATGCTTTCGGAATAATGATCGCTGCGATAATGTAGGCCCAGATTCCGGCACCACCGAAGCAGGTGAGAATTACCCACGCAAGCCGCACCAGAGTGGGATCAATGTCAAAATACTCGGCGATTCCACCGCACACACCGCAAAGCATACAGTTTACTGTTGATTTGTATAAACGCTTGTTACTCATGATCTGATTCCTCCTATTTTTCATACAGATTACTGTTTTTCTCCAGTCCACTCATTCTCCTGTAAATTCCACATCAATCTCGCCCATTCCACAGGAAAGCTCATAATTGTAATCCTGTTCTTTTCCAGTAACACTCATATCGATCTCGCCAGTACCGCAGTCTGCATTCAGCTCTTTTGCATCAATATAATCCAGATCAATGGTTCCTGCACCAACCTGCAGATCACATTTCTGTGCTGTAATGCCCTCTCCGCTGAATTCGCCAGCTCCTACCTCCACGGTAAATTCATCCGCATTCATCGTTCCTGTCATTTCGATGGAACCGGCATCCACTCCAAGTGTCACGCTGTCAAATTTCTTTCCGGAAGGAACGCTGACCCTGACCTTCTTTCTTTTCTTCACAGTGCCACTTCGGGTATCCTGGATCACGATTTTTCCAGAACCTTCTTCTGTGCGGATGTCGTCCTTAGAGTCACCCCAGGTCTCCACTTTGATCGTATCTCCATCATACTCCTGCAGGATCAGTTCATCGTATTTCAAACTGATTTCCAGATTTCCTGCAAATGCCAGATCCTGGGATTTCGCATCTGTATCCTCCCAGTCCTCTTCCTCCCGGGAAGACCAGTACACTTTTCTTAGATGGAACCAGCCTGGATAAGACTCGTTGCGAAAAGCCTGATTCACCTGATCTATCACTTCTTTTCCCGTATTCGCAGCACCCATAGATACTCCTGCCACGCATAACCCAATTCCTGCTGCTGCAAAAACGCCAACTGCGATCAGTAGTCCTTTCGTTCCTTTTTTCATGCCCGGTCCTCCTTTTTATTACGGTAAAGAATCCTCTGGAAAAAGTCTGTAACCTTGCGGAGCACCCATGGAAAGATCTTTGATGCCATCCAGAATACAAACATCCAGCACAGGATTCCAGCTGCCAGTAAAAGGCACCCTATTCCAAGCACCAGAAGTGCTACCGCCCCACTGGTTGCAAATAATCCCACTCCAACTGCCAGGCAGGCGATTGCCCCTGCCACCAGGCCAAAAGCGATCGCTCCAACTGCAAAAATGCTCAGGAACGGAAGGAAAAGAAGGATCACCAGCACACCCAGCAGACCGCTTGATGCACCTACGATCAATGGGGAAAGAAATACCAGTGCGATAAGGATCAGGATAAAACGGCTGTTAGACCCCTTTTCCTTCGGATGATAGCCCTTTCTGGAAGAACCAGACTGCCCGTGATCACAGGTGTCCCGATTCGTCTGCTCTTCTGATTTCTCTCTGCCAGATTTCCCCCTTAGCTCTGGCATAAAGGCTTCCCGCTCCTCCCGCATATCTTCATATCCATGTTCTGTGTACCGGGCATATCCATCATCCTGCTCCTCCAGATCTGCCTTGATGATGGCAGCCACTTTACCAGGACTTCCAAGCTCTCTGATCACAGATGCTTCATTCTCAGGACCGGCTTCATCAAAATAGCTGTTGTAATAAGCCAGTGCCTCCTGTCTTTCCGCTTCCGAAATATCAGACAGCAGCCTCTCCAGCTGTTTCATAAACTGTGCTCTGTCCATACGCTGTCAACTCTCCTCCTTCATAGGGTTACTGTCCATGTTCCGTCCAGCAGCCTCGAACATACTGCTTATCTTTGTGGAATAATTTTTCCACTCAATCTTGTACAAATTCAGCTGCGCCTGCCCTTGCTCCGTCAGCTTATAATATCTGCGGTTCCGCCCTGCATACGCCTGATCATACACTTCCAGGCAGTCATCCTTCTGCAGGCGGCGCAAAACCGGGTAAAGGGTAGATTCTGAAATATCCAGAACTCCACGCACATCCTGGGTGATCTTATATCCATAAGTACCTTCCGGCTCCTTGGACACAACCGCCAGGACAATGGCGTCCAGAAGTGCAGCTCCTGTGTTAAATACCATCTGATCACTCCAATCATATTATATGATTCATCAATATTGTTTGGTTGATAATACTATACAGCGTATAATATAGTTTTGTCAATACTATTTTTTTAAGAAAGAATCCTGCTTTGCAGGATTCTCCGCCTGCGGCGGGTCGCTTCATGCGACATCTGCCTCTCCGCCGCAGTGCGATCCTGCCCGGCAGGGCTTTTTATGCTATAGGGAATTCCAATGGAATTTCCTATAGCATAAAAAATGGCGCAGCCATAAGCTACGCCTGTATTTTTGTAATCTATTTCTTACACATATCCTTTCCCCACTCACATTTTTCTCATACCAGAACATATCTGCGGTCAATCTCTCCTTTGAAAAAATCAACCACATTCTTCGCTGCCAAAAGATTCATCTCCGAAAAATTCTCGCTGGTAAAGGGAGCTGTATGAGGTGTCAGCACCGCATTTTCACAGGAAACAAGAGGTGAGTCTGTGCAGGGCTCAAATTCGAATACATCTACCCCCGCCCCACGGATCCATTTATTATCAAGAGCCTTTTTCAATGCATTTTCATTGACAATAGGGCCACGTGCTATATTGATAAATACAGATTCCGGCTTCATAAGCTGGAATTGTTCTTCCTGGAACATGCCCCTGGTTTCCTCTGTCAGCGGTACATTTACCGATATGTAATCACTTTCTTTCAGAAGCTGTTCCAATGTGCGGTAACTGGTATGAAATTCCTGTTCCCATTCTTCTTTTGGATGTCTGCAGGTATAAATTACTTTCATGCCAAAAGCATTGGCTCTTTTTGCAATCTCTTTTCCGATTCCACCAAAGCCAACCAGGCCCATAGTCCGGTTCTTTGCACCATAAGTCATGGTGCGCACCCATTTTCCCTCATGCATAAAAGCACTCTGTTCATGCAGCTTCCTTGCAAAATAAAGAACATATGCCATTACATGTTCGGAAACCGCTGCCTCTACCGCACCAGCAGTTCTTACAACATGGATTCCATGCTTCCTGGCTGCCTTTATATCCACGGAGTCATACCCGATTCCCCTTCTGGAAATCAACTTCAAGCCCGGACAAGCAGCAAAAACCTTTTCTCCTATTGGTTCTAACCCGGTAATCACCGCATCAGCCCCTTTTATGTACTCTGCCACTTTCTCTTCTGGAGTTGCAGTTCCGCAGTTTTTATCTATATGGTCAATGATCTCAAATCCATTTTCCAGAAGAAGCTCCAGGGCACGATTGTCCGGGGTGGTAAAATTTCTGGCTGTGATCGCAATTTTCATGATCTTTCCGCTCCTGTTTGTGTATAAATTCTATATCGTTCTTTTTGCATCTGTAGCCTTATTCCTTAAATTTTTTTCTGTCATTGCCTTCCAGTTCCAGCAATTTTATCTTTTTATCAATACCACCTGCATATCCCGTCAGACTGCCATTTGCACCAATCACTCTGTGACAAGGCACAATAATTGAAATCGGGTTATGTCCCACAGCACCGCCTACTGCCTGGGAAGACATTGTTTTTACACCTCGTTGCACCGCGATCTGCCTGGCAATCTCTCCATAGGTTGTGGTGCTTCCATATGGGATCTGCAGCATGATTTTCCCCACTGCCTGTCGGAACGCTGTGCCTGTCAGCTTTATGTCTGGTGTAAAATCCGGACATTTTCCACTAAAGTATATATCCAGCCAACGATCCGTCATTTCAAAAACAGGAAGGTCTTTTTCCTCTTTTTCTCCCCTGACATCTGCCATAAAATACTTTTGTTCCTCGAACCATAATCCAGTTAGGGCACTGCCATCACTTGACATGGTAATTTCTCCAAGTAGGGAATTATAATGATGCAGGTATGTAATTTCACTCATTTTTTCACCAGTTTCTACTAGAGCCTGTTTAAAAATAACTTTTTTAAAGACATTGTATAAATACAAATCACATATTCTCCAATTTGTAAATACCAGTTAAAAGCCTCCTGCCAGTTTCTGTCTCAAAGACCTTCTCTCTTGCTGTCTCAATTGCGTTCTGGGACATCTGGCTTTCATCTGTATTTACCAGAAAATCTGCCTCCAGAAGAATCCGGTAATCCATTCCATCTACATTCGTATATGTGTGATGATGACTGACCAGATAATTGATTCTCTCTTTCATCTGCTCATCCAGATCTGTATCTTTCAGAAAATCCTCCACAAGCCTGGGGCTTTCTTTCTCCTGATTCGATCCATTTGTATTTCCATATTTTATACGGCATACCGGGCAGGCAATGTCGTGGATCACCGCAGCGACCTCCAATGTTTTCTGCTCATTCTCAGGCAGATTTTCCATCTCCCCAATCATTCTGGCATAAGTATATACCTTTAGAAAATGGGCAATATCATGCTTGTTTCCGTCAGAATATACGATCATTTTTTCAATTATTTCATTGACTGTCATGTTTTCTTTTCCTCCGAATATGATGTTAGGGGCAAATGTCTTTTAACCTTACCCCGATGTCACGGATTATTCCGCGGCTGTGCTGTTGTAGATGGCGCCTTGAATAAAATCAACAAAGTCAGCTGGAAATGGGGCTTCCAGTTCTATTTTTTCACCTGTAAAAGGATGGAAAAATGCAAGCTTCCAGGCGTGAAGCGCCGCCCTGGTAAAATATTGTTCCCTGTCTTTCTTTCCAGAAATATGGTCTGCATGATACAGTGTATCTCCAAGCAGGGGGTGCCCTATCCCAGCCATATGAACCCGTATCTGATGCGTACGGCCTGTTTCAAGCTGCAGCTTTACCAGAGCCGTATCCTCCAGATTCTCCAATACATGAAAATAAGTTATTGCATTTTTACTTCCTGGCAATTTTCCCTCTGGAGAGATTACCATTTTCATCCGGTTATCCGGATCCGGAGCAAGAGGCATTTCAAGTCTCTCCATCACCTTATTTTCCATTATCGGCAGATTTCCCTGTACAACTGCCACATAAGTTTTCTGCAATTTCCCTTCTTCCCGCTGTTTTTGCAATCTCGACGCCCCGATCTGGTTTCTTGCAAAAAGAAGGATTCCAGATGTCTCCTTATCCAGCCTTCCTATGGAACGGATACGGGTATCTTCTCCTTTCCTTTTGAAATATTCTGCCACCTGATTGGAAAGACTATCCGCATAATGTCTGCCTGAGGGATGGGTTACCACCCCGGCTGGTTTACTTACCGCAAGGAGATCCTGGTCTTCATACAGAATTAAGAGCTGTGATCCCATGTCATTTGCAGAAATCATTCCGCTATGGTTATGATTTCCAGAGTCGTTTTCGTTATCGCTTACGCTAAAGTTTTCGCCATGGATTTCGCTGCAATTTCCACTATAATTTTCAAGACCAGCTTTTATTTCCTTTGTTTCCACACAAACCCGGAGCACATCCCCACAGACGACATTTTCCGTCACCCTGCACTGTTTTCCGTTTTTACAGATGCCATCTGGCCGGAACTTGGCCTGGCTGATCTGTCTTTTGGTAAGCCCTGCCTGTGCGCGGAGAACATCCCCGACTTTCCCAGATTCTGTCACTTTCATCTCCAGGTAACGTTCCATATCCTTCTACACCTCATGATTTTTCGCCCACGCCAGAACCTGTAAAAAATATTCCTGCAATCTGCACGCCCCACTTTGCGGAAAATTTTGCAAAAGCCTTTTTCAAACATACTCTAGGATATTATCAATAAGCTTTACAAACATCCACCCACTCTTTATATCCGGAATACTGCTCCATTTCCGGGATTGTAAGCTCTATGGCACTGTTGCTGCTTCCACAGGCAGGAAATACAGTTTCATACTTTTTCAGGGATTCATCCAGATACACGGTTACACCGTCTTTTACTGCAAAGGGGCAGACTCCACCCACTGCATGTCCGATTAAGTCTGTCACCTGCTCCTTCGTGAGCATCTTCGCCTTTTTCCCGAAGGTTGCTTTATATTTTGCATTATCAATCTTCACATCTCCGGCTGATACGATCAGGATCGGCTGCTCTCCTACCAGAAAAGAAAGGGTCTTCGCAATACGCCCCGGCTCACAGTTTAGTGCTGCAGCTGCCAGCTCCACAGTCGCACTGGATACGTCAAACTCCAGAATCCGTGATTCCATTCCATATTTTCCAAAATACTGTCTTACTTTATCTACTGACATTTCTTTATGCCTCCGTAAACTGTCATTATTAAAATCTTATAACTGTTCAAAGCCAAGCGGATACGCGAATTGTCGAAACACGAAGCATTTTGGCGATTCGCTCTGAACAGCCTCTTAAATGCCTTCTAAAGTTTAGCACAAAATGACAGATTTAGGAATAAAAACCTTCATTTCCTGCCTGTACAATCCTACGCATATGTTGCCTACACAACCATCTGCATATGTTTGACTTTCCAACCCGCATCCGCTATACTGGTTTTCACATGATTCATGTGTTACTGCTTTCTTCACATAAGGTAACATTTGCATGTTTTTTTATATTTTGATGTCAGAGGCAAAAGATCAGAAATCTGTCCGTACTTACACGATAACATTTTGGTCTCTAACCTCATACTTTTCATGTACTTACAAATACCAGCTTTAACAATCTTACAACCAACAAGGAGATTTCCCTATGGATTCAGATAAATTATCCATTCTGCCCCAGGCTTTCCTGGACAGGATGCAAGAAATGCTTGGAAAGGATTATGAGCCTTTTCTTGCTGCTTACGACCAGCCGCGTACCTACGGTCTTCGAGTAAACACAGCCAAAATTTCCTGTGAAGAATTCGAGAAAATCGTTCCCTTTGAAGTAAAAAAAATCCCCTGGATTTCCAATGGGTATTTTTACAGGGAAGAGGTTCGTCCTTCACGCTGTCCCCTTTATCAGGCAGGACTTTATTATCTTCAGGAGCCAAGTGCCATGACTCCTGCTTCCCGTATTCCGGTAGAACCTGGCGAATATGTGCTGGACATGTGTGCTGCCCCTGGCGGGAAAGCAACTGCTGTGGGCTCCGCCCTGAAAGGTGAAGGCCTCCTGGTAGCCAATGACATCAGCACCACCAGAGCCCGTGCCCTTCTCCGCAACCTGGAGCTTTTCGGCATTCCCAACCTTTTTGTTGCAAATGAAAAGCCTGAGAAAATGGTAAAGAATTTCCCGGAATTTTTCCATAAGATCATTCTGGACGCCCCCTGCTCCGGTGAAGGAATGTTCCGCAAAGAAGAAGCCCTGGCAAAAGACTGGACTCCTGAGAAGTCTGCTGAGCTTTCCCAGATTCAGAAACAATTATGCCTAAATGCCGCTGATATGCTCCAGCCAGGAGGACAGATGCTCTACTCCACCTGTACCTTTGCCCCAGCGGAAGATGAGCAGGTAATCTCCTGGCTTCTTACCAAGCGCCCTGAGCTTTCCCTTGTTTCCATGGAAAACTACGAAGGCTTTTCCACCGGAAACCCAGCCTGGGGAGATGGAAATCCACAGCTTGAAAAATGTATCCGCATCTTTCCACACAAAATGCAGGGAGAAGGACACTTTCTCGCACTTCTGCAAAAAGAGGGACAGGCCGGACCATCTGCAGGTACTACCAAACCGGGCCGCCTGGCCGCAGATGTCCGCAAATATATAGAAGCCTTTTTCCAGGAAATCGGTCTGAAATCCCTTGGCGGCCAGCCTATAGACTATAACCGTATGGAAGTCCGTGCAGACAAGGTCTATTATCTCCCCTCGGTCTCCTGCAACTTCCGTGGTCTTACCTTCATCCGGAACGGACTCTACCTTGGCGACCTGAAGAAAAACCGTTTTGAACCCTCCCAGCCCCTTGCCCTCGCCCTTCGCAAAGGGGAAGCCGACGCCATTATCTCTCTTTCTGTAGATGATTCCCGTCTGGAACGCTACCTGAAAGGGGAAACCCTTACAATCGCCCCCGAAGAGGCTGCACATACCAAAGGTTGGCATTTACTGTGCGTAGAAGGCTATCCCCTTGGTTTTGGAAAACTTGTAAATGGAACCCTAAAGAACAAATATCCAGCTGGCTGGCGAGTATAAATTGTATTCCGGAAGACCATAAGTGGACTGGGGGGACTTCTCACTCCCTTAATCCATAATTTTCCAAAATATGCATTCAAATTTATTTACAAAATATTCCTTAAAGTAGATTCATTTACCCTGTTTTTTTTCGGGGATGCGACGTGAGAGCAGCGTTGTGCAGGAGCTGTGTGCATTGCACAGGTTCCGAGAAAATCTTAAGCAGCAGGTTTTGGCGTTGAAGAAAGGAGAGGACACTGTCTGAGCTCCACCGGAGCGAGTTTGTCCTCTCCTTTCTTCGCTTTTAGCCGAAATCTGCTGCTTTAGATTTTCCGGGTTCTGTGCACCGCACACTGCTTCTACACAACGCTGCTCTCACCCCCCCCCGCATAGCCAATTATAGTAAAATTGCTTTTCTCAATGCAAAAGAATAAATAAATTTCTCCTTCACCCTTCTCCCCGTCATCCGCTCCAGTGCCTGCGCATAATCCTCCAGCTGTGTATGATAAAGCTGAACCAGCTTCTTCTCTTCCCCTTTTCGCACCCGGTCCGTCTTATAATCTACCAGGACAATATCCTCCCCCTCCAGGAAATAAGCATCAATGATTCCCTGAACCAGCACACTCTCCTTCGGATCCCAGTTTTCATCAATATCTGCTGCACTTCTGGAAATCACAAACGGCTGCTCCCGGAAAAGTCTGCCAGACAGTGCTGCCGTCTTCATCCTCTGTCCCAGTTCACACTCCACAAAAGCATGGATGTCCGAAATCCTTACACATCCACCCTCTGCTTCAGACATTTTTTTACTCTCCACAAGACCTGCAATCTGCTCTTTTAGCTGCATTTCATTGTCCGTTTTATCGTACTCTATACATTCCATAACACGGTGATAAGCAGTACCTCTGGCAGAACCAGTAAATATCTCCGGCTCTTCCTCCTGCTTCTTTTCTTCCATAAATCTTGGAATCAACGGAACAATATCCGGCTCAAAATAAACCGCCTCTTCAATATCCGTATCTTCATGGTAACTTTTCTTTTTCAGATCCGACACACTGACCTTAACCGGAATGTCCCTGCGGTATTCATACGGATACACAAACCCAAAACGTTTCTCAAGCTCCGCCCGGATCTCACTATCCACAGTTTTTTCGCAATCCCAGTTGTCCAGAATATCATCCTCCATCTGACCGGCTGCCTGCTCCACCACTTCTGCGTCAGTCAGCATTCTGGCTGTAATTCTCTTTACCCGGAATTCTGACACATCACCATAAAGAGGATTTCCACAGGAAGGCAACAGCCCAAATTCCTGGTAAAGCGCGTCCATACAACGGTGTCTGGCAAGAGCCGGCAAAACATAATCCCAGTAAGTTTTTCCCTTTAACCTGGTTTCTGCCGGAAGAAGCTCCTGCTGATTTTCTCGGAATCTTGACAGTTCTATCAGTTTCTTTTCCAGATTTGCAATGGTTCCCGTCAGGATCAGCTTTTCTTTCGCACGGGTCAGAGCAACATAGAGCACACGGATTTCCTCCCCCAAGCTTTCCTCCAGAAGTGCCCTGCGGATCACCTGTTTGTTCAGGGTGGAAACGATCATACGCCGGTCTGGCAGAATCGCATCTGCGCCAAGTCCATACTCCGGATGAATAAGAAGTCTTGCATTTAAATCCTGGAAATTAAACTGCTTTCCCATTCCGGCAAGGATCACAACCGGAAATTCAAGTCCCTTGCTTTTATGAATGGTCATGATCTCCACAGCACCTTCTCCTGCGCCGGACAGATTGACCTCTCCATAATCCACCTCATACTTCTGTAAGTGTTCAATATACCGTACGAAGTTAAACAATCCACGATAGCTGGTCTTCTCATAATCCATAGCCTTTTCCACCAGCATGGCAAGATTCGCACTCCGCTGTGCACCATTTGGCAAAGCTTTTGCATAATTTCCATAGCCAGTTCTTCTAAGAATTTCAAGAATCAGCTCATGTACCGGCGTATAAACTGCAAGATCGCGCATTTCCTCCAGCTGGTTGATAAAGGTATGCAATTTCACATAAAGCCCTTTTCTCTCTTCCTTGGAAATCAGATTGCTGCGCTCTTTCTCGTATTCCCGGACAAATGCCTCTACACTCTCATATATCATTCCATCAGGAAATTCTTCCCGCAGTACCGCCAGCTCCTGGGTGCTGCAGCCTACCATGGGGGATCTGAGCACACCAGCCAGCGGAATATCCTGCAAAGGGTTGTCACATACCTGCAGATAATTCAGGACTGTGACCACCTCCAGAGCCGAAAAGTATCCCGTCTTAGAAGCTGCATATACTGGAATGCCATGTGCCCCCAGTACATCTGTAAAGGTTTCTGCCCATCCAGATGCGCTGCGGAGCAAAATCACGATATCCCCGTAACGGACCGGCCGGTATTCCTTCGTCTCTTTATCCAGAATCTGCTCTTTTCCCACAATTTCCTTTATCCTGTGAGAAATGGCAAGTGCCTCCAGTTCCCTGGCATCCTTTCCATCCATCAGCTCTTCCAGTTCTTCAGAATCCTTTTCCACCAGAAGGACCTCTGTGGGCAGGAATCCTTCCTCATTTCCATCCGGGAACTGGGCTCCCGGATAAAGAGCCGCCGCTTCATCATAAGCGATTCCTCCCAGGTCTTCCCCCATAATCTGCCGGAAAATAAAATTGGCTGCATCCAGCACCTGTGATCTGCTGCGGAAATTTTTGTGAAGGTCAATCCTCTGTTCTTCACTGTCCGTTAAACTGTACTTTTTATATTTTTCCATAAAAAGCTCCGGTCTTGCAAGGCGGAAACGATAAATGCTCTGTTTCACATCTCCCACCATGAAGATATTTTTCTGCCCCCTTGCCCAGCCGGATACACAGTTTGTGATCATTTCCTGCACCAGATTGCTGTCCTGGTACTCATCTACCATAACCTCATCATATTTTAGGGAAAGCTCCCTGGCGGCAGGACTCATATGATAAACATACTCCCCGGAATCATCCTTCTTACGCTCCATCAGAATTTCCAGGGCAAAATGCTCCATATCTGTAAAATCCAGAATGTTCTTCTCCCGCTTTTTTTCCCCGTACAGGCGGATAAATTCCCGTGTAAGCTCCACCAGCATTTCTACAGGCTCCCTGCAGGATGCCAGAAGTACCGGAAGCTCCTCTTCCTTCACTGTAAAATACCGGCTTCCTGTGTCTTTCAGGATTCCCTTTGCATTCTCCCGCAGCGCCTTCACCTGTTCCTTCATGGTGTCATCCACAGGCTCCTTCGGCTTTTTCGTGGAAAGCCTTGCAAAGGAAGGACTTCCAAGAAGTGCCCTGACACCGTCAAAATCTCCTGCTTCTGCCTTTTCCTGCGCTTCCCGGATAAGAAGCAGATCACTTCCAAGAGCATCATCGTAAAGATACGGTCCACATGGGCTGGCACAGATCTGTCTGGCTTCCTGGATCAGCGCCTGTGCCTGACGGATATCTTCCAGGACATTTTTCCATAACAGATTCATCCATTCTGATGCTTTTATCTCATTTATATCCGTCATTTTATAACTATCTGTACATTCTGCCAGCCATTGATCCGGATATGGGTTACTCATTGCTGCATTGTACAGGGAATAGATCAGTTCTTTGATTCCATCGTCTGTTTTCCCTGATGCATAGCATTCAATGAAATATTGGAATTTATCATTGCCAGATGCATAATAGGATTCCAGAAGATCTTTCATCACATCTTCTTTGAGAAGCTTTAATTCCCCTTCTTCCCCGGTACGGTACCCAGGATCAAGACCAATCAGATGAAAATAATTGCGGATCACATAAGCACAAAATCCATCAATGGTGGTGATCTGTGCAGTATGGATCAAAGTAGTCTGGCGCTGAAGATGTTCATTATCCGGATTCTGATAAAGCGCGTCTTCAAGTGCATTTGCGATTCTCTCCCGCATTTCCCCTGCTGCTGCCCTGGTAAAGGTCATGATCAGAAGGCGATCAATGTCCACAGGATTGGAAGGATCCAGCACCTTCTCCAGGATTCTCTGGACAAGCACTGCAGTCTTGCCTGAACCGGCAGCTGCACTGACCAGAATGTTCCGGTTTCTTAGCCAGATAACCTGTTCCTGTTCTTTCGTCCAGTTTACTGCCATCTCATTTCGCCTCCTTTGCAAACGCATTCCACAGCTCTTCATCTGCAAAATTTTTCAGTCTCCGGAACTCATAACCGGGGATTTCCATATCAAAGCCACACACACCACTATAAGGACAGTAAGTGCAGGCATTTTTCTTCCCAAGCAGATACGGGGAAACCTGGGCGTCTCCTGCCAGGATTGCCTGTCTGATATGGGAAATCTTTGTTTTCACATATCGGTTCAGAAGGTCAAACTGCTCTCTTGTAGCCACAGAAGAATTCCTGCGGAAGCTTCCGTCCTTGTTAAAGGACACTGGAAGAGATACCAGAGAGCTGTCCATTTTTTCTACCAATTCCCTGTCAGCCTGTACCAGACCATTCATTTTCAGTTCTTTCAGTACCTTTTGACGGACAGAATCTACATCTGCATCAATTTTTTCCTGGATCATAGGGTCTTTGATGTTATAATAAAACACACCGGCCGGAATCACTTCTTTATCCTGGTGCTTGTTTCTTTCCACAGTAAGGGCTCCATCCATGTAGATCATCAGCTGCAGCTGCAGACCATGATACAAAGATACCAGATCAAAGGAAGTGTTTCCAGTTTTATAATCAATAACCCTCACATACAACTTGCCATCCTCTGTTTCCATGGTATCCACACGATCGATTCTTCCTCCCTGGAACACCACTTCCACGCCCTCCGGCTCGAATTCACCTAAGCGTAGCTGCTCAGAGATTGCCCAGACCGTTCTTCGCACCATCCGTTTTGTGCGTTCGATCATGTACTCGTTACGGGCACTGCTTTTCAGAATGGTGTTGCCATAGTCTGCGCTTACCTCATCCACCAGTCTGTCGGCCATATCATCTCTTTGTTCATCCGAAAGCCCTGTCAGGGAAAGCTTCTCTTTATGCACTTCCCTTATCAGCTTCTCCAAAACCTTATGCATGATGTTTCCCATATCCATGGCTCGAAACTCATATTCTGCACGCTCCGTAAGCTTCAGCCCGTACTGAAGGAAATGGGCAAAAGCGCAGGCAGAATAACGCTCCAGTCTGGTGGCACTGTACGGAGATACTTCTCCATACAGAACCTTTGCCACACTTTCGCTGATCACATCTGACGGCTTTCTGGTCCTGGAAGCCTCCACCAGCATTTTTGCGGTTTTCCCATACTTTGAGCTTCTAAGATACCAGCTGTAAAGCTCACTGTACAAAGGATCTCCCTTTCCTAAGGCACCTTCTGAAAGCCCTTTCAGGAAGCATTCCAGGCTGGTGCCCGGAAGCTCCATACTGCTCAGGTTAAATTCCTCATCCCCTGCATTTTGCACTTCCAGTCCAGGATACATTGCCAGAATGCTGTGGATCAGATATGCAGGACTTAAAGGCTCGCCTTTTCCATTGGAAAAACAATAGGACAAACACAGATAAACACTTGGCTTGGTAAGGTTCAGATACAGATAAAAACGCTGGGTATTCATCAGTTCCTTAGGACCTGGTGCCAACTCCATCCCTTCTGCCGCAAAAAACTCCCTGTCCATCTGGGTAAGCATTCCACCGGAATCTGTGTTTTTCGGAATATTTCCTTCATTTACGCCCACAAAAAACAATACCTTGATTTCTTTCAGACGAGTTCTCTCCATATCCCCGATGAGAACCTGGTCCATACTTGGCGGGATCAACGCCACCTTGGATTTGGCAAAGCCGGTTTCCAGAAGCTGGATAAATTCCATTCTGGTAAGCTCTTCTTCTCCCAGGATCTCTACCATCCGGTCCAGAAGCTCCATAACAATTCCATATATTTGCGCATATTCCTTTTCCAGTGCTTTTTCCCCTCTTTCCTGGAAAGAAAGCTCCTGTTCTTTTAACTTTTTCTGTATTTCGCAGCCTGTGATAAACTGATATAAACTATAACAATATTCACTTACTTTCTTTTTTCCACTGGAAAAGCCCTGATAAAGAGGTTCTGCTTCTCTTACAAATTTCTCACGGTATTCATTCAAAACCTGAATGTCTTCTGCTTTCATAGTCCGGTAGGTCCGGATCCACTTCTGGGACCATTTTTTGTATCCGTTAATACCAAGTGCCAGCACATAATTTTCCAGCATGTCCGTCTCTTTCCTGGTAAGTCCTGACATACCGCAGCGCAGATACCGGAAAACACTTTCGTACGAAAATCCTTTGGCTGCCATATCAAGGGCTGCCCGGATATATTCCACAAAAGGATTCATCAGGATAGAATGCTTCTCATCCAGAAAATAAGGGATCTGAGCCTCTTCAAAAACCTGGGCGGCCACACTTTTATATGCTTCCAGATTTCCTGTGATCACTGCGATCTCGCCATATTTCAGGTTCTTCTCACGTACCATACGGCGGATTCTTCTCGCTGTTTCTTCCAGCTCCTTTATGGGAGATTCTGCCGCAAATATCCGGATCTCGTCCTGTTTCTTTCCATAAGAGGACCTTTGATACCGGAAGAGATGCTGCTCCAGAAATCCAAGGGCAGGAGCATTCTGGAAACGTCCCTTTCCCTCATCCAAAAGAAGAACAGGTGTATCCACATCCTTTGTAAGTCCGGATAAGGTGTGGATCATCTTCCTGCTCATATAAAAAAGCTGATGTGGTTTTCCCATCTGGAAAGGATCCTTTCTGGCGTCCATGGTAACCGTTACAAGTACCTTATCACAAACCGCCAGCAATTCCTGTATCACATTCATCTGAACAGGCGTAAAGCCGGTAAACCCATCCAGAAGGAGCACTGAATTTCTCAGCTTACCAGAAAAAGGAATGGCTTTTTTCAACCCATCCATCACGCCTTCACCAGTCATGTAATGCCCTTCCAGATACTGGCAGAAGGCCTGGTATAAAATGCCCACATCCTGCATTTTCATATGAAGCAGGGATTCCTCACCTGTTTTTTCCAGCATATCCTCCAGATCCTCTTCGTGGATATCGTACTGCATAAACTCTGAGATCAGAGATTTCACTTCATCCAGATAGCCCGGTTTGTTCATCTGGCTGCCGAGGTAGGGCAGATTTTTTTTATGCTGCTGCACTAATTTCTGGATCACCATGCTTTTCCCGGTATCATCAAGAAGCACCTCCTGTGCCCCTCCCACTTCCTCAAATATACGGTAAGCAAGACGGTCAAAGCTGAGCACGTCTATATTCAGAATGCCTTTTCCAGGATGCATTTCTACCACATCTTTCTGTGTCTGCATGGTAAACTGCTCTGGAACCACGATGTAATAAAGGCGATCCGGATTTTCCAGGGACTCCTGGATGATCCTGCTGCAGGCATAATGAGTTTTGCCTATGCCGGAGCTGCCGATAATAAACTGTAAGGACACGTTATTCTCCTCCAAATAATTTCCGAAATTGTTTCTTTTTATATTCTAACATAATTTCTCCTCTTTGATAATAGGATAGAATAAACAAGTTACATGGGAGGCGCTGTTCATGAGTTCAAAAACCAGGATCGTTGTGTTACATATGAAAGAAATCATCTATACCGTTGCCTTTCTGATCCTTGCCATCCTTCTTGGGATACTGATCTATTTTATGTTTGGTCCTGGAAAAAGCCAGACCACATCCGCAAAGGGCGAGGCTTTGTATACTCCTGGAGTTTACCGCAGTTCCCTTACATTAAATAATAATACCTTTGATGTGGAGGTTACCGTAGACCAGGACAGTATCCAGTCTATTGAACTGGTGAATTTAAGTGAGAGTACCACTGCCATGTTCCCCCTGGTGAAACCTTCCCTGGAATCCCTGGCAAGCCAGATCATCAAAGGACAGTCCCTGGACACCCTGAAATATTCAACTGACAGGAAATACACCTCCCAGCTGCTTATTTCGGCTATTTCCGATGCACTGAAAAAGGCGGAGAACCATGTAAGTTCTCCGTCTGATACTCCTTAATACATCATTCATGCATCAGCTGCTCCTTTTTGCAGCACAGCTAGAGCGTGTTTGAAAAAGGCTTTCTGCAAGATGTGCGTCACAATTTGTGGGAAATTTTGTCTGATTGAAGGAGGCGTAGCGGGCTACAACCACTGAAAGAGGGCAAAATATACCGCAAAGTGGGGCGTGCAGATTGCAGGAATGATTTTTCAAACAGGCTCTAAATCTCCTTGTAATTTCTATGCTTCCAGTTCCTCAAGGGCTTCCATCCAGACTGCTGCACTTGCGTCACTTGGCATGCGCAGATCTCCTCTTGGGGAAAGTGCTACACTTCCCACCTTCGGACCGTCTGGCAGACAGGAGCGCTTAAACTGCTGGGCAAAAAATCTCCGGTAGAAAGTTTTCAGCCATTTCAGGATTGTAGCCCTGTCATAGGTATTTTCAAAGGTACGGCATGCGATCCGGTAAATCTTGTCCGGCTCAAAGCCAGCACGAAGCATATAATACAGATAGAAGTCGTGAAGCTCATATGGGCCAACCAGGTCTTCTGTTTTCTGGGCGATCTTGCCATCCTTAGGCGGCAGAAGCTCCGGGCTTACCGGAGTATCCAGAATATCCAGAAGTACCTCCTCCAGTTCTTTTTCCCCACAGGTATCTGCATAATAGCGGACAAGGTGTCTCACCAGAGTCTTCGGAACAGATGCGTTTACCCCATACATGGACATATGGTCTCCATTATAGGTCGCCCAGCCAAGTGCAAGCTCAGAAAGATCACCTGTTCCTACTAATAATGCGCCCTCCTGGTTTGCCATATCCATAAGGATCTGGGTACGCTCTCTGGCCTGGCAGTTCTCATAAGTCACATCATGAACCATGTCATCATGACCGATATCACGGAAATGAACATTTACCGCTTCTTTGATATTGACCTCCGTAAGGGTGGCTCCAAGGCACCGGCTTAATTTGCAGGCATTCTGGTAAGTCCTGTCTGTAGTGCCAAAGCATGGCATGGTAATGCAGCGGATGTTATCCGATGGCAGTCCCATCAGCTGGAACGTCCGTGCTATTACAAGCAATGCAAGCGTGGAGTCAAGTCCGCCGGATAATCCCACCATTGCTTTCTGGCAGTGGATATGGCTCATTCTTTTCTTAAGTCCCATAGCCTGGATGTTGAGAATTTCTTCACAACGCATATCCCTTTCCTCTTTTACAGAGGGCACAAAAGGATAAGGGGCAAATTTCCTGGTAAGAGAGGTCTCCTCTACTTCCACTTCAAAAGGTACCAACTGGCAGTCTGAGCTGTCTGCTGCCGGATATGTGGAAATCCTTCTTCTCTCATCTGCCAGTCGCTGGACATCGATTTCCCCGTAAATTACCGTATTCTGGAATCTCTTCGCTTCTGCCAGCATGGTGCCGTTCTCCGCGATCAGATTCTGTCCTCCAAATACCAGATCCTGGGAGGATTCCCCTTCCCCTGCAGTGGCATAAATATAACCGCAGATCAATCTTGCAGACTGGCCTTTTACCAGATCCCGCCGATAAGAATCCTTGCCAACCATCTCGTCACTTGCGGAAAGATTTACAATAATATGTGCACCTGCCTGTGCAAGCTTCACACTTGGAGGAAGGGGAACCCACAGATCCTCGCAGATTTCCGCACCTACCGTCAGTTCCGGCAGACTTTCACAGGTGAAAATAAGGCTGCTTCCAAAAGGTACGCTTTCCTCGCCTACAGTTACATCTGTCCATACATCCTCCCCGGAAGCGAAATGGCGCTGTTCATAAAATTCATTGTAGTTCGGAATATGAGTCTTCGGCACAAATCCCAGAATATTTCCATGGTTCAGTGCAGCTGCCACATTGTAAAGCTTTCCATTCAAGCGCATAGGAAGTCCCACAAAGATCAGTGCATCTACATCCTGTGTCTCTTCTGCGATATCCAGAAGGCTCTCCCATGCACGGTCCAGCAGTCTTCTCTGAAGGAAAAGATCCTGACAGGTGTATCCTGTGATACAAAGCTCCGGAAGTACCATGATCTTGGCATGCTGTTCTTCCATTTCATGAATCAGCTCCAGAATTGCCTCCGTGTTGGCCTTGCAGTCTGCAACTGTAACCTGCGGCGTTCCTGCCGCTACTTTAATAAATCCCTGATTCATCTCCCGATCCTCTCTTTTCATCATTTCTCTTATATAACCATTACAGAAATTCCAGGGTTACTGTTTCTGACGTTCCCAGCAATCTTCCAGAAGCAATTTATTTGCACTTTCTCAGAATCTCTTTCAGTTCTTCTACTGTAAATGTATAATTTGTATTGCAGAAATGACAGTTCATCTCAATGGGCTTGCCTTCCTGGATCATCTCGTTTAACTCTTTTCTTCCGATACTGATCAGTGCTTTCTCTACCCGCTCTTTAGAACAATTGCAATGGAATCTGGTATCCATCTTCTCATTGATCTGTACATCGAAACCTTCCAGAACTTTTTCAAGCAGGCTCTCCGGAGTGTGTCCTTCTTCCAGAAGGTTGGTAACAGAATTGATCTTCTGTACATTCTGCTCCAGTCTGGAAATCACTTCTTCCTCTGCAAAAGGCATAAGCTGTACAATAAAGCCGCCAGCCTGACGTACGGTATTATTCTTATTCATCAGAACACCAAGACCAACTGCAGATGGTACCTGCTCACTTGTTGCAAAATAGTAGGTAAGGTCTTCTGCGATCTCGCAGGTCTGAAGCATAACCTGTCCACTGTATGGCTCTTTCAGTCCCATGTCCTTGATTACCGTCAGAAAGCCCGGTCCTACAGCACCTGCCACATCCAGTTTTCCTTTGGAATTCGCCGGAATACACACATCCGGATTTCCCACATAACCTTTTACATTTCCCTGGGAATCTGCTGTCACTGTAATTCCCTGAAGGGGACCGCCTGCTTTGATCTGAAGAGTGAGAACATCCTTCTCTCCCTTCATCATGGAGCCCATCATGGCTCCTGCGCTCAGAAGCCTGCCAAGTGCAGCTGTGGCTACCGGACTTGTATTATGATGTTCTCTTGCTTCCTCCACCATCTGGGTGGTTACTGCCGCAAATGCGCGGATCTGGTCATTCGCTGCAGTGGCACGGATTATATAATCATTCATGTATTGTTTCTTCTCCAATCTTAATTATGGTTAAAATAGCTTTTACTCTATAGACTCAATTTACCATGCTCACGTGCTACAAAAGTGAGTCTGCCGCTTTCTTTTTTCGGCGGCTCCATGGTATAAGCGTCATACACAGCCAGCAATTCCAGGCCAGCCTTCTTTAGAAGCTCTTTGATCTTCTCCAGGGAATAAGCCCTCTGGTAATGGATTTCCTCTGTTTTCTCATAAAGCCCGTCTTCTCTTGGGATAAAAAGAGCCAGCTCATAAGTATTGATCCCGGTTTCCTCATCATAGCTGTTCTCCCAGATAAAGCTTCCCTCATCCCTGTTTTCTGCTATGGTGGTGTCCCCGATCATAGTCTGGTATTTGTAAATGGTGTTCATATCAAACAGAAAGATTCCCTGTGGATCCAGATAGTTATTCACCAGGGCAAACACATGCTCCAGTTCCTCTTCTTCTGTTATGTAGTTCAGACTGTCACACACACTTACTATTGCACGTACGGTCCCGTATAATTCAAACTCCTGCATATCCTGGAGAAGATAGAGAATATCATGACCTGATTCTACCCGCTTCTCCATAGCCTCTGCAAGCATTTCCTCTGAATTGTCAACTCCGATCATATCGTAGCCGGCCTCTGCCAGAATCTCTGTCATAGTCCCTGTACCGCATCCCAGATCCAGAACCAGCCCATCTGTGATTCCCTGCCCATGAAGCTGCTGTTTCAGCCATTTTCCCCAGGCTTCGTAATCCACATTATCCTGGAACATATCATACACTCTGGCAAATTCGCCATATGCCTGAAAATTATCCATATTTCCTCCAAACGTTACAGACCTGGTTACCTTTTCCAAAAAAGCATGCCTTTGACAAACTCCGGAACAGTAACCGGACACAGCCATCCTGGCCGGGTAGCTGTGTCCGTGTAAGTCCATCAATCTTATTATTCTACAGGCATATAATATACATCTGCGCCTTCGCCATGCCAGTAATAATCTACATCGTTCTGGTCATAAACATCCTCATTGTTTACGAAACGATAGGTATTGCCATCAAAGTCTACCCAGTTTCCATTTCCATCCGGGGTAATTACAAGCGGATGTCCGTCAGAATTACGGTAAATGGTTCTTGTCTGATTGGTATCTCTTAACTGTTCCTGACTAAAGCCAGCGGAATTGCTGATGTATCCGTCCCCACTTCCGTCATCATAGGAAGAACCAGAATCCCCTGTCTGTGTACTGTCCGTAGTACCAGAAGCAGCTCCATCTGTAGTTCCCGCTGTGGTTCCATCTGTGGCACCATCCGTAGTTCCGTCTGTGGTTCCATTATTCTGGCTATCTGTTGCTGTGTCGGATGCAGCCTGTGCTGGTGCAGCTGCTTTCAGTGTGGAATCTCCAAGAATTCCAAAGGAATCAACGGCTGCCTTAATGCCGGAATAGGAAGCATCATCAACTACAGATCCACAGATATTATAGTACTCATCTGCGCTCTTATAAATTTTATGGATTGCATAGGTGTAACCACCACTCTTGGTGGTATCCGTGTATTTCACTGTATAAGAATAAACCCCGACGCCTTCTACGTCATTAGAAGTATAATCCTGAATCTCGAAGTCCGTTCCCTCTGTAAGATCAGAAGCCTGCTCAAGTGCAGCTGCCAGATCCTGTGTGTCCGGAAGCATAGCAGAAGCCATATCCTCCTCACCCTGTCCATGAAGGATCAGGATCTTACCCTGCTCCGGTGACTCAAAGCTGAGCATATCCGCTTCATCTGCCTTATTGGCCCAGGTGGCATCCGGAAGCTTGATGGATACAGCACCATTACTTGATGTGTAGGTGCTGTCCTGCACATTCGGTGCGATGGTCGGCTCAGGGGTCGGTGTGGATGTTGGTTCCGGGGTCGGTGTCACATCTACAACTACCTGCTCCTCTGGTTCGCCTCCCCCAAAACTACAGCCCGCCGCTGCAACAGAAACGCTTGCTGCTATGGTTAAGATTGCTAAAATCTTCTTATATTTCATGGTATCCTCCTTAATTTCTCTTTCAAATGAATCAAAAATCCATCTATTGTATTTCAATATTAACGGGAACTTTTCTCATTAGAAACATATTCCCCGGGCTACATTTTACAATTTTATTACAGCCCTGTCAATGGATTTACCTTCATGGAATTTAAAATTATTGTGAACAATAACTGGATTTTTTATACATTAATGACTATGTGTATTTTACATTCCTTCATATTTTAATCCAGGGATGTCATACTTTTGTAAAATTTATTATCCTTTAGTCCCCATATTCATACATATGCAGCTTGTGAAGTGCACGGGTAGCTGCAATATAACGTCCCTGCCTTGCAAGTGCACTCTGGTCTGCCTTTGGAAACAGGGAAAATACCTGGTCAAATTCCAGACCTTTTGCAAGATAAAAGGTGGTAACGGTAAGCCCTTTGCAGAAGCTGGTGCTGTCCCGGTGCAGATAAGAGAAGCGGTTCTCTGTATCAAATCCGGTATGTTCCAGTTTTTCCTTCAAAATGTGTGCTGCCTTTTTCGCCTCAGACTCTGTACGGAGCACGACAGCAGCTGTTTCAAACTGCTCTTCTCCAAGCTGAAGCTTCTTTACCACTTCCTCCAGTGCTGCTTCCATCCCGTCTTTCTTCTCGCCTGGCGTTTTTTCTACAGATTCAAATGCCAGTTCTTCCACAGGTTCTCCATGCCGTTCAAACAGTTCCATGTCTGTGATTCCAGCCAGCCGGTTTGCATAAGAAGCAATCTCTACGGTATTCCGGTAGCTTTTATTCATAATGATCCTGCGGATCTCTTTGCCAAAAATCTTCGGCAAAAAGCCAAGCACATCCTGGGTCTCATCCTCCATGGTCTGTGCTTTGTCCCCCAGAATGGTCATACGGCATGGGAACATCATTTTGATGATCAGATACTGAAGCCTGGAATAATCCTGCATCTCGTCCACTACCAGATGCTTGATTCCGTTATGGCTGGTCTGACGAAGCAGACGGTATTTCATATAAAGCACCGGGTAAACATCTTCATAGCGAAGTCTGCGCTCTCCGATCTGCACATGGGAAAGTTCCGGATAGCCGCAGCTTGAAAGAAAACGGCTGTAGATCACATAAAGATCCCGCGTCTCGTACATGTCCATAAATTTCTCCATCACAAGAGCACGTTCTTCTTCGTCCATATCATTATCGCGAAGTGTCTCCACCTCATCAATAAAATTCTCTGCCACTGCCTCCATACGGGAAAGCAGGGGAATATCCTGGAATTTAAAATAGAAAAGCTCAATAATGTCCTCTTCTTTTCTGGTAAAATTCTTATATTCCACATCATGGAAATTCATCAGCTCATCCTCCAGAGAGGTAAGATACCCCTCCATCTGGTTCAAGAATTCCTTTGACTGCTTTTCCTTATAAAGAGAAGGCATTTCAGGGAAATTCAGGCTTCTCTCAATCTGGTCATACCGGTCTTCACAGTCAGATACCACATCCTTCAGCTGTCTGTATGCAAAAAGATCAAAGCTCATTTCCTTAATGTTCTCTTCCCCCAGCTCCGGGAGAATATGGGAAATATAATCGGAAAAGATACTGTTCGGTGACAGGATCAGAATATTGGAGGATTTCAGATTCTGACGGTCGTGGTACAGAAGATATGCGATTCTGTGCAGGGCAATGGAGGTCTTGCCGCTGCCTGCCGCGCCCTGGATCACCATGATCTTGTCCTTCGTATTCCGGATAATGGCATTCTGCTCCTTCTGGATGGTGCGGACAATATTTTTCAATGCCGTACTTCCGCCGCTTCCCAGCTCTGCCATCAGGATCTCATCATCAATCTTGACATCGCTTTCAAACTGATAAACCATGCGGCCGTTTCTTATCTTGTACTGCCATTTGGATGCGATCTCACCGCTTATGGTTCCAAGTGGAGCTTCATAGGAGGCCGGCCCTTTGTCATAATCGTAGAAAAGACCGCTGACCGGGGCACGCCAGTCATAAATAAGCGGTGTATGTCCTGCTTCCTCAGCGAAGTTTCCGATTCCGATATAAAAAATTTCCGGTTCCTCTTCTCCTTCAAAAACGAAATCCACTCGTCCAAAGAATGGGGAATCCAGCATTTTCCGAAATCTTTTTCGTAAATGAATCTGCTGCTCGTTGGCATTGATCTGATGCAGAAGCGCCTGCTGGTTGTCAAAATTTTCGTAGCCATACTGGTCCATCTCGGTATAATTTTCCCAGTAGTATTCGTGCATTCCCTCAATGTCCTTCTGGCCTTCCAGGATAGACTCACTGATACGGGCGATCCTGGTTTTCAGCTTCTCTGTAACATATTCCAGAAATATGCTTCCGTCTTTATTATCAAATGTCATTTCATATGCTCCTTTTCCGGTCAAAAACAAGTCCTGTCTTTTTTGCCATAATCTGCACCGCGCATTTAAATTCTGGCAGAAACTTTGCTCCATTATACATTATCTTTTTGGAAAAGTATAGATAGAAAAACAGCAGTTTTCCATGTTACTGACCAGATATGGTTTCCTGCCAGCTACATAAAAACTGCTGTTTTATTTACTATGAAAGTTCTGTGCGGCAGCCATGAATTCACCATGCTTGCATGGTGGATTTATGGATATCGCACAGGCTAGACTGTATGCGTAAGTAGGGCGATAGCCCGGATTACGAATACAGTGGTTGATTGTGGGAGCGCCAAGGGGCGCGGAACAATCGACTTTCATTCATGGTGATGTCTGCGTAAGCAGACATATCCGTTTACTATGAAAGGCCTGTGCAACAGACATGTCCGTTTAGTTATGCACTCTGTGTCTTGTCAAACTGGCTGTTGTAAAGATCAGCATAGAAGCCTTTCTTTGCAAGCAGTTCCTCATGGTTGCCCTGCTCGATGATATCACCATCTTTCATTACCAGGATCAGATCTGCATCCTTGATCGTAGAAAGTCTGTGGGCGATCACAAAGCTTGTTCTTCCCTTCATCAGGTTGTCCATGGCTTTCTGGATCTGTACCTCTGTTCTGGTATCAACAGAGGAGGTTGCCTCATCCAGGATCAGGATCTTATTGTCTGCAAGAATAGCTCTTGCAATGGTGAGAAGCTGTTTCTGTCCCTGGGAAACATTGCTAGTCTCTTCATCCAGGACCATGTTATATCCGCCAGGCTGCTGCATGATAAAGTTGTGAATATGGGCTGCCTTCGCAGCTGCGATCACCTCTTCATCAGTAGCATCCAGTCTTCCGTAACGGATATTTTCCATAATGGTTCCGGAGAACAGCCAGGTATCCTGAAGAACCATTCCAAACATCTCGTGAAGCTCACTTCTGTTGAAATCCTTTACATCATGACCATCAACCCTGATGGAACCACTGTTTACATCATAGAACCGCATAAGCAGCTTGACCATGGTGGTTTTTCCGGCACCGGTAGGTCCTACAATGGCAATCTTCTGTCCATCTTTTACCTTGGCAGAGAAATCGTGGATAATGATCTTATCCGGATTATATCCAAAGTTTACATGATCAAATTCCACATTTCCGTTCAGACCATTGATGGAAACTGCATTTTCTTTTATGGTCTCCTCTTCTGCTTCATCCAGGAATTCAAATACTCGCTCGGAAGCAGCTGCTGAGGACTGAAGCAGGTTGGTTACCTGTGCAATCTGCTGGATCGGCTGGGTAAAGTTACGGATGTACTGGAAAAAGGACTGGATATCACCGACTTCGATAGAACCTTTAATGGTAAACCAGCCTCCAAGAAGGGCTACCATAACATAGCCAAGGTTTCCAACAAACTGCATGACCGGCATCATGATTCCGGAGAAGAACTGGGATTTCCATGCAGATTCGTAAAGCTTCTGGTTATCTTTCTCGAACTCTGCTACTACGTCCTCTTCTTTATTAAATACTTTTACTACATTGTGGCCGCCGTAGTTCTCTTCGATCTGGCCGTTTACCTCTCCCAGATATTTCTGCTGTGCCTGGAAATACTTCTGGGAGTGTTTCATAACAAAATTGATAATGATCATGGACAAAGGCAGGATCAGAAGGGCTGCCAGTGTCATCCATACATTGATGGAGAGCATCATGATAAATACACCCACCAGAGTGGTAACAGATGTGATCAGCTGGGTAATACTCTGGTTCAGACTCATCTGAAGGGTATCTACATCATTGGTTACACGGGAAAGGATTTCTCCATTTGTCCGGCTCTCATAATAATTCATAGGAAGACGGCTGAATTTCTTCGAAATATCTTTCCTGAGGTTATAGGTAACATCATTGGAAATTCCTGTCATCACATATCCCTGGATAAAGGAGAAGCAGGCGCTTGCCAGATACAGTCCAAGGGTCCATAAAAGGATATATCCGATCTTTCCAAAGTCAATGCTTCCCGTACCGTTTACCTTGGCTACCAGGCCATTAAAAAGCTCGGTGGTTGCTTTTCCAAGGATTTTAGGACCTACAATATTAAAAACAGTTCCTGCAATTGCAAAGATAAACATCAGGACAAAACGGAATTTATAACGCTCCATATACTGGAACAGACGTTTCATCGCTCCTTTAAAGTCCTTTGCTTTTTCCCCGGAGTTCATTGCACGGCTCCGGCGTCCGCCCATCATAGGGCCTCTGGCTTTGTTATCACTCATGCTAATTCCTCCTCTGAAAGCTGTGACATTGCGATCTGACGGTAAACCTCACAATTCTTCATCAGTTCCTTGTGGGTACCGATTCCTGCCATATTTCCATCATCCAGTACAATGATCTGGTCTGCATTCAGGATGGTGCTGATACGCTGTGCCACAATAATGGTTGTAATGTCTTTTGTCTTTTCTTTTAAGGCCTGACGAAGTTTACTGTCCGTCTTAAAGTCCAGTGCGGAAAAACTGTCATCAAAGATCAGGATTTCCGGTTTCTTGGCAATGGCTCTTGCAATGGAAAGACGCTGTTTCTGTCCACCGGATACATTGGTTCCGCCCTGGGAGATCGGTGCATTGTAGCCTTCCGGTTTCGCCTCGATGAAATCATCCGACTGGGCAATTTCTGCTGCCAGCTTCACCTCATCGCCTGAAATATCAGGCTTTCCATAACGGATATTGGAATCAATAGTTCCCGAGAACAATACTCCTTTCTGTGGAACATATCCCAGACGTTCACGAAGCTCATGCTGTGTCATGTCGCGGACATCCACTCCATCTACCTTCACACAGCCTTTTGTCACATCATAAAATCTTGGGATCAGGTTGATCAGGGTACTCTTTCCGCTTCCGGTACTTCCGATGATTGCAACGGTCTGGCCTTTTTGGGCTTTAAAGGTAATATCGTTGATTACGTTTTCTCCTGCTTCCGGATAAGCGAAGCTTACATGGTCGAATTCTACGGTTCCTTTTTCACTGGAGTCTGGTCTTACCGGTTCCTCCGGATCATTTACAGAGGTCTGCATTTCCAGAACCTCACAGATACGTCCTGCTGCAACATTTGCTCTTGGAAGCATAATGGAAATCGCTGTGATCATCAGGAAGGACATAATGATCTGCATTGCATACTGGATAAATGCCATCATATTTCCAACCTGCATGGTTCCATTATCAACCCCATGTGCACCGAAATAAATAATCGCAACAGATACCCCGTTCATGATCAGCATCATGATCGGCATCATAAAGGTCATACAGCGGTTTACAAACAGGTTGGTCTTTGTAAGGTCTGCATTTGCTTTTTCAAAACGCTCTTCTTCATGTTTCTCACGGCTGAAAGCACGGATAACCGGGATACCGGTAAGAATTTCCCTGGTTACCAGGTTCAGGCGGTCGATCAGGGTCTGCAGCCTGGTAAATTTCGGCATTGCGATCTGGAACAATACCAGGATCACAAGAAGAATCAGCACCACTGCCACTGCAAGAATCCAGGTCATAGAAGAATCGGTCTGGAGTACTTTGATCACGCCACCAATACCCAGGATCGGAGCATACAGAACGATTCGGAACATCATCGTCATCACCTGCTGTACCTGCTGCACATCATTGGTACTTCGGGTGATCAGGGATGCTGTGGAAAACTTGTGATATTCATTGCTGGAGAAATGGATGACCTTGCGGTATACATTGTCTCTCAGGTCATGTCCAAGGGCTGCTGCCACTCTTGCAGAAAGGAAAGTGACACAGACAGCTGCCAGCATGATCACCAATGCCATCAGGACCATACGGATTCCGGATGTTTTGATGTAATTCATCTGGATGGCATCCAGATCCTCACCCATGGCTTCATATTCTGCCTTTACGCCGCTTACGGCAGCCTGGGTAAGAATGGATTCCGGCATATCGGAAAGCTTCTCATCTACTGCTTCTAACATCTGCTGCTTCGCCTCAGCCGGCATGGCAGCCAGAACCTGCATAGGATCTGTACCTTCCGGTATCTGCATTTTGGAAAGCATCTGCTGGCTTTCTTCGCTGCCGGAAGTAAAAGAAGTATACATCATCAGTGGTTTGCACAACAGGTCATTTAACTGGTCACGTTTATCCCCTGTGATCTCCTCCTTCAGTTCATAAGTATCGCCATCCAGGACATAATCTTCCTGGACCTCTTTGGCTGTAGCTTCGTCCATAAACACCTTCAGGCTCTCCATGGTGCTCTCTCTTAATTTCTCCGGAACACCATCCGGAATACCGCCCTGCTGGATACCTACGTTGATGATCTTGGACGTATAGTCCGGCAAAGACAGATCGCAGTAAGCCTGTAAAAACAGCAGTCCAATGATCAGGACGATGTAGCCTGCTGATTTTTTCAGATACTTCATTAATTTAATCATGCTTTGTTGTCCTTTCGTTAAATTTTATTTTTGTTTTCTCTATGGCAAAAATGCTTCAATGGCAAATCATCTGGGGATATATCCGGCCCTGGCATTGCCTTGATGTTCTCCTTGATCTGGACGCAGAATCGCCGCATCAGACACAGCTCGCTTTCAGAAAATCCGGCAAGAAGCTGCTGTTCCCCTTCTTTTGCCATGCGCATTCCTTCTTTAATAATGGAACGGCCTTCCTCTGAAAGATAGATCCTGCTCACCCGCTGGTCCTTCTCATCCTGCTTACGGATGATGATACCTGCTTTCTCCAGTCGCTGTATGCTTACTGTAACGGTAGGCGGCTTCACTCCCAATTCCTTTGCAAGTTCCTTCTGGCTGCACCCGTCCCCTCTCCACAAAACTGCCAGGATCGGCATCTGACGTGGATGGATTCCCAGATTTTTCAGCTTACCAAAGCATTTCTCCATATACATCCGGCTGATTTCCATCATCATGCGCTGAATACTGCTTCCGTTGTCATTTTCCAAGTTCTCACCTCACTCGCTGTCTGTTTCTTATTTTCCGGCTTTTCTCTGTCTGGATAACAATTTTCCCTTCTGTTATCCAGTTCCTGCATTTTTTATATTGCCTGTATTTGACAATTCCGTTCATTTAGTTAGCCGACTAATTTTATAGTTTACACTTTATTACAAAAATTGCAAGTGTTTTTTGTGCAGTTTATAAAGTTTTAAGATTTATTTTTCTGTTTTAGTGGAAAGAAAGCTTTGTTAAGCTAAATATTTCCATTCAAAAAAATGCCGCCTGGAACTCTGTTTTTCACAGACTTCACAGGCGGCATCCAGCCTTTCAAAGCATTCTTTCACACAGCTTCTTCTTTAAATAAACTGATTGGTTCCCTCATCGTAATGATAATCAATAGAATCCATTTTATCCAGCAGAGATTCTTTATTAAGACCACGGCAGGTGCACAAGGCCTCCAGGGAATCATAGTAATCCCGTAACTGGGTGTTCACATAACTGAGCAGAATCATAGGATCTTTTGGTATCATAAGATTGGTTCTCCTTTGCTTTTTACTGGCTTCGCAGTAATTTTTATTTTACTTTTACTACATAGTCTCCATTTTCCAGATCCAGCACCAGAGTATCGCCGGTGTGAACCTCTCCGGAAAGGATCTTACGTGCAGTAAGTGTCTCCACATATTTCTGAAGGTAACGTTTCAGCGGTCTTGCACCATAAACAGGATCGTAACCATTGTCGATCACATCCTTCTTAGCTGCATCTGTCAGTTCCAGGGAAAGCTCCTGGTCAGCCAGACGGTCATTCAGCTCTTTTACCATCAGATCAACGATACTACCGATATTGTCTTTTGTCAACGGCTTGAACATAATGATCTCATCCAGACGGTTCAAAAACTCCGGACGGAAGTGTCCACGAAGATCGTCCATAACCTCTTTCTGAGCCTCTTCTTTGATCTCACCATTTTCATCAATTCCATCCAGCAGATATGGAGATCCAATGTTGGAAGTCATGATCAGTATGGTATTCTTAAAATCTACAGTCCTGCCCTGGGAATCAGTGATACGGCCATCATCCAGTACCTGAAGCAATACATTAAATACATCCGGATGTGCCTTCTCAATCTCATCAAACAAAACAACACTGTATGGTTTCCGGCGCACTGCCTCTGTCAGCTGTCCGCCTTCTTCATATCCTACATATCCCGGAGGCGCTCCGATCAGTCTGGATACAGAATATTTCTCCATGTACTCGCTCATATCGATACGGACCATATTCTGTTCATCATCGAAAAGAGTCTGGGCAAGGGTCTTGGCAAGCTCTGTTTTACCAACACCTGTAGGTCCAAGGAATAAGAAGGAACCAATTGGTTTGGTAGGGTCTTTAATTCCTGCTTTGGAACGAAGGATGGCATCTGTTACACGGCGCACACCCTCATCCTGGC
Organism: Blautia sp. HCP3S3_H10_2; assembly: GCF_052122375.1. NCBI lineage: Bacteria > Bacillati > Bacillota > Clostridia > Lachnospirales > Lachnospiraceae > Blautia > Blautia sp. HCP3S3_H10_2. The sequence goes on from NZ_JBQKCL010000014.1 coordinate 114,035, forward strand.
CGATAACACGTTTGTGAAGCTCATCTTCCAGATGGAGCAGCTTTGCACGCTCTCCCTCTGTCAGTCTGGCTACCGGAATACCGGTCCAACGGGAAATGATTCGGGCAATCTCATCGTCAGTTACCACTTCATGCACAAGGCTTCTGTCACTTTCCTTGGTGTTGCGCTCCTCTATTTCCAGCTGCTGCTGTAACTTCGGGAGCTCGCCATACTGCAATTCGGAAGCTTTTTCCAGATCATAATTCTGTCTTGCAATCTGGATCTGCTTATTCATATCTTCAATCTGTTCACGAAGCTTCTGCAGCTTCTCCACAGAATGTTTCTCATTTTCCCATTGTGCTTTCTGGGTATTGAAAGAATCCTGCAGCTCTGCAAGCTCTTTCTGAAGCTCTTCCAGACGCTCCTTACTCAGGTTATCTGTCTCTTTTTTCAGAGATAACTCTTCCATTTTCATCTGGTCGATCTTACGGCGCTGTTCATCCAGCTCGGTAGGCATGGAATCCAGCTCTGTTTTGATCAACGCACAAGCCTCATCTACCAGGTCAATTGCTTTATCTGGAAGGAAACGGTCTGTGATATAACGGTGAGAAAGGGTTGCAGCTGCAACAAGGGCACTGTCTGTGATCTTAACACCATGGAATACCTCGTAGCGCTCTCGCAGTCCACGAAGGATAGCGATTGTATCTTCAACAGATGGCTCATCTACCATAACCGGCTGGAAACGACGTTCCAGGGCCGCATCCTTCTCAATATACTGGCGATACTCATCCAATGTGGTTGCACCAATGCAGTGAAGCTCGCCACGGGCAAGCATAGGCTTTAACATATTGCTGGCATCCATAGCACCGTCTGTCTTACCTGCACCCACGATCAGATGAAGTTCATCAATAAACAGAATGATCTGACCTTCGCTTTTCTTTACTTCTTCCAGAACGGCTTTCAGACGTTCCTCGAATTCACCACGGTATTTGGCGCCTGCTACCAGTGCACCCATATCCAGTGCAAAGATTTTTTTATCTTTCAGGGTTTCTGGAACATCTCCGGCTACGATTCGCTGTGCAAGACCTTCTACTGCTGCTGTTTTACCAACACCAGGCTCACCGATCAGAACCGGATTGTTCTTTGTCTTACGGGAAAGAATACGGATCACGTTCCGGATCTCGCTGTCTCGTCCGATTACCGGATCCAGCTTCTGGCTTCTGGCCTTCTCCACAAGATCCTCACCATATTTATTTAAGGTATCATAAGTAGCTTCCGGGTTATCGCTTACCACACGCTGGTTTCCACGTACAGTGGAAAGTGCCTGTAAAAAGCGCTCCCTGGTGATGCCAAACTCATTCCAGATTTTCTTCATGCTGGGGCTTGGATATTTCAGAAGTGCCAGGAAAAGATGCTCTACGGAAACGTACTCATCTCCCATTGCCTTGGCTTCGTCTTCTGCATTTACAAGTGCCTTATTCAGATATTGTCCGAACCTGAGCTCGCCGCCGGATACCTTTACTTTTGCATCCAGTGCATTCTTCACGGTGTTCAGAAAATATTCTTTATTAATTTCCATTTTCTCGATCAATTTGAGAATCAGGCTGTCTTCCTGGGTCAGGAGGGTATATAACAGATGTTCCTGTTCAATCTCCTGGTTGCCATATTCGTAAGCAACTTTCTCCAGATCCTGAACGGCCTGTACGGATTTCTGCGTAAATTTGCTGATATTCATAGGCTCTCCTCCTTCAGCTTTCTAATCCGGATGTCTGTGTGAACAGGCACCCTTTCTATTATTATAAAGCGCAGCTACCGCGGCTCTTTAAAAAAGTAACTCGCAGGGGCTGCGCTTGTATAAGTAATATCTTATTACGTGTATTAATATAGCACGAGTTGTTAGCACTGTCAAGAGGTGAGTGCTAATTTTGTTAAAATTCTTTTTTATAATGCATTCTCAACACATTTCATAATGTACTCCGCTCCCAGCTTGGTATTTAAAGTAATATCGAAATTTGCTGCTGCACCCCAGATACGGCCGGTGTAATAGCGATAGTTGTCGGCACGGCGTTTATCTTCGCGCTGGATTTTGCGCTGAGCGTCTTTGCGATTCATGCCAAGACGGCTTGTCACACGTTGGATTCTGCTTTCCATAGGTGCTGTGAAAAATACTTTTAATACACGGCTGTTATCCCGCAGGATATTATCAGAGCATCTGCCAATAATAACACAATTTCCTTTTTCTGCCAGTTCCTTTATTACCTTGGATTCTGCCTCGAAAATCTTATCTTTCGGTGCTTCCTCTTTCTCATTTCCATACTGATATACCTGGTTTACCAGGTCATAGATCAGACTGTTGGTCATAGATTCTTCTTTTTTCTCTATAAATTCCGGTGTCATACCAGTAGTTCCTGCTGCCATTTTGATAATTTCCTGGTCATAGAATGCATATCCAAGATGCTCTGCCAGCATTTTTCCAATGTCATGTCCACCAGATCCATACTGTCTGCCAATTACAATCACGTTTTTCTGCGGTGTATTTTCATTTTTATGCTGTACACTTTCATTTGTGCTCTGTTTCTCAACATTCTTTTCCCCATATTCTTCCGGGAAAATATATGGTTTCACAAATTCCAGATGTTTTCCAAACGTTCTTGCAATAAAGCCTACCAGCAGGGCAGCGATGATGGTTCCCTCACGAACTCCGTTCAGTTTTCCCCAGAATATAAATGAGAGGATTCCTGCAATAACGGTCATGGAGGAGTCGAAAATAATTTTCGTTGTTCCAAAATTGGTGTGCCAGGTCTGGACAATGGCGCGGACAAAAGATTCTCCGGGAAGCATAACCACATCTGCCAATACTTCCAGATATACACCGAATCCAAGTACAATACATCCTGCCAGAAGAGCGATCAGTTTCATCACATAATTTCCTGGTTTTACCCAGAAAAACAGATACATGGTAAGGTCAATAAAGTATCCAAATGCAATGGAAACTGGTATCTGCAAAATATTTTCTATTTTGAAGTTCTTTCTCAAAATTGCGATTTGCAATACAATAAGTAAAATACTGAATATAATGGTGAAATTTCCAAGTGTAAGAGGAAATTTGAGACTAAGCCTATATTATTCACGGCACAGCCGTGAAAGTGGCTGAAAGCCATATAGTTACTGTATTTTGCTGAATATTGCTTTTCACCTATCAAGTGAATGAAAAAAGAGCATCCATTTGTGGTAAAATTAAGGTGTTCAAAGTCTTAACAATCCCAAACAAAGGAGCCCTTTATGAGTATTGTAAACACCTTAGCCTTAAAAAGCAATAGACAGATTAAAATAAATTTTGATGGAGGAGATCTCTCCTCCGATGCAGGTCTGCTTCTTATCAAAGAATTCATAAGCAAGCTTGGTATTGATAAGCTTTTAGACAAAACTTTCAAGACCAATGATCCTGCATTATTCAGATATCACACGGATCAGGAAAATCTGCTCCAGATGATATATATGATCATTGCCGGTTATTTCGAAGATGATGCTTCCGATGAACTTACCAATGATCCAGTATTCAAGTCTGTACTTGAAAAAAAACGCCCTCGCATCACAGCCTACGGTATCGAGATTCTTTAGCCGTATGGATGAAGATACCTTAAACCAGTTCCTTGTGATTGGCCGAGTGCTTCGGAAGAAAATTT
>NZ_JBQKCL010000015.1:0-114511 GCF_052122375.1 Blautia sp. HCP3S3_H10_2
TGAATTGTATAAAGAAATTTTCGAGAATCGTATGTGTTTCACTGTTTAGTTATCAAGGTTGTTCGCTGTCATCTCTTTGCGACAGCTTGTTTACTTTATCATATCTTTCAAGGCTTGTCAAGAACTTTTTTCAAAAGTTTTTGAGTTTCTCAAGATCATATCTAAAGTTGTTTGTTTCTGTCGTTCTGTTCAAGCGACTTGGTTACTTTATCATAAGTTCAGTCGATTGTCAATAGTTAATTTAAATTTTCTGAAAACTGTTTTATTTTTCAGTGTTTCAGAAGCAATTCCTTGTGACAGCTTGTTTACTATACCACTGTCGCAAGGAATCGTCAAGCATTTTTTACAAAAAAGTTTATATTTTTTGTGCATTTTGTTTTTATAATATCGCAAAGGCGCATAAAAAATGAAAATTCATTTTTCACGCGCCTTTTTATGGAGATATGTTATATAGCCTTATTTGTTATTCGTTACTTTCCCCTTGTGTAGCTTCAGACACCTTTATTACCATGCTTTTACGTTTTTTGTACCCATTACGCACTATAAATACTTCAAAGAGAATCAGTAATACTGCGAGTACGACATCAACTACAACAAGAATGATCTGCCAGATCATTGGTCCTGAAGTCAGATTCTCTTCCTCAAATCCCCGACTGTTTACAGCTGTATAAAGAATGTCGTGGCATGCATCACGCATATGGGAAACGGTTACCGGATTTTTAGTATCGGTAATATAGTTCGTAGTTACATCACGGTTGATCAGACAGCTTGAACCGCCATTGTAAATAGAACGGGTAGCATCCATATATCCGAAATCTGCGAAATAATCTGTAATGACAGCTCCTTTGAATCCCCACTCGTTTCTGAGCACATTAATCAGAAGAGGCGCACTAGACCCCGCCCATTGTGTACCAATATAGTTGTAAGAAGACATAAGTGCAGTTGCCCCGCCTTCTTTTACTGCAATCTCAAATGGTTTCAGATAAAGTTCACGGATTGCCTGCTCATTTGCCCATACACAAATCATTTCCCAACGGTTTGTTTCCTGGTCATTCAGTGCAAAATGCTTGATATATGCATAGACTCCTCTGCTTTTTGCACCTTCTACTGCATTTGCTGCAAATTTTCCAGAAAGGAGCGGATCTTCTGAATAATACTCGAAATCACGTCCGCCAAATGCAGAGCGGTGAATATTCATTGCCGGCGCATACCATCCAGATACATTCATATCATCTGCCATCATGCCAATAGTTTCTCCAAATTCATATGCCAGTTCTACATTCCAGCTGTTTGCCAGCATAACTTCAGCCGGGAAGCCAATAGAACCAACACCTGTAAAGTTGTTATTCAAAGAAGCCGGACCATCCAAATCTGTAGTAGCGATTTTATCGATACTCTTCGCAGGTGCAGTCTGATACCCACCAAGAGCAATCATGTCAACCATCTCGTCAATCGTAAGATTGTCAAGAAGATCATTCCATTTTTCATCATCATAATCAGCGCCGCGAAGCTCCAGAATAGTAATATCATTCTTAGCCCCAGTTGTCGGCATGGTTACACTGGTGTCTTCCTCTGGCTCAAAGTTCGAGTTATTTACAAACATAACCTTGTCATCATCAGGCATACTATAAGTAGTCGGTGCAGCCAAAGCTTCTCTATAGTTTGCAAAGCCATCTTCTCTTGACAGATAGGTCAGGTTTCCTCTTGCAAAATCAAACTGATTTTTTGCAGCAGCCTTATCGGTAGATCTGGAACTATTTTCATCATAAACAATATCATCCGTTACTCTGTATATCTGGGAATCAATCTGATTATGAGAATCAGAATTAATAGAAATTTCGTAATTTCCAGCCTCCAGGACATAATGTCCATTTCCGCTTTCATCATAAGACGCCATATCTTCAGCGGTAAAGGAAATGGTTACCTTCTGAGAAGCGCCTGGCTCCAGCAAATCTGTTTTTTCATAAGCAATCAGATTAGCAGAAGCTTTTTCGATTCCTCCATTGATATATGGAGGATTGTAGTATACTTCCACAACATCTTTGCCTGCCACATCACCTGTGTTTGTCACATTAACATCGAAACTGATATTTCCATTTTCATCTGTTTCAATTGATCCATTTTCTGTTCAAAGGTTGTATAACTAAGGCCATAGCCAAACGGATACTGAACTGCATCATTATAATCAAACAGACCTTCCCGGGATGCCGTTTCATAAAACTTATATCCCACATAAATGCCCTCTGTATAATTTACAAAATGTGGTACGGTTCCAGGTACATATGGATCACTGTCAGAGATTTTAAACTCATCCATGTTATCATACTGAAAATCGCCAAAATTGTTCCAGCTTGGAGCCACTGTCAGATCTTTCACAAAGGTATCTGCTGTTTTCGCAGATGGGTTGATATCTCCGGAAAGTATTTCTCCTAAGGCATTAAATCCATTCTGGCCTGTTCCAGGACACCAGATCACGCTTTTGATCTGGTCGTATTGATCTGCAACATTCAATTCCATTGTATTTGCACCGTTGTAAACCAGAATAACATTGTCAAAATTCCGGCATACAAGATCAATCATATCTTTTTCACTCTGACTTGGCTCCAGATAATGAGTTCCTTCTGGAAAATCTTCATAATCTTCCGAGTTATTCGTATAAGTTACAGAAGACACATCTCTTGGAAGATCCGTCTGCTCTCCACCGGCACGGGTGAGCACGACCACAGCATTTGGTGAAAACTCTTTTGCATCTTCTATAAGACTGTCTGAATAGTCAGATACCGGCGGTTCCGGAAGTGTCCAGTCCTGATCAAACATTCCGATTACCGGGCGATCTTCTCTGTAACTCTTATAAAAATCAGAAAGCTCTGTATTGGTTTTGAATCCTGCATTTGACAGACCCTCCAAAAGATTTACAATGTGGTAATTGTCATTCAAAGCTCCTGAACCGGTTCCACCATAGCAGGGATTTGTAGAAGCCCATCCAAATACATTCAGATTCTTATTGTCAGATAAAGGAAGTGCACGATTTTCGTTTTTTAAAAGAACAATTCCTTCTTCTGCTATTTCCTGTGCCAGTTTTTCGGCTGTTGTTATACTTTCTTCAGTCAATACCCCTGTACCAGATGCAAGAGAAAGCAATGTATACAAAGGTCCTGTACAAATCAGGTTTACAACAATAGTGACGCCTACTACCATAGCCACAAAAGCCTGGGTACGGATTATGTACTTCTTTGTTTTTACAAGTTTTAAACATGCAATCATAGCAATGATTGCAACGCCTATAATAATCCCGATTGCAATCAGATACCATTTGATCTGGGTGAGAGTGCTTATGACATCACTCCAGTTAAGTTCCAGCATTTTCTTTTTCTCTCCTGTTCTCTTTTATTAGGGATAAATGGCCATCTATCTTTCCGTAATTTTATTATATAAAATAAATATCTTATTCAGAAGTCCCGTTTAGTTATTCAGTATTAACCTTTTGGTTATTGTTTCCATTCAAAATATAACCGAATATTATCTTTCATTTACCAAGAGAACAAGAAAAGCCTGCAATACCGGCTATTCAGACGGTATCGCAGGCTTACTTTACGCTACGACACGATAAGCGCTACACGCTTATACTCTATATTTATAATGCGGACCTGCCGCGGATAAATCTTATTCCTCTGTTCCGTACAGAGTGATCAGCTTCTGCAGATACTCATATCTTGCCTTAGCCTCAGACTGGTTCTTAGCGAACAATCTTGCAGCTTTTTCAGGATTCTGACGCTGTAAGGAGTTATAACGAACCTCACCATTTAAGAACTCCTGATAATCTGTCATATCCGGTGCTTTGGAATCAAGGCTGAACTTGTTTCCTTCAGCAGCTGGATTGAAGCGGAAGTTATGCCAGTATCCACACTTAACAGCAAGCTCTTCCTCTGTCTGAGCTTTGGACATACCCTTCTTGATACCATGGTTGATACATGGAGCGTATGCGATGATAAGTGATGGTCCCGGATAAGCCTCTGCCTCTGCAATAGCTTTGATTGCCTGGTTGAAGTCAGCACCCATGGAAATCTGAGCAACATATACATAACCATAGCTCATTGCGATAGAAGCCATATCTTTCTTCTTGGTCTCTTTACCACCAGCTGCAAACTGTGCGATTGCACCTGTAGGTGTAGACTTGGAAGACTGTCCACCTGTATTAGAATAAACCTCTGTATCGAATACCATAACGTTGATATCACGTCCACTTGCAAGAACATGGTCAACACCACCGAATCCGATATCATAAGCCCATCCGTCACCACCGAAGATCCACTGGGATTTCTTAGCGAGGAAGTCTTTCTGTGCAAGGATGTCTTTTGCTTTGTCGCATCCGCAAGCCTCAAGAGCTGCAACTAATTTCTCGGTTGCTGCACCATTGGTAGCACCACATGCGAAAGTATCCAGCCATTCCTGACCAGCAGCTTTAACATCGTCGTTATTTCCATTAGCTACAACATCTTCAACTTTTGCTTTCAGGCCATCACGGATAGCTTTCTGAGCAAGAAGCATACCATAACCAAACTCAGCATTATCCTCGAATAAGGAGTTGCCCCATGCAGGACCCTGACCCTTAGCATTTACGGTATATGGTGTAGAAGGTGAAGAGTTACCCCAGATAGAGGAACATCCTGTAGCATTTGCAATGTACATTCTGTCACCAAACAGCTGGGTGATCAGTTTTGCGTAAGGTGTCTCACCACATCCAGCACAAGCTCCTGAGAACTCAAGAAGTGGCTGTTTGAACTGGCTTCCCTTAACAGTTGTCTCTTTGAATTTAGCGATAACGTCTTCTTTAACCGGAAGAGTTACACCATAATCAAAGTATTTCTGCTCTCCCATGTTTGCCTCAAGGTTTTCCATAGCAAGGGCTTTCGCACCTTTCTTACCTGGGCAGACATTTGCACAGGAACCACATCCTGTACAGTCAAGAGCGGATACAGTCATAGTAAACTGATACTCTTTCATACCAGTCATTGGTAATGTTTTGATTCCTTCTGGAGCTTTAGCAGCCTCTTCCTCTGTAAGAGCTACCGGACGGATAACTGCGTGTGGGCAGACATATGCACATCTGTTACACTGGATACAGTTTTCCGGATTCCATACAGGAATATTTACAGCGATACCACGTTTCTCGTATGCAGCTGCACCAGATGGTGTGGTACCATCAACATAATCTTTAAATGCAGATACAGGCAGTGTGTTACCTTCCTGTGCATTAACTTTAGCCTGAATGTTGTTAACGAAATCAACAACTTCCTGACGTCCCTCTGTAGCATGAGTCATGTGCAGACCTTCGTCAGCAGCGTTCTTCCAGCTTTCTGGAACCTGGATCTCAACAACCTGTTTAGCACCAGCATCGATAGCAGCCCAGTTCTTCTGAACAACATCATCACCTTTACGTCCGTATGTTGCTTTAGCAGCAGCCTTCATCAAATCAATAGCCTGATCTTCCGGAATGATTCCGGTAAGTTTGAAGAATGCGGACTGAAGGATTGTGTTGATACGTGTTGGTCCCATGCCAGTCTCGATACCGATCTTAACACCGTCGATGGTGTAGAATTTGATACCATGGTTAGCGATGAATGCCTTCACCTGTCCTGGAAGATGTTTCTCAAGTCCTTCCATATCCCAAGCACAGTTCAGAAGGAATGTACCACCGTCAACCAGCTCCTGTACCATGTTATATTTATTAACATAGGACGGATTGTGGCAGGCTACAAAGTTTGCTTTGTGGATCAGGTATGTAGATTTGATCGGTTTCTTACCAAAACGAAGGTGGGACATTGTAACACCACCGGACTTCTTGGAGTCATAATCAAAGTATGCCTGAGCGTACATATCTGTATTGTCACCGATGATCTTGATGGAGTTCTTGTTAGCACCTACAGTACCATCAGCACCGAGTCCCCAGAACTTACAGTTTGTTGTTCCCTCTGGAGTAGTTACAAGCGGAGCGCCTGTCTCAAGGGAAAGGTTTGTAACATCATCAACGATACCAAGAGTAAATTTCTCTTTCTCAGTATTGTCATATACAGCTACGATCTGAGCCGGTGTTGTATCTTTGGAACCAAGTCCATAACGTCCGGTAAAGATCTTAACGCCGTCAAATTTGCTGTTCTTAAGTGCAGCAACCACATCAAGATACAGAGGCTCGCCCTGAGCTCCTGGCTCTTTTGTTCTGTCAAGAACTGTGATCTGTTTAACTGTCTCAGGAATAGCATCGATAAGAGCCTGTGCACAGAATGGTCTGTAAAGACGAACTTTAACAACACCAACTTTTCTGCCAGCTGCCATTAAATAATCGATTGTCTCCTCGATTGTATCATTTACAGAACCCATAGCTACGATAACGTGCTCTGCGTCTGCAGCTCCATAGTAGTTAAACAGTTTATAATCGGTACCGATCTTAGCGTTAACTTTGTCCATGTACTCCTGTACTACTGCCGGAAGAGCATCATAGTATGGATTACATGCCTCTCTTGCCTGGAAGAAGATATCCGGGTTCTGAGCGGAACCTCTCTGACATGGATGGTTTGGATTCAGTGCGTGATCACGGAATGCCTGGATAGCATCCATATCTGCCATATCTTTCAGGTCTTCATAATCCCATGTCTCGATTTTCTGGATCTCATGGGATGTACGGAATCCATCGAAGAAGTTGATGAATGGAACTTTACCTTTGATTGCTGCAAGATGTGCTACCGGAGTAAGGTCCATAACTTCCTGTACGGAAGATTCACACAGCATTGCACAACCGGTCTGACGACAGGCCATAACGTCGGAATGATCTCCGAAAATGGAAAGTGCATGGGAAGCAAGTGCACGAGCGGATACGTTAAATACGCCCGGGAGCTGCTCTCCAGCGATTTTATAAAGGTTCGGGATCATCAGTAACAGACCCTGGGATGCTGTATAGGTAGTAGTAAGGGCACCAGCTGCAAGAGATCCGTGTACTGCACCAGCAGCACCAGCCTCAGACTGCATCTCTGTTACCTGTACTTCCTGTCCAAAGATGTTCTTTCTTCCCTGGGTTGCCCACTCGTCTGTAGCCTCAGCCATAACAGATGAAGGGGTGATCGGGTAAATTGCAGCTACATCAGAAAAAGCGTATGATGCATGAGCGGCTGCATGGTTACCATCCATGGTTTTCATCTTTCTTGCCATAGTTTGTTTTTCCTCCTTAAAGGTTTGATGAAAATAATATTTCTAGACAACATGTGTCTAAAAGTCCATATGACATTATAGCATAATCTTCCAATGATGTCCATTTTGTTTTTTGTACATTATCACATACAAAAGTTATCAAAAGCCTTCAACTTCTACCATCGTAGCGTAGCAAAAAAAGCCAGCCAAAACTCTTTTATAGAGTCTGACTGACCTGTTTTCTCACAAACTATCTGTAATTATCTTTCTATTATTTATGATCATGCTCTTTATTACATTTCCGGTACAAGAACTTCCTGAAGGGATTTTCTCTTAAGCATTTCCCAGACACCCTTTTGAATCTCGCAAAGTTCTCTATGCATATAGCACGGAAGATGATCTCCCCGTCCATCTGTGGGACATTCATAACCAGATGCCATACATTCAATAATAAACATATCCGGATCAATAGAACTGTATACGTCAAACAATGTAAGCTCTGTAAGTGCTCTATTCAAAGCATATCCCCCATGTACTCCACGGTATCCTTTCACAATACCGGCTTTTTGAAGCTTTTTAAGAATCTTATAGGCAAAGGGAGCGGTAATAGATTCCCTCTCGCAGATTTCATTAACGCTAAGGCGGGTCTTCCCTGACAGTGCCCGAAGAACTCTTGCTGCATAATCGCATTCTCTCGTAATAAACATATCCGTAACCTTTCTCCTTACTAGACACAAATCATACTAAAAATTATATGATGTCCCTTTTATCTTTCCCTCCCAAGTTGTTTAAAGTATATCAATTTCCAATTATCTTTTCAACAGTTTTTTAATTTTTTTAACATTAATTTCACATCTTTTTTTGAATTATCGTACGTTTCGAGATGTTTATTTATCTCCAGGCATATTTCTTCCGCTGTCCGATTGTCTGTTTTCACAACAAAGTCTGCAGCAGCTTCATACTTCTGTCGTCTTGCTTCCATCAAACTGGCAATGTACTCTGGATTCATATTTTTCTCCAGAAGCGGCCTGTTATGACTATTCTTTACTCTCTCGTAAATCGTCTGCGGCTCCGCTGTCAAAAGTACGATTATTCCATTCTTCTTCATTTCATCCACATTACACTGTCGCATAACGGTTCCGCCCCCGCACGATACCACCACATTATCCATGGCGGATATTCTTTTCACAAGCTCCGACTCCATATTCCGGAAACATTCTTCCCCTTTTTCTGCAAAAATATCAGAAATGCTCATTCCCTGTTCTAAAACGATCTGTTCATCCATCTCCACTTTCTGATAACCACAAAGCTCATGCAGACAATTTAAAATCGTACTTTTCCCTGTTCCCATAAATCCAGTTAAATAGATCTGCTTTTTCGGCATTCTCTGTCCTCCAGTCAAGTTCAAAAAAATTCTCCTGCAGGTCTGCATTTGCAGCTATAATATTCCTTCAGGCATCGTATTTTGAAATTATAACAGCGGTGATTTTTTTTGTAAAGTACAAGGTTTTATGATTTTGTCACCTTTCTGCATGTTTATGCTGTAAAAGAGTGGAAAAACCAGAAATAATTGTTGCAAATTTGCCAGTTTACGATAAAATGAAAATCGGCTATACTTATTATTATGTGTGTTTCATAAGGACAAGGTATTTAATAGGAGGAAAATATGATTTCAGCAAACAATATTACTTTGCGAGTTGGAAAGAAAGCTCTTTTCGAAGATGTTAATATTAAATTTACAGAAGGGAACTGCTACGGTCTTATCGGAGCTAACGGTGCCGGAAAATCTACTTTTCTTAAGATTCTTTCCGGTCAGCTTGAGCCAACAAAAGGAGACATTGTGATCACACCAGGCCAGCGTCTTTCTTTTTTACAGCAGGATCACTTCAAATATGATGCTTATACTGTTCTTGATACTGTTATCATGGGAAATCTTCGCCTTTATGAGATCATGAAGGAAAAAGAAGCCATTTATGCAAAAGAAGATTTTACCGATGAAGATGGTATCCGTGCCAGTGAACTGGAAGGTGAGTTTGCAGAAATGAATGGATGGGAGGCCGAATCCGATGCTGCTACTCTTCTGAACGGTCTTGGAATCGACACCGAATTCCACTATGCACAGATGGCAGACCTTACTGGTAGTATGAAGGTTAAGGTACTTCTTGCCCAGGCTCTCTTTGGCAATCCGGATATCCTGCTTCTCGACGAGCCTACCAACCATCTGGATCTCCCGGCAATTGAATGGCTTGAGGAATTCCTGATCAATTTTGACAACACTGTCATCGTGGTTTCCCATGACCGTTACTTCCTGAACAAGGTATGTACACAGACTGCTGATATTGATTATGGAAAAATCCAGCTGTATGCCGGCAACTATGATTTCTGGTATGAATCCAGTCAGCTTCTTATCAAGCAGATGAAAGAAGCCAATAAGAAAAAAGAAGAAAAGATCAAAGAGCTGCAGGAATTTATTTCCCGTTTCAGTGCTAACGCTTCCAAATCCAAGCAGGCCACTTCCCGTAAGCGTGCTCTTGAAAAGATCCAGCTGGATGATATGCGTCCTTCCAGCCGTAAGTATCCATATATTGATTTCCGCCCGAACCGCGAGATTGGAAATGAAGTTCTCATGGTAGAAAATCTTTCCAAAACAATTGACGGTGTTAAGGTTCTGGATAATATTTCCTTCACTCTTGGCCGTGAAGATAAGGTTGCATTCGTTGGCGCTAATGAACAGGCTATCACAACCTTCTTCAAGATCATCACTGGCGAAATGGAACCAGATGAGGGTAATTATAAATGGGGAATCACCACTACACAGGCTTATTTTCCAAAAGACAATACACAGGAGTTTGATAACGATCTTACTATCACCGACTGGCTGACACAGTATTCTGAGATTAAGGATGCGACTTACGTAAGAGGGTTCCTTGGACGTATGCTTTTCCCAGGCGAAGACGGTGTAAAACGTGTCCGCGTTCTTTCCGGAGGCGAGAAGGTTCGTTGTCTTCTTTCAAAGATGATGATTTCCGGTGCCAATATCCTGATTCTGGACGAGCCAACCAACCACCTGGATATGGAATCCATCACTGCATTGAATAATGGTCTGATCAAATTCCCAGGCGTAATTCTTTTCACCTCCCATGATCATCAGTTTGTTCAGACAACCGCTAACCGTATCATGGAAATCCTTCCAAATGGTACAATGATCGACAAGATCACCACTTATGACGAATATCTCGCAAGCGATGAGATGGCTAAAAAGCGTCATGTCTTTGAAATCACAGAGGAAGACGCACAGGATAACTAAACAGGAAAGTCTGCTAGCGCGGATATTTTCACACCAAAAAACAGGAGAATGATTCTACGCAGAATCTTCTCCTGTTTTTTTTACCAAATGGCATTTCCCGCCATTATTTCATATTCATTTTGCTTTAGATGTATAACTCCAGCCTCCAACAACATTCAGATAATCTGCCGGATAATAATAGGTGACCGTTCCTTTTGTCGTTGCCATTTCTCCTGTATAGGCTGTTCCCTTTGAATTCGCTGGAACAAGGAATGAATAGTATCTGGTTTTTCCATATGTGGAAGAATAAGAACGGTTCTTATTTAGTTTCCGCTTATTATTTACATATCTTCTAAGCAAAACACTGCTGCTTTTAAAATTATATGTTTCGTAAGAAGTCTTAGTCAATGTTCTTTTAATGGCCGTACCACTCTGCGCGGCAATAACCACGGGCAATGTCGTAATGTTGCTGCCATTTCGTTTCAGCCACAGTTTCCTGCCCTTTGTTACTTTAAAGGATTTCAGCGGGCTATGATTTTTCATAATGCTTTTCTTGACCGATGCCTTGGAATTCTTAGAAGTAATGGTTACCTTCACATCAACTGAGCCTGAAACAGCTTTAATACATGCAATGATTCCCCTATTTGCAGTCTTATTTGCTTTAAAATAGGTAGAATTCTTAATGTTACCAGAAGCCTTACGGCAATTCTTAAGTGCCAGCGCTTCCCCACTGTACGCATACACTATATCATATCTGGTTCCAGAAGTCTTCGGTGTAATGCTTAAAATGTAATTACTAATAGCATTTCCACTGATGTTTTCATTTACAATATGGATGCATTCGCCCTTCTTTACTGATGTGCTAAATGATCTGGTTGCCGCGGATACCGGCATGGCACACATTACAGTCATGGCAGCTGCAGCCAATCCAAGCAGCAGTTTCTTAAATCTCTTTCCTTCTTTCATAAAGCCTCCTTACTATCCCCTATGGGACTTATTCCTTCACATAATTAAATCTGCTTCGCATTTAGGAAATATCACATGTATGACAGCTTTAGCTTCATCCTCGCATATTCAAAAGAAGCTTTTAACACGGCATTTCCTGTTTGTATGTATATTATATCATATACGCTAACATTACCTGTAATCCTTGCTTACTGTTCCACTGCTGTTATCTCTGCCAGCTTACCATTCGTCACCTTCAGCAAATCTGCAACAGGAACTTTTAGCGTCAGTCCAATTCTCCCTCCGCTTATGTATATCTCTTGGAAATTTCCGGCTGATGCATCAAAAACAGTAGGAAATGGTTTCTTCATTCCTATCGGGCTGCATCCTCCCCGGACATATCCTGTAATCTTTGTAATATCTTTTACATGGATCATGTCTACCGTTTTTTCCCCAACTGCTTTCGCAGCCGCTTTACGATCTACTTCTTTTTCAATAGGGACTACAAAGACGTAATAGCCACCGCTTTTTCCTTCCATGACCAAAGTCTTAAAGGACTGTTCATATGGTGCTCCTGTAATGTCCGCACAGTGTATTCCATCAATAAATTCATCACACTCATAAGCCAGAGTTTCGTATTTTACTTTCTGTCTGTCAAGCATTCTCATTGCGTTTGTTTTTGCTTCTTTTGCCATTTTCGGTCAACCTCCTGTAATGTTTCGGCATAGTAAAGTTTTACCATAGAATCCTCTTTTCGTCAACGGAATATCCATTTCAAAACACCATTCGCAACGCTGGTCAGAACGTTGTATTAATTATTCATGATTTTCTATCTGGATTATTATTTTAACGTAAAGCTGGATATAGAAGCGTAGAATCAGCATCAGATTTTTGCTTTATAAAAAAGGAGGGCCAGGACTGATAAAAAGCCCTGGCTAGTATGAAAAAGAAAATTAATCTATACGATGAAAAAGGTTATCGCCTTTGTTTGATTATTAATATACCTGGAATCTGTGATAAAATTGTGATAGAGATTTGATGGGTTTGTGAATTACAATAAGCAGCAGCCTCTGCCTCTTTTTTGATTGTAAATTTGTTGAGCCGTAATTGCCTATATCAGACATTGGCGTATTTAATATTCTCTCACGTCCGCCCAAATTGTAATTCATTATCTGTTTCGATATGGGTAGCTATATATTTTTTAACGCCCAATAGCGACAATCTCCAAATTATCAGCCTATTTTCCAATCAGGTAGCAGAGCGCAAAAAAGAGGACCATCTCTGATCCTCTAATTCCCATTATGAATAAAACGTTAATGATACAACCTTTCCATTTGTTACTTTAAGAGCTACCATAAGTCCATTTAAGCTCTTGCAGCATCTCAATGCTTCGTATTTTTTTGCTGGGATTTTTCCATATTCATCCGTCCAGTAATATTTTGTCTTAGATGTTAACTTGAATGTCTTTTTACCATATTTCACAAAATTCTTTTTATTGAACTGTAAGGATGCTTTTGTGCTCTTCATAAAAGAACCATAGAATGTAATAGACTTACTGGTATATGTCACTTTCTTAGTTCCCGGCTGCCAAGAGCCATATTTTCTACCGCCTTTTGTTCTGTTAAGCACAGTACCATAATAATAAGTCTTTTTCTTAGATGCAGCTTGTGCCTGTTCAATATTAGTACAACTCAATACAATTCCAAAGACAAGCACAATTGCCAAAAACTTACTGATTCTTTCTTTCCATGTTGACTTTTTCATTCCGCATACCTCCCTTTTTAAGATGCGCTTCACGGTTTACTAAGTCTTCTCATTGAAGAAGATTCATAACCTCATAGTAAGTCCAGGCATTATAAAAGTCAATCCTAAAAGGGCCAAAAATAAGAATAGTTTATGAGGCAAGCCCTCCGTGTTAACTTTGTGGGCAAAACAAAAGCACTTCCATTTTTGGTGAAAGTGCCTTGTTTTTATATGATATAATATGCTTTTTTATCTATTAATTAGAACTTACCAGCCTTAGCAGCTTCCTCAACAGAAACAGCTACAGCAACAGTAGCACCAACCATTGGGTTATTACCCATTCCGATAAGACCCATCATCTCAACGTGAGCCGGTACGGAAGAAGATCCAGCGAACTGTGCGTCAGAATGCATACGTCCCATAGTATCTGTCATACCATAGGAAGCAGGACCTGCTGCCATGTTATCTGGGTGAAGGGTACGTCCTGTACCACCGCCGGAAGCAACGGAGAAGTATTTCTTGCCCTGCTCGATACATTCTTTCTTGTATGTACCTGCAACCGGATGCTGGAAACGTGTCGGGTTAGTGGAGTTACCAGTGATGGAAACGCCAACGTTCTCGTGATGCATGATAGCAACACCTTCCTGAACGTCATCTGCACCGTAGCATTTAACAGTAGCACGAAGTCCGTTTGAATATGGTTTCTCATAGATTACATTTAATTTAGCTTCTTTGTAATCATATTTTGTCTCAACAAATGTAAATCCGTTGATACGGGAAATGATCTGAGCAGCATCTTTTCCAAGTCCGTTCAGGATAACACGTAATGGTTTCTGACGTACTTTGTTTGCTTTCTCAGCGATACCGATAGCACCCTCAGCAGCTGCGAAGGACTCATGACCTGCTAAGAAGCAGAAGCACTCTGTCTCTTCCTCAAGAAGCATTTTACCAAGGTTACCATGTCCAAGACCTACTTTTCTGTGGTCAGCAACGGATCCTGGAATACAGAAAGCCTGAAGTCCTTCTCCGATTGCAGCAGCAGCGTCAGCAGCTCTTCTGCAGCCTTTCTTGATTGCGATTGCAGCGCCTACTGTGTAAGCCCATGCAGCGTTCTCAAAGCAGATCGGCTGAATTTTCTTAACCTGGTCATAAACATCAAGACCAGCGTCTTTTGTGATTTTCTCAGCTTCTTCGATGGAGCTGATTCCATAGCTATTTAATACAGAATTGATCTGGGCAATTCTTCTCTCATATCCTTCAAATAATGCCATTTCTGTTCGTCTCCTTTCGCTTGTGGCTTACTCTTTTCTTGGGTCAATAATCTTAACAGCATCAGCTACACGGCCATACTGACCTTTTGCTTTTTCCCATGCGGTGTTAGGATCATCACCTTTTTTGATAAAGTCAGTCATTTTTCCAAGGGAAACGAACTGATATCCGATTACTTCGTTGTCTTCGTCAAGAGCGATACCTGTTACATAGCCCTCTGCCATTTCCAGATAACGAACTCCTTTTTCCTTGGTAGCGTACATTGTACCAACCTGGGAACGAAGACCTTTACCAAGGTCCTCAAGACCTGCACCTACAGCAAGACCGTCATCAGAGAATGCACTCTGTGTACGTCCGTAAACGATCTGAAGGAACAGTTCTCTCATTGCTGTATTGATTGCATCACATACAAGGTCTGTATTTAATGCTTCAAGAATTGTCTTACCCTGAAGAACCTCTGCTGCCATAGCTGCAGAATGTGTCATACCGGAGCATCCGATTGTCTCGATAAGGGCTTCCTCGATTACACCATTCTTAACATTTAAGGACAGCTTACAGGCACCCTGCTGAGGAGCACACCAGCCTACACCATGTGTAAAACCAGAGATATCTTCAATTTTCTTTGCATGGACCCACTGGCCTTCTTCCGGAATCGGAGCTGGCTCATGTTTTGCACCCTTAGCTACTGGGCACATGTTTTCAACTTCAGTAGTGTAAATCATTTTAAGACTCCTTTCAGTGTTGATTACTTAATCGTTGTTAAAGACCTAACAACCTAGTGTTATTTTCTCACAAAATCTCCGTTTCGTCTAGTCATATTTTGCAAAAAATACGAAAAACTTGTCGGTACCATTTATGGGACTTCTATTGTGCGGATTTTGTTTTCATGGTAAACTAAAACAGATCGTCGTTATGCAACGTCAATCTGGCAAAATACAGTCCATTTATTATGCAGTTCCTGTGCGGGAGCGCCAAAGGCACGGAACAATCACCTTTCATTCATGGTGATTTCCCGAGCAGACATGTCCCTTCAGGAAATCACCACGAAAATATAACAGGAGGTTTTGAATATGACAACACCCGTTTCAACATCCTTTTTACCGGAAAAATTCCGTATTTTAAGCGGAAGCGCCCTGAAAGTACTGGCCATGATCATAATGCTTATTGACCACACTGCTTCTTTTCTTTTGCGGTATTACACCCCCTCAAACAGCCCCTTATTTCAAATAGGCAGTACCAATTATTCTTTATACCGGATCATGCGTGACGTGGGACGCGCAGCATTTCCGATTTTCTGTTTTCTGCTGGTAGAAGGTTTTTTCCACACACATAACCGGTTTAAGTACGGAAGAAATCTTCTGATTTTTGCATGTATCTCCGAAATTCCGTGGAATTTTGCACAAAACGGTACTCTTCTGTTTCCAGATAAGCAGAATGTATTTTTCACCTTATTCCTTGGATACCTTGCCTTCTGCCTCATCGAACATTTTAAAGAAAATGCAACCATGCAGCTTATTTGTATGCTTCTGCTTCTGGCCGTTTCCTATTATCTCAAGGCAGATTATGGATACAAAGGATATGTATTTCTTCTGATCATGTACTGGCTCCACCAGTATAAGCCAGCCCAGGCTGTGATCGGAAGCTGCTGGCTGATTTATGAGTGGAAGGCCTGCTTCGCTTTCCTTTCCCTTAATATGTACAACGGTAAACGGGGTTTTATCCAGGGAAAATGGGCAAAATATTTTTTCTATGCTTTTTATCCGTTACATATTGCCATATTGACTATAATTCGAAAGTTCTGGTTTGGAATCTGACCTATGCTTGAAAGCAAAAATTCTTAAAAATATGCCAGCTGCACAATTCTTTTCACTAAAAATGTCCTGACTACAATTTCGTCAGGACATTTTTATATACATCAGATCTTTTATTTTCTTACACACATGCAAGTAATTTATTACTGTTTCGCCACAATCTCATCTTTGTTCTTGTAGATGCTGTTTGCTGGTACGCATCCACGTACCGGTGAAAGTGGGTATATATTGGTATTTCTTCCGATCACTGTTCCAGGATTCAGCACGGAACCACAGCCGACCTCCACATGGTCTGCAAGCATGGCACCAAATTTCTTAAGCCCTGTCTCGATTTTCTCCCCGCCATCTTTCACAACAACAAGCTTCTTATCAGATTTTACATTTGAGCAGATAGAACCTGCCCCCATATGGGATTTATAGCCAAGCACTGCATCTCCAACATAGTTATAATGCGGAACCTGAACATTATTAAAAAGAACAACATTCTTAAGCTCTGTGGAATTACCTACTACACAGCCCTCTCCAACAAGTGCCTTGCCACGGATAAAAGCACAATGACGCACCTCTGTATTCTTTCCAATAATGGCTGGGCCATTGATACAGGCTGTAGGTGCGACCTTCGCAGATTTTGCGATCCAGATATCGCCTTCCAGATAATCATACTCTGCCGGGTCAAGAGTCTTTCCTAATTTTACAATGAAATCACCAATTTCCGGAAGAACTTCCCACGGGTAGGTTTTTCCCTCAAAAAGTTCTCCTGCGATGGTCTGTGTCATGTCCAGCATATTTGCAATAGTAAAATCTTTTAACATCATACATCCTCCTCATTTTATATGTTTCAAGTTCTCACGCTTTACCGCCTTTTGATGCAGTGCCTGCTCTCACACCAGCCGTTTTCTCCGGTTTCTTATAATATTGTGCAGCCGCATCAAAAAACTGCCGCAACGCGTATTGAAAATTGCTGTCTTCTACCTGCTTGGTCCGAAGCCTTACAAAGCGTTCTAGTTTATCCATATATTCCTGCTCTGTAATAGATCCCTCTGCCACGTAGGTAAGTCCCTTCTCCCAGCTGGCGGTCAGCTCCGGATTCAGCAGCTGCCGTATGGAACAATTCACCACGTCGTAAATCATCTCTCCCTGAAGTGTGGGCGTAATCACCTGTGTTTTCTTATTCAGGGATAAATACCGTATATTAAATAGCTTCTTCAATATCTCAGCCCTGGTCGCACTGGTACCGATTCCACTTCCCTTGATCTGGGAGCGAAGATCCTCATCCTCGATCAACTGACCTGCATTCTCCATTGCCAGGATCATGGATCCGGAATTATACCGCTTCGGCGGGGATGTCTCCCCTTCCTTAATACCTAGACCAGTGATATTCAGTATATCACCCTTTTTCAGTTTCTGCAATGCAGCCAGTAACGCTTCATCACAGGAAACTTCACCTTCAGGATCTCCTTCAGAAGATTTCCCGGTATCTGCCATATTCTTTTTGGCAAAAGAATTGGACGCTATTTTCAGATATCCCTCACTTAATAAAACTTTAAATGAAGAAAAGAAAGCTTCATTCTGCATTTTCGTCACAAGGCTTACTTTCTGGTAAACAGCTGGCGGATAAAAAATGCTCAGGAAACGTCTTACGATCGTTTCATATACTCGCTGGGCAGTCAGTGAAAGTCCACGGAGCGCATTAAGTCCCTGACCAGTAGGAATGATCGCATAATGGTCCGTGATCTGTTTATCATTGGTATAACGGGTCTTTGCAATATTTTTATATGCCCCAAGTTCCAAGGCGCCCTGGGCAGCATCTCCGGCCTGGGCATAGTTCCGCAGCCCGGAAATGTTTTTATAGATTTCCTTGGCAACAGCGGTGGACAAAACCCTGGCATCTGTTCTTGGATAGGTAACCAGTTTTTTCTCATATAATTCCTGAACAATAGAAAGCGTCTCATCCGGGCTTATCTTGAACAGTTTGGAACAGACGTTCTGTAGCTCTGCCAGGTTAAATAAAAGAGGCGGATTCTTATTCTCCTTCTTCCGCTCTATCTTCTCTACCGTACAAGTCAGCGGCTGCTGTACACTTAAATCACTGATCAGCTTCTCTGCGTCTTCTTTTTTCTTAAAACCATTTTCTTTATATAAAACAGGGGACTGGAAATAACGGCTGCCCTCTACAGCTCTCCACTCTCCTTCAAAGTTTTCTCCCTCAAGAGCAATACTGCTCACCACTCTGTAAAATGGCGTTTTCACAAACGCACGTATTTCACGTTCCCGGCGGACTACCATCCCAAGCACACAGGTCATGACACGTCCAACGGAAATCGCCTGATATTTTCCTCCAAGATAATTGGTTACACTATTTCCATACCGTAAAGTCAATACACGGGAAAAATTTATTCCCATCAGATAATCTTCTTTTGCCCGCAAATAAGCAGCTGCGGCAAGATTATCATACTCAGAAATATCCTTTGCCTCGCGGATACCGCGGAGAATCTCTTCTTCCGTCTGGGAGTCAATCCACACACGTTTCTGTGTTTTGTCTTTCACTCCTGCCATCTGGGCTACCAGACGGTATATATATTCTCCTTCACGTCCGGAGTCGGTACACACATAAATGGTATCTATATCTGGCCTGTTGAGAAGCCCTTTCACAATCTGAAACTGTTTTTCTACACCAGGAATCACTTCGTATTTAAAATCACGCGGCAAAAAAGGCAGGGTATCTAAACTCCACCTTTTATACTTCATATCATATTTCTCGGGATAGCTCATGGTGACCAGATGTCCTACACACCAGGTCACCACGCAGGTATCTGACTCGATATAACCATCCCGTCTTGCACCGCCTGATTTCAAAGCTTTAGCAAATTCCTGGGCCACACTTGGCTTCTCGGCTATGTATAAAGCTTTTGACATATTATTTATCTGCACTCATCTTTCTTAATGGCCATGCCAGTAAAAGAGCACCTCCCACCATATTTCCAAGGGTAACGATCAACATACTCTTCAGCATGAGACCAATGGAAAGGCCATCTACCAGACCAAGGCTTACTACGAAAATTCCCATATTTGCAATGCAGTGCTCAAATCCGCTGAAAACGAATGCTGAAATACACATTACGATCATAAGGAACTTTCCGGTTTCACTTTTCAGCTTAATTCCGCAAAGCACACCCAGACATACAAAGAAATTACAAAGTACTGCCCGGAAAAACATCTGTCCCATCGGGATCGTCAGTTTGTTATTGATAAAGCCTGCGAAATAATCGCCAGTGCCAGACGCCCCTGCCCATACAAAGAACAGGCCAAAAATCAGACATCCGACAAAATTTCCAAGGTAGCTTACCAGCCATACCTTGCCTGCATCCCCCCAGGATACACTCTTATCGAAGGCGCCAAATGCCATTACCATATTATTGCCGGTAAACAGCTCACCGCCAACCAGGCTGATCAGAAGAACTGCAATGGAGAACACCATGGCTCCCAGGAATTTTCCCCATGCCGGATCTGATCCTGAAAATACACTTCCGATAACATTGCTGTAAATAACTGCCACATCGATAAAAAAGCCAGCCATTACAGCCCGAAGGAAGTACTTCAGGGAATTGCCGTTCAGCAGACCGATTTTGTTTTTGGCTGCGTTCGAAACCTTTTGCACATCTTCATAATTCATAAAAAACACCTCCACTTTGTTTTTACTCATTATAGCACTTTGATGTATTTTTCACAATAGAAAGTGATATTTTTTTATCAATTAGGAGTTATTTCACAAAAGCAAGGTGTTTCTTTTGTATATCTATTACACTTCCGATAACAGCACATGGGAGAGACAGGGATGACAATCGTCTAACTGCCTCTGTGGCATCCAAAGGATCTATACTCAGAAGAAGCCCTCCTGAGGTCTGTGGATCAAATAAAATATCCTCCCGTGCAGACAGCTCTACTATCACATCCTGGGTGCTTTCTGTATCCTTCCATGCAAACTCACAGGCTTCCTCTGCGAATTCCCGGTTACGGTATGCACCAGCCGGAAGAAATCCCATAGAAGCATAATCAAGTGCTCCCTTCATCACCGGAAGAGAACTAAGCGAAATACAAAAAGTCCTGTCACTTCCTCTGGCCATCTCAAGGGCATGTCCCGCAAGTCCGAAGCCAGTTACATCGGTGCAGGCATGAATCCGAAGATCTGCCACTTGATTCCTGGCATATTTATTCAGAGTTGACATTACCATAGCGGCATAGGCAGTTTCTTCTGCGGAAGCCATCTCCCCTTTTACCGCTGTAGAAAGGATTCCTGTTCCAAGTGGTTTCGTAAGGATCAGCACATCACCGGTTACCGCACCAACATTCTTCCACATATGCGCAGGATTCACAAATCCGGTAACACATAATCCATATTTCGGTTCATCATCCTGAATGGTATGACCTCCTGCAAGTGTGGCACCAGCCTCCAGCACTTTATCTGCGCCGCCCCGCAGAATCTCGCCCAGGATTTCCGGATCAAGGCAATTAGGAAATGCAGCAATGTTTAATGCAAGCTTCGGCTCTCCGCCCATGGCATATACGTCGCTTAATGCATTCGCTGCTGCGATCTGTCCAAAGGTATAAGGATCATCCACGATTGGCGTAAAGAAATCCACCGTCTGGATCATTGCCAGTTCATCTGCGATCCGATATACAGCCGCATCATCGGAAGACTCTGTCCCTACAAGTAAATTGTTATCATAAAACTTAGGCAACTTACCCAGAACCTGGGCAAGGGTCCCCGGACCAACTTTCGCTGCTCAGCCAGATGTATGGGAATACTTGGTTAAGCGGATCCGCTCTCTGTCACTCATAGATTCACCTCCTGCTCTTTCTCCTGGAATATTTCCTTGTGTCACTCATTGTAGCATGAATCATCTTTTCCGTAAACGGTCAGTTTTCAATTTTGGTCGTCTATCCAACCTATTCAGCAAATCGTCGTCTGGCCAAACGTCAGAAGGAAGAATGCTACCGTCTCCGACAACATTCCTCCTTCTAAAATAATCAGCTCTGCAGCCTGTTGTTTCTTCTAATTACTTTGCCTGGATATATCCCTGGGCCTTCAGTGTCTCTGCACAAAGCACAGCACCGCCAGCAGCGCCTCTTACCGTATTATGGGAAAGGCCAATAAATTTCCAGTCATAAACAGTGTCCTCACGAAGTCTTCCGATTGATACACCCATTCCATTTTCAAAGTTAACATCCTCTGTAATCTGTGGACGGTTATCCTCTTCAAGATACTGGATAAACTGCTTCGGTGCACTTGGAAGATTCAGCTCCTGCGGAATGCCCTTAAACTCTACAAGTGCTTTTACAAGCTGCTCTTTGGTTGGTTTCTTTCTAAATTTCACGAATGCAGCTGCTGTATGTCCATTCAGGATCGGCACACGGACACACTGGCATGTGATAACCGGCTCTTTTGCAGGAACGATCACACCATCCTCAACTTTACCCCAGATACGAAGTGGCTCTTTCTCACTCTTCTCTTCCTCACCACCGATATATGGAATAATATTGTGTTCCATTTCTGGCCAGTCCTTGAATGTTTTTCCGGCACCGGAAATTGCCTGGTATGTAGTGGCAACTACTTCATATGGTTCAAACTCTCTCCATGCAGTAAGAGCTGGTGCGTAGCTCTGAATAGAGCAGTTTGGTTTAACAGCGATAAAACCTCTCTTTGTTCCAAGACGTTCTTTCTGGTATTTGATCACTTCAAAATGCTCCGGATTGATCTCCGGGATTACCATCGGCACATCCGGGGTCCATCTGTGAGCACTGTTATTGGAAACAACCGGTGTCTCTGTCTTCGCATAAGCTTCCTCGATTGCTTTAATCTCATCCTTGGACATATCTACAGCAGAAAATACAAAGTCAACAGTGGACGCAACCTTCTCCACTTCATTAACATTCATAACCACAAGCTTCTTCACAGCTTCCGGCATTGGTGTATCCATTTTCCATCTGCCGCCAACAGCCTCTTCATATGTCTTTCCTGCACTTCTCGGGCTTGCCGCAACAGTTACGACCTCGAACCATGGATGGTTCTCTAACAGGGAAATAAATCTCTGACCTACCATTCCGGTAGCACCTAAAATACCGACTCTAAGTTTTTCACTCATAACAATTCTCCTCATTCTTTCCTCTGCGTACATGTGTATTTCTATGACATACTATAACAAGTATGTAAAAAATGCAAGTACTTTCTTAAATTTTATCAAATTAAAGTAATAAAATATCACTATTCAGAGACAATAACAATAAAATTAATTCTCTTCCAGATATTTTTTATTGCCTGCAATGACTTTTTCCATTACATCCGGCCCTGGTGCCCCAAGCGTAATTCGTTTTTCCACACAAGTCTTCATGCTGATCGCTTCATAAATATCCTTCTCAAACACCGGACTGATCTCTTTATATTCGTCAAGAGACAGCTCATCCAGGGAAATTCCCTTATCAATGCATTTCAGGACCAGCTGGCCTACAATTCCATGTGCATCACGGAATGGCACTCCATGGTTCACCAGATAATCTGCAGCGTCTGTTGCATTGGTAAATCCATTCTTGGCACTTGCTTCCATATTTGTTTTATTAAACTGCATAGTGGATACCATACCTGTAAACAGAGCCAGACATCCCTTCACTGTATCGATAGCATCAAATGTAAGCTCTTTATCCTCCTGCATATCCTTATTGTATGCAAGCGGGATTCCTTTCATGGTGGTCAGCATAGAAGTCAGCGCACCATATACACGTCCGGTCTTTCCTCTTACCAGCTCTGCAATATCCGGATTCTTCTTCTGTGGCATAATACTGCTTCCGGTGCTGTACGCGTCATCTATTTCCACAAAACGGTACTCATTGGAATTCCAGAGAATAATCTCTTCTGAAAAACGGCTGAGATGCATCATAATCGTAGAAAGTGCGGATAACAGCTCAATCACATAATCTCTGTCTGATACCGAATCCATACTATTTCTGGTCGGCTCATCAAAGTCCAGAAGCTGTGCCGTATACTCCCGGTCAAGGGGATAGGTAGTTCCTGCAAGAGCTCCTGCGCCAAGCGGGCAGGTATTCATCCTCTTACGGATATCAAAAAGGCGGCTTCTGTCCCGGCGGAACATTTCAAAATATGCACCTACATGATGTGCCAGGGTAACCGGCTGTGCCTTCTGAAGATGGGTAAAACCAGGCATATAAGTATGCACATTTTCCTCCATGATCTTCTGAAGTGCTTCAAGAAGAGATTTCACCTCCTGGTCAATGGCATCGATCTCATCTCGTACATAAAGCTTCATATCCAGCGCCACCTGGTCATTACGGCTTCTTCCTGTGTGGAGTTTCTTTCCCGGGTCTCCGATGCGGTCGATCAGGTTCGCCTCCACAAAGCTGTGAATATCTTCATACTCTGACGTAATCGCAAGCTTCCCTGCTTTCACATCGGCCAGAATACCTTCCAATCCCTCCAGGATCTGGTCGCGCTCTTCTTCGGTAAGGATTCCCTGCTTAGCAAGCATTTTCACATGAGCCTTGCTTCCACGGATATCCTGCTCATAAAATTTCTGATCAAATGAAATGGACGCATTAAAATTATAAACCAGTTTATCGGTTTCTTTGGTGAAACGTCCGCCCCAAAGCTGTGCCATATGTTTTTCCTCATTTCCTGCAAATTTTCCCAGAGTTCTCCTGTTTCATCTTCGAAATACCACGGTACTCTCTGATACTTTGCAAATTCTTTCTGACTTTACTACAATCAAGTGCTAGTTTAACACACTTTTTCCCAATTGCAAAGAGTATTTCCATAGGACTTTGGCTATTCCATGCTCTCCTGCTTCAATCTTTCCCGCCTGGAAAACACACATCCGCAATAATTCTGCCGGTATAATCCATATTCATGGGAAAGCTCAATAGAACGCTTATACCCGTTCTTTTTCTTAAAATCAGACGGCAGATGCTCCACCTTATAAATTCCGGCAAGTTCCTGTCCGATCTCGTTAATCTTTGCCGCATTTTTAAGAGGGCTGATGGAAAGAGTGGTGGTAAAATAATCATATCCGCCTTCCCTGGCTAATCTGGCTGCAGCTTCCATTCTGAGCCGGTAACATTTAAAACACCGCTCTCCGCCTTCCGGCACATCCTCCATTCCTCTGGCCATGGCATAAAAATCTTCTGGCCTGTACTCACCCTCTACCAGGGTTACCGGATGGAGAAACTTCATCTCACTGATCAGCCTGCGGATTTCTTCCACTCTTTTCTCATATTCCTCCTTAGGGGAAATATTGGGATTATAAAAAAACACTGTAATAGAAAAAAACCTGGAAAGATATTCCAGGACATAACTGCTGCATGGTGCACAGCAGGCATGAAGGAAAAGCCTTGGAACTTTCCCCTCTTTTTGCTGCTGCAAAATTAATTTTTCAAGCTCTTTTTGATAATTTAGATTTGCCAATTCTCTCACCCATTCTCACAATTGTTTCATATCCATTTTCTGAGTTTTCTATCAGATCTGCATCCAGTCTCACCTTTCCATTCTGGATCAGCAGTACAATGGTCGAACCTCCAAATTCAAAATAACCTTTTTCTGCGCCCTTCTTCACCTGGCAGGCATCCTGGTCCAGGTTGGTGATCTTTCCAACCATCATAGCTCCCACTTCCATCATGGTAATGGTGCCAAACTTTTCGGTCTTTAACAAACAGTATTCCCGCGTGTTCTCATGATAGATTGGATACACCTCGTTTGCAGCAGGATTGACTGTATGAAAAACCCCCGGAATTCTAACTGCCGGAGACTTCCAGCCATCTGCCACATAACAGTAATGATGGTAATCATCTACGGTCAGACGCAGGATCACAGCGTAACCGCCAAGATAATGTCCTGCCAGTTTCGGGTTACCAAGAAGCCGTTCTAAGGTATACGGTGTATCTTTTATAAAAAAGCGGGAATCGCTTCCGATTCTGCTCACTGTAACCTTTCCATCACACGGACTGACCAGTACGCTCTCATCCTCTGCCACAGGGCGCTGTCCTTCTTTTAATCTTCTGGTAAAAAAATCATTGTAAGAGTAAAACTTCTGCCTGGTACAGACAGACAGGTCAATACGGTTGTGTTCTACAAATCCTGGCACCATGAAGGCGGAAAGTCTGGTATTTAAAAACCAGCCCCCCAGCTTCGTAACAAACGGCTGGATAAGCACCTTCAGGCAAAGGCGGCCACCCCGGTCATTATAAAGATGGCGCAGGAATTTGTCCTGCCCATTATCTTCAATTGTTATATTTCCCTTTCTGTCTATATACTTCATAGTCTCTCCTTAAAGCAGATGGAACATCATGGAAAGTGCCAGGGCCACAAGTGCAACCATAAGGATCACCATGGGATTCTGCGGTTTTTTCACCTTGAAATCACTGATAAAAAGAACCCCGACTACTACCACAGCTACATGGATCACCATTAAGAAATTTTTTCCGCAGCCTCTGCGAAGCAGGTAAAGAAAAGGAAGGATAATTGCCATGGATGTAATCGGCAGCCCCTGATAATACTGCCGCAGCTCCGATGTCTCATTCTGTCTTTTTTCTTCCATTACGTTAAAATAAGCCAGACGGATCACAGACGCCACGCAGTACAGGCAGAGAATAATAACTCCAGGCACATGGTTCATTCCCAGGCAATAACAGATCATTGCCGGAAATACCCCAAAGCATACCACATCGCACAGGGAATCAATCTGAATTCCAAATTTTTTCTCATCTTCCGTGCGGTTCTTCTTCGTGCGGGCAATCTTCCCATCAAACATATCACAAAGTCCGGACAAGGCCAGACATAAAATCGCAACCTTAAAATCTCCTGCAAGTGCTCTCGTCATCCCAAAAACTGAAATGGCAAGGCTTATGTAAGTAAGCACCACCGTATAATCATAAAATCCAAGCATATCCTGTTTCTCCTTTTTCAAACGTTCTTCCTTCATAATCTTTGTTACATCCTTTGTATCTCTTCTTTTTTCCTTCCAATCGTCATATGTGCCACACAGGTCATCAACGCACTGATCATCATCTGTCCATAGTAGGAAATTCCGCGGCTCAGCAGCATGGATGGCAGCAACAGCCTGCCAAACACTGGCACAAACATCACCATATATAATGTCTCGCTGATTCCCATACCTCCCGGAAGAGGCAGCATATCCACTGACACGGAAATCACCGCCTGCAAAATAGTAATCGTCAGGAGTCCATACTCATGAAGTCCCAGGGCACGGTAAACCCAATAGGTCACCGTAAATAAAATACATCTCTGTATAAATGTGATCACAAAGACATTCAATATGATCCGCTTATGGCTTGCCCAGAATGCCGCTGTCGCATGGTACTGATCCATGGATGCTTCCAGCTTCTCAAGACGGGCTTTCTTCGGTTTCAGGATCCGTATGTGCTCAATTATTTTTAAGCCTTTTACCATGATCCATTTGGCAAGCCCCGGGGCAAACACCAGTATCATCATAAAGGTCACGCAGAACACATTTAATCCTACCCCCAGATAAAACACCCACATGTAATCCCCCAGATAGCCTCTGAGAAAATCTCCGCCAAAAAGGCAGACCAGCACACCGATCACCACCAGTACAGCCTTATATGTGATCGTAACGATCATCAGCACCAGCGTCGTAACCGGAATTGGCAATTTATCTTTTTTCATATAAAAGATCTGCATTGGCTGTCCGCCTGACGCAGATGGTGTAATGCAACTGAAAAAAAATCCGACGAAGGAGTATAATGCACAATGACTCATCTTCACACCAGCTCCAAGCGTCCTCATCATATAAAAAATGATAACCGATTCACCCAGGATAAAAAGCACCACACATATAAGGCTCAGGATCAGATATCTGCCATCTGCCTCCCTCGCAGTACTGATAATATCCCCAATATCCTTACCTCGAAAAACCAGATACATGGTAAGGCCGAAAACGATTACCAGAAATAACAGGTTGAAAACCGTTTGCTTTTTGCTCATATTAATATTTTCTTTCTCATAGATAATTGATTTGTATCTCCGCTACGCCCTCGTAGCGTAATCTATCTGTGCTACGCCCAGACGGGAACCGCGAACTCCGCTTCGCTTCGTTTGCGTAGCGTAATCTATCTGTGCTACGCCCAGACGGGAACCGCGAACTCCGCTTCGCTTCGTTTGCGTAGCGTAATCTATCTGTGCTACGCCCAGATAGATTACTTCATTATAGCATACCCCTACTTAAAAGCATATCATAAATTATACTAAAATGGAGGTTTTATTATGAATCCGCTTTTGGAAGTAAAGGATGTCAGCCTTTCTTATCATAGCCTTTCCGGGGAAACGGCTGCCCTTTCCCATATATCCTTTGAGCTTATGCCGGAAGAATTCCTTGCTATCGTAGGACCCTCCGGCTGTGGAAAGTCTACTTTGCTAAATCTTATCAGTGGACTATTGGATGCTGAGCAAGGTACCATTCTTATGGATGGGAAACCGCTTTGCAAAGGCAGCACACGCATTGGTTATATGCTGCAAAAAGACCATCTTCTGGAATGGCGCAGTATATACCGGAATATTCTTCTGGGACTGGAAATACGAAAGGAACTTACCAGCCAGAATCTTGCTTATGCAGATGAAATGCTAAAGCTCTATGAACTGGACAAATTCAAAAACTGTCGTCCAAGCCAGCTTTCCGGTGGTATGCGCCAACGCGCCGCCCTGATCCGCACCCTGGTCTTAAGACCTGAGCTTCTCCTTCTCGACGAGCCATTCTCAGCTCTTGATTACCAGACACGGCTGAATGTAAGCGATGACATTGGAAAAATCCTGAAAAAGCAAAGGAAGCCAGCCATTCTGGTCACGCATGACATTTCCGAAGCCATCAGCATGGCTGACCGGGTACTGATTCTTTCCAGACGGCCTGCTACTGTATTAAAAATCGTGCCTATAAATCTGGATATAAAAGACCGCACACCTCTTACCTCAAGAAATGATCCTGCTTTCAAAACCTACTTCAATCTCATCTGGAAGGAGCTGAATCAGAATGCATGAACCCTCTCATGCCCAAAAAGCATATCTGCTCCGTCAGAAAAAGGACCGTTACCTTGTCATAAGTGCAAGGCTTCTGGTCTTTCTTATTTTTCTGGCGCAATGGGAGATCCTGTCACGCCTCCACTGGATCGACTCCTTTATTTTCAGCAGTCCATCCATGCTTCTGGAAACCTTTGTGAAAATGGCAAAAGACCAGTCTTTATTTATTCACATTGGTGCCACATTAAAAGAAACGCTCCTTAGCTTTTTCTTTGTGATCCTGCTTGGGCTTGGCATTTCCATCCTGCTATGGGGATGCCCAAGGCTTGCAAAAGTACTGGAGCCTTATCTGGTAGTCCTGAACAGTCTTCCAAAATCTGCACTGGCCCCGCTTCTCATCGTGTGGCTTGGCGCACGCCAGCGCACCATCATCGTAGCTGGTATGTCAGTGGCTATTTTCGGTTCTATTTTGAACCTGTACACAGGCTTCAAAGAGATACCTCCTGAAAAGCTGAAGCTGATCCGTACACTTGGGGGTGGAAAAAAGGATGAATTATTAAAAATTGTCCTGCCTGCTTCCATTCCCATGATTCTGGCAAACATGAAGGTAAACATCGGGCTTTGCCTTGTAGGTGTCATCATCGGGGAGTTCATCGGTGCAAGACAAGGGCTTGGATATCTAATCATATATGGCAGTCAGACATTCCTGTGTGCACACGTTCTGATATTTTTCCATTTTTCTTAAACCCAGAAAGTTTATTTGCCAAAAGCTCTGTTACAGCATGTGGCTTTTGTATTTTCACATAACCAGTGATCCGCTTTCCAATTCTCTATAACGAAGCAGTCTTTTTCTACACTTCAAAAAAGGAAATAGATTTCAAAAATAAATTCAAAGTAATTTGACGTTAACTGCTTAATTCTATTTAAGCCACTCTTCCAAACAGTCAAACGCAATCCGCTTTGCACCTCTTTCCAGATAGATCGTCCCACATTTTCTGAACCCAAATTTCTTCAACGCTCCCTGCATAGGCTTGTTATCCTCATGGGTATCAATGCGCAGATAGCCGCTTCTTTCCATTCCATAGGAAAAAGCTGCCTTCGTCACGCCCCTGACCGTTCCATCAGAAGCCACTCTGTGAATAACACCGTATGGTGTCTGGTCACTATGCCAGTTTCCATTCTCGATCACTCTGTATGTGGGATCTTCCCCTATAAAAAATACAAAGGTTCCTGCAATTTTTCCATTTTCCTCACATACATAGGAAATCCCCCGCTTTACATCATTTTCTACCGTAGATACTTCCGGATAGCGGTCTTCCCACTGGTTCGGGTTTCCATTCTTTTTCATAAATTCCCTTGCAATCTTATATAAACCAAGAATCTGCGGCAGATCCTTTTCCTGTGATTTCCTGATATTCATAAAATAGTTCCTTTCTGACAAAAGATTTGATCTTTTATATCATATCACATGAAAACAAAATACCGCAATAATTCATTTTCCCCATGGCAGAAAAGACTTAAATTGTTACTGTTCACTCCGTTCACAGCAACACGCTTCGCGATGCACAGAAATCATGCTTTCGCATGATTTCGCGCCGCAACTCTCGGGTTTTCTGTGACCTTCGGTCACAAAAAACACCTCGCCGAATGCTTTCAGCGAACAGTAACATTAAGTTCATAGCATTTTCCCCAAATTTCCAGATACTCAGGAAAAACCATGATCTTATCCTCATCTTTTAGCATGCATAACACCATCGCCCTGGAAACAATATCTCTCTTCCCCAAAAATTCTTCCATTTCCAGCAATCTTTCTTCTACCAGCCTGCCATCTGGCTTCAGATGGCTGCTGTTTTTTCCTGCGGCCATTCTGCTTATTTCTTCGTTGTATTTTTTCTGCAAAAGCTTCTGTTTTTCCCGAAACTGCTGTTCTTCCACAATTCCTTCCAGATATTTATCAAGCAGGAGCTTTTGCTGGCTTTCTATTTTTTTCAAGAGAATGGACGATGTTTCCCTGTCTTTCTTTTCTTCTTCCGCAAAGCATTCATGGACCAGCTTTTGCATTGCAGTTTTTAATGAATTTTCCCAGGCAGACAGGGAATCTGGGAAAAAGATTTTATACAGTATGAAAAAAAGCAGCTTTTCTTCCAGATGGATATTTTCACATCCCCCTGTTTTTCCTGACTTTTTTCTCCCTTGTTCCAGATAAGTCCTGCACTTCCATTCATAAACCCGATCACATTTTCTTTTTCTTGTGGTCCGGTAAAAGGGAGCCCCACATAAGCCGCAGACCAGATGGTTACTGAGAACATGTTTTCCCTTATTTTTTCCCATACCTGCCAGATATTTTATAGTAATTTCAGGAACATTCTGATTTGCCTGGGCTTTCCATTCAACGTTTTTCCTGTTATCAGCTCTCTCCTTCTTTATTTTTCTGTTATCAATTTCTCTGTTTGCTTTTTCCCATAAGTTCTCTGAGACGATTGCCGGAATTCTGTTTTCGTATATGTAAAGCTGATCCTTTTCGTTTTTCACCGTCATTTTGGTGTCAAAATCATAGTGTTTCCGATTCATTACCACTGTGCCTTTATTAATAGGATTACGGATCATACGACGAATATCTGAATCTGAAAAAAATTTTCCATTTCGCTTACACAACCCGCTTTCCCGCAAAATCCGGGCAATGGTTCTGCTCCCATAACCGGCAGCACAAAGCTCATACATCTGTCTTTTTATCTTTGCTTCATTTTCAATGATGGCAAAGCTTTTGTCTGGCAGTTTCCGGTATCCATATGTATTTGATGTCAGCATCAGGGCACTTCCTGTCTTCTGTCTGTTTCTGTGGGCATTGTTGATTTTTCTGCTCAACTCCCTGCTGTATTCCTCTGCCAGAATTGCCTTGATTCCGGTAAGCAGAGCGTCATCCGTACTATAAAAACGATTTTCCAGATATAGATACAGCCTCTTTTTGCAGATTACAAGCCGGTCAATAAAAATATACCATTCTCTGGTATTGCGCATCAGTCTGTCCTGTGATTTTATTACAACCACATCGAACTGATCACTCTCAAGATCCGCAAAAAGTCTCTGATACTCCGTTCTTCCTTTGATGCTGGTTCCAGACCTGCTTTCAATATATTCATCTGCCAGAAACCAGTTCAAGCGGCGGACGCATTCTCTTGCTTCCGCCGCCTGTCTTACCAGAGCATCTCTCTGACACGCTTCTTCCGTACTGCACCTGCAGTAGATAACCGCCCGGATCATAAGGTGTCACCGTATTTTTCTATTTTTCTTTTCAGATTTAAACATTCCACTTCTGTAATCAGCTTCTCATCACAGAGAATCTCTGCCATTTTTTCCAGAATCTCTTTTTTCGTGATCCCCAAATGATTTTTCCGGCTGTATATAGGATTTTCTTCCATAGAATCTGGCTGCGCTCCAAACACTTCTTCCATATCATTCTCCGGTTTTCACGCCTTATTCTACTATATGCCGTTATCCTGCATAATGATACCCAGGATAAAACTCCCTAAAACGTTTTATGCCTGTACTATAAAGTGTTTGAACTCAGGGTCTGCAAAAGGAACGTCAGGTCATCAATTCAGCGGCGGCTTATCCAGCATGTGCCATTCCCACTCCGGGTCAATCACCGGATCTGCACTTTCCATTACCGCACAGTCCTTATCACAGCCATCTACGGCACAGCTGCATGCCATTCCGGCTTTCTCCATGTGCCCCGGCACGCCCTCGTAACGCACACACCAAAGCCCCCGGTAATGTGTTCTTTTGCACAAACCGTATTCATATTCGTATTTTACTGTTTTTTCTGCCATTTTGCCATCCTCCAACCGACATTTGCTATATTATTTCACAGTCTATATTGTTCCACAAGCTATAACCTATTTCCCCACAGAATATTTCTTCCGTTTTCATATGCACATTCCATGGCAAGTCTCAGGGAAGGCTTTTTTGTCATTGGATCTTCAATTCCCACAGACAGACGGTATCCCTCTTTCAGAAGATTTTTTATCTCATCCGTGTCCAGAACAGTTCTGGTGACAACCTGGATCTTTGGCAAAACAGAGGTCAACAGCATATCAATTTCTTTTTTCTCGATAATCTCACCTTCTGGTTGAAGAGTCTCCTGATACAACTGGCGCATAAATAAAAATTTTTCCTGTATCAGTTTATTTTTTCCCATGATAAATTCTGTATTTTCTTTATTTTTTCTCCGGACATAACCGCACACAGCACCTGTTGTGAAATAAAAGATAAAAGGGATCCAGTTCGATGGCTCATAGAACAGGGTATACCAGTTATTCCCTTCTGCCGCATATGCCCCCAGAAGAGAAACTGATTCGGCAGCAGCAGCGGCAATTCCATAATTCAGGCCATACAGGCTTCCAAATATCACAATAAATACAACACGCAGATCGATCATCTTAAACTGGGCCTGACTTTTTAGTACATCCAGTTTTCCAGGTTTTATCCCTCTGGCTTCCTGGTATTGCCCATACAGCTCTGACAGCTCCTCTGTCATGGATATTACCGGGAACCAGCCATATCGCTGCCGTATTACCGGATCCTTTCTGGTTATATTTTCCTGCACTGCTGTATTTTCATATATAAGCTGTACATGGGGCTCTAATTTCTCCAATTTTTCCCCGAAATCCCAGACCGTGTCCTTAAATACTGCTGGAACCTCAAGAATCTTTTCGTTCTCATTCCAGTTGTCGTACAACTTATATAAAAGCCTTGCCAGATCCATGCCGCAAAGAAAAAACAGCTGCTGGTCTTTTCCCTCTTTAAAGGTGATTTTTCCATTTTCCTGTATTTCAGAAAAAACTTTATAAATATAGTCTTTTTCATAAACAGCCGAATATAAATATGGCATTCTTACGATTTTCAGCTGAAGACCATACATCCTGGCATAGCTTAGGCACAAATCTTCTGCACTGCGAACCAATAGTGTCTTCCCGGTAGGCTTGTCAAACAATGCCTCCGGACCGGTCAGATATAGAATATGGCAGTCTTCTTTGTTTTTGCAGTATTGCAGGATTTTCCGTATGGTTTCCGCTTCTCCCTCCGCTTCCCCATGAAAAGTCAGATAATTTGAAAAATATACCACGGCCTCAAATTCATATGTCCGGAAAATATCCGCAAGCTCCTGTTCTGTTTCTGAAAACGGTCTGGATATAATTCCCTTTTTCCGTAAGGTCTTCAGTTTTTTATTTCCAAGCACCATAACCTTGGATTCCGGAAAAGCTTCTTCCAGAAATTCATTTGTAATATAACTGGTATTCCCGGTCATTAAAACTCTCATAACTTTTTCCCAACTTTCCCTAAAAAATCTCTATCAGAATGTGTCACCGCTTCTTCAAGCTTACCTGGGTCTTAATGTCCATTGTGATCCTATGTATCATTGCAATGTTTCTATATGGCATTCTTGCTTTTGTTGAAAAACATGTAATTGCCAGGAATTCCTAAAACATGAGCAAAAGGCAGAGAATGTGCGTTTTTGTAAAAACACATCCCCTGCCTTCTTTTATAAGCAAAAGCTCCTTCACCCCTGAAAACCTCTTGCTGGTTATAGCTCATTTGCAAGTGCCGTTAACCACTTTACAGCATTTTCCACATTTTCCGAATTGGCCAGAATGCCTATCTTGACCGGCTCATAGGCAACTTCAAGCTCATCTGCCAGCTGGGCAGAAGAAATACTGATGCTGTATTTGTCCTCCTGGTTCCCGAATGCTTCATAAACATCCTCTGGTAAAAGCTGGGTCAGATCTGTAAAATATTCCTCTTTATTCTCAAAGCTGTCCATATAAGCCTCGGAACCGATCAGTACATCCACGGCCCTGGCTGCCACCTTGGTGGTAAACGCCATCTGACTGTAACTTTCCAGCGCTACCCCGTCATCACCTGTACGAAGACTCTCATCTACCGTAACAACCTGGTAAGGATCCTCCTCAATTCCCAGATCTTTCTCCACCTGATTCTCGGCTTCCTCTTGTTTCATCCCATAGGAGTCGATCACCATAACCGTAAGTGCCGTTTTGATCTTGGAATTCTGGTAAAGATCCCTCGCAAAAAAGATAATGGCGATCACCGCCACCACAGCTGCCATCTGCGGCTTATAATATGCCCAGATATATTGAAGCTTACCACCCAGCCCCATACTGGACAGCTTCATTTTCTCAAGCTGGCGTTTTTCCTTTTTCGTCAGGTCAGATTCGTGCTTGAACCGGATGTCATTTTCATCTATTTCCGGTGCTTTATCCTGTTTTTCCTCTTTTAATTCGATTCTCATGCCTTCTCCTGCGTTTCCTCTTTTGTGAAATAGATTGTAACACGTTTTTTTCTTTTTGAACAGACCCTACAAAATAAAGTCACAGTTCTTTCACACTTGGCATATCTGCCCGCAGCCAGCTTCCATCCAGTCTTGCCAGAAGTCTGGCGTTGTGATAGGCCATCCGAAGTGTCAGACAGGTCCTGCCCAGATACTTTGTCCCATCAGGAGTTTTCATACAGGCCAGGGCAAGATCCGGAACCCCTGGGTTTTGAAGACAGATTGGAATCAAGAGCTGAATGGAATGATTGTAATACTGCGGTATGGCCGCCTTATAATCAGCCTCCAGGATTCTCCTGGTCTGCTGGAGCGCCCCATCAAAAAGCTGTACACGCATCCCATTCTCCCGCACTGCACTTGGCAGCCTTTGCACATTGTCATCATCATCAAAAATATGTTCATACTGGGGTACTACAGGCAATTTTGTGTCAAATACCAGATCGGATGGATTTTCCACATAGCTTGCTCTTGGCGGCAGATCCCTGATTTTAATTTTCAAAAGTGAATAATCGGTATAAAACCCTTCCAGATACCATTTCTGCCTGTCTGGCACAATATTCGGTATAAAATAGGCATAAATCGGCTGATAATACTGATTAAAGAGTCCTGTGTGAAACAGTGCATATTCTTTTTCTTCTGTAACTTTACCTTCCTCATACAGCCTGCGGAACGTATTTTCCAGATATCCTTTCAGGATTCCATAATCTTCGGAATCTCCAAAGCTCCACTTCTCCGGCGATATCCTGGCCAGATTCTGGATCTGGCGGTTATAGTTTCCACAGTAGGTAAAATCAAATAGATTCATATTAACCTCCTGTCCATTTTTCTTTTCCTCTTTACATTTTATTGTGGAAAAAACCTGACAGAACTGTCAGTTTCAAGAATTATTATCTGGTCCTGCTGACCCTGGTTAAAGCTTAGCACAGCCGTAATAAAAGCACAAGAAAAAGAGTTCGTTTTATTACGACAAAATCTGCCCACACTTCCGTTTTTTCCCAAGTACAAAAACTGCCAATATAAATTTCCCATTGCACCAGAAGCCGGACTTTTTTATAATTATGTTGTAACTATTCAAATTCATAACTGATTAAGAGCTGAAATTTCCTTTTCAGCCCGGGAGGTATTTTTTGAAAAAAGACGGCTACTATTCATCCGGCCAGTTTGCCCGGATGGCCGGGGTAACCCTTCGCACCATCCGCTATTATGACCAGCATGATATCCTGAAACCCTCTTTTGTCTCCGAAGCCGGAGCAAGATTTTATACAGATACGGATTTTGCAAGACTTCAGCAGATCCTGCTTCTGAAATACCTTGGTTTTTCTCTGGAGGATATCCGGGAAATGACCATTGAGGATCCCGACAGCCATTTTATGCAGAATGCACTGAACGTCCAGTTAAAATTGGTACAGGACCGGATCGAGCAGATGCAGCTTGTGGAAAAGACATTAAAAGACACAGCCCAGGCCATTTCCCAGGAACATACGGTAGACTGGAGCCGTATGCTGGATCTGATTCACCTGACTGTCATGGAAAAAAGTCTGAAAAACCAGTACCAGAACGCATCCAATATTTCTTCCAGGATTAACCTGCACAGTCTTTATTCCGTAAACCAAAAGGGCTGGTTTCCCTGGATCTATGAACAATGCCAGATCAAAGAAGGAATGCATATTCTGGAGCTTGGCTGCGGTGACGGTGCGCTGTGGACCCAGAATATTTCCAGGCTTCCCCAAGATGTGCACATCACACTCTCCGACATTTCAGAGGGGATGCTCCGTGACGCAAGACGTGCCATCGGAGGAGAAGATTCCCGTTTTTCCTTTAAACCTTTTGACTGTCATACCATTCCTTCAAACCTTGGAACCTTTGATCTTGTGATTGCCAACCATGTTCTTTTTTATTGTGAAGATATTGGAAAAGTCTGCCAGAATGTCACAAAAGTCCTGAAACCAGGCGGCCGTTTTCTCTGCAGCACCTATGGATCCAGGCATATGCGGGAGATCAGTCTTCTGGTCCAGTCTTTTGATGAACGGATCGCTCTTTCTGCCGACAGGCTATATGAACGGTTCGGCAGGGAAAACGGAGCCGGCATTCTTTCCCCCTATTTTCAGCAGATTACCTGGAAAGCATATGAAGATGAGCTGATCGTCACAGACGCGGAGCCGCTGATTTCCTATATTCTATCCTGTCACGGCAATCAGAACCAGTACCTGCCAGACCGCTATAAAGACTTTCGCACCCTTGTTAAGAAAAAAACGGAAAATGGTTTCCATATTACCAAAGATGCAGGCGTATTTCTTTGTGAAAAAGTAACAAATCTGAATGAATTTCAAAAAAGCCCTTGAAGGTAACGTAAGGTCACCTTTTATAATATATTTACAGACACAGGTCAGGGAATTAAATGCTGCGTCTTTTCTTACATGATTCTATTGGCAGCATATACGAACGACGGATTTATCCCTGGCATTATCAAACCAAAAGGAGACACAACATTATGAAGGGAATTATTTTAGCCGGTGGATCCGGTACCAGACTTTACCCGTTGACCATGGTTACCTCCAAGCAGCTGCTTCCAATTTATGATAAACCAATGATCTATTATCCCATGTCCGTTCTGATGAACGCTGGGATCCGTGATATCCTGATCATTTCCACACCACAGGATACCCCACGTTTCAAGGAGCTTCTTGGTGACGGACATCAGTTCGGCGTTTCACTTACCTATGCTATCCAGCCAAGCCCGGACGGACTTGCACAGGCCTTTATCATTGGCGAAGAGTTCATTGGAAACGACACCGTTGCCATGGTTCTTGGCGATAATATTTTCGCAGGACATGGCCTTAAGAAACGTCTGAAAGCAGCTGTTGAGAATGCAAGTACTGGAAAAGGAGCTACTGTATTTGGCTATTATGTAGACGATCCGGAGCGTTTCGGTATCGTAGAATTTGACCAGGATGGAAAAGCCGTTTCCATCGAGGAGAAACCTGCAAAGCCTAAGAGCAATTACTGTGTAACCGGACTTTACTTCTATGACAATAAAGTTGTAGAATATGCAAAGAACTTAAAGCCAAGTGCCCGCGGTGAGCTTGAGATCACAGATCTGAACCGCATTTACCTGGAAAAAGGACAGTTAAATGTAGAGCTTCTCGGCCAGGGCTTCACATGGCTGGATACCGGTACACATGAGAGCCTTGTTGACGCTACCAACTTTGTAAAAACGGTTGAAACCCATCAGCACCGTAAGATTGCCTGCCTTGAGGAAATCGCTTACTTAAATGGCTGG
Organism: Blautia sp. HCP3S3_H10_2; assembly: GCF_052122375.1. NCBI lineage: Bacteria > Bacillati > Bacillota > Clostridia > Lachnospirales > Lachnospiraceae > Blautia > Blautia sp. HCP3S3_H10_2. The sequence continues at coordinate 37,915 of NZ_JBQKCL010000015.1, forward strand.
ATTTCCAAAGAAGAGGTTATGGAAGTTTACAACGTGCTGAAGAAAAATCAGTATGGCCAGTATCTGAAGGACGTACTGGACGGCAAATATATGGATGTACTTCACTAAACAGTTACCAGAATCTATAGAAATCAAAGGAGAATCATACCATGAATATTATTGTTACCGGCGGTGCCGGATTTATCGGAAGCAACTTTATTTTCCACATGTTAAAAAAATACCCGGATTACCGTATCATCTGCCTGGACTGCCTTACCTATGCAGGTAACCTTTCCACTCTGGCACCGGTTATGGATAACCCGAACTTCCGTTTTGTAAAAGAAAGCATCACTGACCGCGAAGCTGTTTACAAGCTTTTCGAGGAAGAGCATCCGGATATGGTTGTAAACTTCGCAGCAGAAAGTCACGTTGACCGTTCCATCGAAAACCCGGAGGTTTTCCTGAACACAAACATCATCGGTACTGCTGTTCTCATGGACGCATGCCGCAAATACGGAATTAAACGTTATCATCAGGTTTCCACAGATGAGGTTTACGGTGACCTGCCACTCGACCGGCCAGACCTGTTCTTCACAGAGGAAACCCCGATTCACACCAGCAGCCCATACAGCTCATCCAAAGCATCTGCTGACCTTCTGGTACTTGCTTACCACAGGACCTACGGTCTGCCAGTATCCATCAGCCGCTGCTCCAACAACTATGGTCCATATCATTTCCCGGAAAAACTGATTCCGCTTATGATCGCAAATGCATTAAACGACAAACCTCTTCCAGTTTATGGAAAAGGTGAAAATGTCCGTGACTGGCTCTATGTAGAAGATCACTGCCGCGCAATTGACCTGATCATCCACAAAGGACGTGTCGGCGAAGTTTATAACGTAGGTGGACACAACGAGATGAAAAATATTGATATCGTTAAGATCATCTGCAAAGAACTTGGCAAGCCAGAAAGCCTGATCACCTATGTAACAGACCGTAAAGGACATGACATGCGTTATGCCATCGACCCGACCAAGATCCACAACGAGCTCGGCTGGCTTCCGGAAACCAAATTCGCAGATGGTATCAAGAAGACCATCCAGTGGTACCTGGACAATAAGGAATGGTGGGAAACCATTATCTCCGGCGAATATCAGAATTATTACGAAAAAATGTACGGCAACCGCTAAGGAGGGCTGACAGATATGAAACTGTTTGTAACAGGTGTTGCCGGCCAGCTCGGCCACGATGTAATGAACGAACTTAATAAACGCGGATACGAAGGGGTAGGTTCTGACCTTGCCCCTTCATACAGCGGGATTCAGGATGGATCCGCCGTTACCACAATGCCTTATGTTTCTGTGGATATCACAGATGCTGACGCTGTAGAAAAAGCGATCACAGAAGCTGGCGTAGACGGCGTGGTACACTGTGCTGCCTGGACAGCTGTAGACGCAGCTGAGGATGAAGATAAACAGGAAACGGTCCGCAAAGTCAATGTTCTTGGCACTGAAAATATCGCAAAGGTCTGCAAAAAGCTTGGTATCAAAATGATGTATCTCTCCACAGACTATGTGTTTGATGGTCAGGGCACTACTCCCTGGGAGCCAGACTGCAAAGCATACAAGCCTCTTAATGTTTACGGTCAGACCAAGCTTGACGGGGAACTGGCAGTTTATAACAATGTTGATAAATTTTTCATCATCCGTATTGCCTGGGTATTTGGCCGGAACGGCAAAAACTTTATCAAAACCATGTTAAATGTTGCTAAGACTCACGATACCTTAAAAGTAGTTAACGACCAGATCGGTACTCCTACCTACACCTATGATCTCGCCCGTCTGATGATCGATATGATCCTCACAGACAAATATGGCTATTATCATGCCACCAACGAGGGCGGTTATATCAGCTGGTATGATTTCACCAAAGAGATCTTCCGCCAGGCAGTAGAGCTTGGACATACCGAATATGCGGAAGACAAAGTGACCGTTCTTCCTGTCACAACCGCTGAATATGGAGTTTCCAAAGCAGCCCGTCCATTTAACAGCCGCCTTGACAAAAAGAAACTGGTTGAAAACGGCTTTACTCCGCTTCCAACCTGGCAGGATGCACTTTCCAGATATCTGAAGGAAATTGAGTTTTAAACAAATATCAGAACAAATCCAGACATCGGCTCTGGTTCAATAATGGTATAAACAAAACAGCTTGTTCCAGATAATTTCGCATTATAACAAAATTATCATTTTGGAACAAGCTGTTATTTGTTGCACACAGATAATTGCTTATTTTCTGTTTCTATATGGACTTGCGCTGGTTTTGCCGGTTTTCTTTGTGCCAGCCTTCTTTACGCTCTTTTTCACACTCTTTTTTCCATTCCTGTTCGTACCTTTTTTCTTATTTTCACCGTAATAGTCTTCCAGGTACTCCTCGATCACGTCGTCCTCGTCCACACCGTACTCATCCAGAATCTCATCAATTTCCTCATCATCTGCATCTGACAGATCATCATCCAGGTCATCTATCGGATCTACTCCTTTATGTTTCTTTCTGGAAGCGCCATATGATGGGATATCAGAGTTATCCGCTTCATCAAAATCATCTTCCAGATATTCTCCTTCCGGATCATCTTCCCCGTAATCATCCACATACATTCTTCTGTTGGATTTTTCTTTTCTGTCAGCCTCTGCTCTTTTCTTTCGTGGCCGTTCTTCCAGCTCCTCCCTGTAATCCTCCTCGTCCTCATATCTTGGCTTATTGATAGCGAACTGAATCAGCATTCCTACAAGTGCAAATCCTATGGAAAAAATGATTCCAAAAGGAATCTCTTCCATATTCGCCAGCTTGGCTGTGGCAAATCCGCTTAAAATACCGCCCAGAATACTGGTTCCTACAATGATCACTTCCCGTTCATAGCGAAGCGCAAGCATTCCAAGTCCCACGCCTGCAAGCAGACAGATGAAAAAACTAAAAGAAGTAGTTGGATGAATCACATAAACGGTAAGGGTAAGTCCCAGCCCGGCACCCATAATAAAAATACCGGCTTTAAATACTGCAAAGGAGAGAATCGCAAGGATCAGTCCTACACCGATCATTCCCACCGCATAATACAGCTTATCTCCAAGACCAATTTCGTAAATGGCAAATAGACCGATTCCAGCTCCGATCAGAAATCCAAAGAGCATCATCCAGAATCTGAGGAGCCGATAGCCAAGGACACAGTTCATAATTCCAAATACCAGTACCACACCAAACAAAACCATGGATAATGTACCTGCGATCTGCATATCGTGGACCCTGGCTGCAATACTCATAACATTTTTCAAAATCTCAAGCATTCTTTTATGCCTCCTTCCTGTTATCTCATATTATTTTATAATAACTATCCATATCCAATCTCCAAAATGCTTCACATTTCATCGATGCGGCATATCCGCCAGATGGATTTATGGGAATTACATTTTATAATACTTAGAACATATAGTAAATAGTTTTCATATTTTCCAGAATACCATAGTGATATTCTACCTGGCTCATTCCATACAAGGTCATGTAGTACCTTGCAGCCTCCTGGATGGCATCTCCATTGATCCAGTCTGCTTTTGCCTGGTCAAATGCTTCCTGGTCTGAAAATTTAAACCTTACCACTGCTGCCCCGTTGTTCAGCCGCATCTGACAGTAAGCCAGGATCTCCTGATAATCATAACTGTCGAAGCAGCCCTGATTCAGCACATAAAAATTCATGGCTGTGGCTGTACATGTGGGAACTGCAAATTCATCAGACGGTGTATAAGTCATTTCATACTCTGCAGGAAATGGACACAGGTAATCATATAGAATCGTCTTGTGCTCTGCCAGCTGGACAGCGTCGCCCTCCAGAAATTCCGGCTGGTCACCATTGGTGGCATCAAAATAATAATACTCCCCATTCAGGGTGATAATGTTCCAGGCATGCCCTTCTGTGCTTCCGACAGTACTGCCTTCCACGTAAATACAGGGTACTCCAAGATATTCCAGAAGATACTGGGCCGCTCCTGCATATCCGGCACAGACCGCCTGCTTTTTCCAGAAGATGCCCGCCATGCTCTGGTCATCCTCCGACTCCTGATATCTGGCATTATCGATCAGATAGGTATATACGGTTTTCGCCTTCTCATAGTCATCCGCATTCTCTGGAAGCAGGGCACTTACTTCCTGGCAGGCCTTCTGGGCGGCTGCCTGTATTTCTGCCATCTCATCCTCTGTATAACTGTATCCTGGGGAAAACATACAGTAATTAGCGTCTGAAAAAGTGGTTTTATATACCTGCTTCCGGTTATGTACCCAGAACAATTCCGGATGATCCATGAGAACAGCATGATACACTTTATTAACCGTATCGTCCTGGTAGATTGTAAGGTAAAACTCCTTCTTTCTTGCCTTGATTCCCTCTACCATCTCCCGATAGCCCCTCTGCTCTTCTTCATTTAACAGACTAAAATAATACTCCTGGCGCACTCCATCTGAATCCGAAGCAGGAATTTCCTGTTTCCGTAAGTCCCGGACTTCTTTTGGCTCGCCGGAAAATACTTCCGGCGCATTATCCAGTATTTTTTCTCCCATTTTCGCGATCAGGTCTGACGGTTCATATTGCTGCTGATAAACATAGATTCCAAATATGACCGCCAATGCAAAAAGAAGGACAAAAATAATTTTCCAGGGTTTTCTTCTTTTCATTCAGCCTCCTTATCCAAGCTGCCGGATCCGTTCCAGAATCGCTCTTGTATTTTCCCGGAATAAAAGATCTTTGTTGTAGCGGTAATATCTCTCACAGGAATACTCCTGAAGAAAAGAAACTGCCGGGTTGCTGGTATTCAGCTCCGTTATAAATACCACCAGTTCCTGGCCGCCGGCAAAAGCGCTCTCCATAAAATCAAAAGCATATTCCAGCTGACCTGCACTCTGGTCAAATTCCTGATCGTATGTTTCTTTTTCTTCATTAAACCAGTCTCTCAGAAGTGAGAATGCCCTTTCCCCATCCTGAACCTCTTCTTTTTTCAGATTTATCACATAAGCTTCCAGAGTGTCCAGCACCTGCTGATCATGATGGGCTCCCTCCCGGGATAAAAGGCCGGCTTTTTTCTTTGCTGCGAACTCTGCCTGATACCGTTTCTTCACATCCTCCATATAAACCACAGGCTGGTCTTTCTGGCTTTCCATGAGAGGCGCCTTTGCCTCCTTTAAAATCTCAAAAACAGTGGCAAGCTTTTCTTCCTTATCCTGCACCTTTTGGAAATTCTTATTCAGCCTCGAAAGTAGAAGCCCCGTTACACTCAGCTTCTCATCAAAGGATGCATGTGCTGCCTTTTTTACCAGAATATCATCAATGTGTCCACTTAACACCTCATCAATCTGATAGTCTGTCCGGTATTTATAAAAAAGCTCCAGATAATTCGCGAAATCCCTTGCAGTCTGTGGATGCTGGATATACTGGACTACCACCTCTTTGTCCACCGTTTTTCCCAGCTTTTCATATACCTGGATCAGCCTTGACAAATCCTCCCAGCCCCTTGGGGTGGCAAAATTTTTACCATCTACCGTGCTTTCCATCTTGTAGAAATTGGATGGCCGTGTGTTCAGATAAGAAATTACCGCCGGATGAATATTTCTTGCATAAGCGTATTCTTTCCATGCGTCAAAATCCGGCTCCACCTGGATTTTCTTTACACGGTCCATAGTCACCACATCAAACTCCCGGACAGATTTATTGTATTCCGGCGGGTTTCCTGCAGCCACGATCAGCCAGCCCTCTGGTATCTTATGGCTTCCGAAGGTTTTACACTGGAGAAATTGCAGCATGGCAGGTGCCAGGGTTTCAGAAACGCAGTTGATCTCATCGATAAACAGAATTCCCTCCCTGAGGCCGGAGTCCTGGATCTTCTCATAAATAGATGCTACGATCTCACTCATGGTATATTCGGTAACTGCCATCTCCTTTCCATCAAATTCCTTTTTGGAAATAAAAGGCAGGCCAATGGCGCTCTGTCTGGTATGATGTGTAATGGTGTAGGAAACCAGTCCTACCTTACACTCTCTGGAAATCTGTTCCATGATCTGGGTTTTTCCGATTCCTGGCGCACCAATAAGAAAAATAGGGCGCTGGGCCATAACCGGAATTTCATACTCTCCATATTCATTCTTCAGAAGGTAAGCTTCTATGGTATTGCGTATTTCCTCTTTTGCCCGTTTGATATTCATAATGTTCTCCTCGCCTTTTACAGATTAATACTTCATATCCTATCTGGCGTATTCGCCACATAGTTTTTCATGCATTGCCTGCCGTCAGGTCCTCTTCATCAAGGATCAGCCTGATCGCCCACGGCGGTACATCAATATCCTGATAATCCTCCTTCATAAACACAAATGCCGTTTCATAGGGCGGCATTTTGGCAGGATAGACTCCATACCCATCTGTAAAATAAATCAGTCCCCGAAGTCTGGTAAATTTCTTCGCGCGCATAAGCTGTTCCACGTAGGTAAAAGCAGGACGAAAATCGGTTCCGCCGCCTCCCCTTACTGTGAAATGGGACATATATTCTTTTAACTGCATGGCATTTTCAATCACCACATCTGACTGGACTTTCTCATCGCACTGAAGAATATGCACATGAATCCTCCTGAAAAAGCTCTCCGACTCTTCCAATACACTGTAAGTCTCTTCCAGAAACTTCTGGACAAGCTCTCCCTTACAGGACATGGAGGTGTCGATCACGATCACAAAATCTTCTATCTTTCGCTCTTCCTTTGTCTCCAAGGGTTCGATCAGCGGCATATTGCCATACAGGTTCATTCCATAATTGTAAAATATATAATCGAAAGTGTCCATATCCACTTTCATTTCTTCTTTTAAAGCAGAAAATTTCCGTAAAAATTCTTTGTAATCATATCGTTTCTGGTTCTGGGCCCGAAGCTGTGAGGCAAGTGCCTCACCCCCTTCTCCTGCTTCTTTGGAAAAGGTTTCCATCTCTGTCTGCATGCGGTTACGGATATCATCCCAGTTCTTTTTCCTCTGGGACATGACCGGACTATCCGGATGCTTCTCATACCATTTGCTATGATCGTCCTGGGCAAACTCCCTGCGAAGCTCCTGCATCCTGTTTTCCGGCAGATGCAAGATCTGAAGCTTCCGGTAAACCCTCTGGGCAGTCAGAACTTTTCCCTCTTCCAGAATCAGCTGCAAAGCCTGCCGCTTCACCATAGATGCCGGCTGATGCACACATTTCAGATAAAGTCCGTCGATCAGATTCTCCACTGTAATATCACAGGCAAGATTCCAGTACTGGATATCCACTTCCGGATTCCCTTCCCTGTCTTTTTTGGGAAAGCAGTGCAGAAAAATACAGTGCAAAAGGCTGTGAAGGTAAATCCGGTTCACCCTCTCTCTGCTTCTTCTAAATAAAGCCATCAGTTCTTCCGGCTGATAATATAAAAAATTCCCATCTGTTCCCACCGGATGGATTCCCATATCTCCCTGAAAATGAAGCGTCGAAAATGCACAATCCATAAAGCGCATATTCAGATACAGCTGATTCCTGGCGCCTGACAGAATATCCTGACAGATAGACTCTGCTTCCATCGCCCGATTCTGGGCATCCTGTATGGGATTCAATTGATTGCCCCTAAATTCATTCATAAGTCAAAGCTTCTCCTTCTGGATGGAAAATGTACTCTCTGATACTCCATAAGCATGCTCAAAATCTCCGGTGAATTTACTATATCTGCCAGATTCACAAGTCTTGTAAACATATCTCTTTGTGACGCTTCCAGTGGATAGGTACAAAGAAGCCACTCAAGCTCCTCTGTTCTTTTCTGCCGTATAAAGTCTGAAGCGATCTGTTCTGTGTGCTCCAGCAGATACCTCTCATATTCTCCCTTCGCAGATTCTGTCAATCCCTCCGGCCAGTGAAGTCTTCCATAAACCATTTCCCGGAGAAAATCTGAGGATTCCTGGGCTCTTGCCATCTCGAAACGCTTATCGTATTCCAGGAAATGAAATACTTTTCCCTGAAAGCAGTTGCGGTAATACAGCCCACTTCCATGCACCTCAGTCATCAGAATCCTGGCTGGGGTGTTCTCAACCCCTTCCTCATAGTATTCCGGGAACCAGAGCATTGCCTCTGTTTTTCCATAAAGATGCACCTGCAGCTCCTCTCCCACCTCGGAAAGGATTTCCTTCAATCCAGACTGCTCGTCCTTCATCAGAACTTCCATCCGCCGGATCTTATGGCAACCGGTAAACGCACCACTTCCAAGATCGGTAAAGTCACTGGAAAACCATAATTCTTCCAGATTCCGGCAGTTATAGAAACCATAACGTCCTATTTTCTTCACTCCTGAAGGAATTCTGATGATCTGGCAGTTTTTCCCTGAAAACAGATATTCTGCTAATTCTGTCACTGGTACATGATCAACCGCCTCCGGTATTTCTATCACCTGGGGATCTCCTTCCATTTCCATCACGATAGCATGGTCATCTCTGATGTCAAATGTAAAACCACTGTCTGAATATTTCTTCATTATATAAACTCCTGTAGTTTTTTATGTAATAGCCACTTCCTGCCAAATCTCCTATTACATAAAAAAGTCTTGCTATTTTTTCTCATTAAGCTTAAACTTTATGTATTAAAGTGCCAAAGTAAAGTATCTGGCATTTCCACTCACACTTTGTATGATATCGGAGGAATTTCCATGAGCATTAAAATCCCAATTGAAACCTCAGCCCGGCATATCCACGTTTCCCAGGAAGATTTCCAGTTCCTCTTCGGAGAAGATGCCAGGCTTCATTATATAAAAGAATTAAGCCAGCCTGGACAATATCTCTGTCAGGAACGGCTCACTGTAAAAGGCCCCAAAGGGCAATACGAAAATATGGCAATTCTCGGGCCATTCCGCAAGGAAACCCAGATTGAGCTTTCTCTTACCGATACACGCAAGATCGGTCTTCCCGGCCTGATCCGGCAATCCGGGGACACAGACGGTTCCCCGGGATGTACTCTCATTGGTCCCAGAGGAGAGCTTACCATAGATCATGGGGTGATTGTTGCCAAACGGCACATCCACATGACGCCAGCAGACGCAGTCACTCTTAAGGTGAAAGATAATGATGAAATCTTTGTACTCACCAAAAGCTATGGCCGGGCACTTATTTACGCAGATGTAGTCGTCCGTGTAGACTGGAGCTACCGTCTTGCCATGCATGTAGATACCGATGAAGCAAACGCTTTTTCCAACGAAAAAGAGCCTTATGGGGTGATCGTAAAATTTTTCGATGACAATTATAATACAGATAAGTGGATTGAGGACGTATTATCTGGTATTAACCGGTAAAACTGTCCATTGCAGTCTGCTGAAAACATTTCAAATATATTGTATAACGCAAAAGTGCTTCCTGCCCGAGCATGGGTGTGGAAGCACTTTTTACCTCACTGTATTCCAATTGTCGCAGCCAGTAGCTCCTGAAGGGAATTGGTAACCATAATTCCCGAAAAATCTATATCAGATGTCCTATCTGCCTTTACACTGCCTTCCGAACCTGCATCTGAACTACCCACTTCAGCAGCATCTCCATATGTCACCTCATTGAAAACACTTACCCGCTGTCCAGATTCAAACAGCTCCTGAAGACTATTGGCAACATACAGGCTTCCAGGAGAAACAGTACCATTACCAGACGGATCGATCGTAACGGTATCCAGATCTCCAGATGTGGACAGGTTCGCATTGATCAGATCCTGCAGATTGTTCGATACAACAATATCCGGAATAAGCTGTGCAGTAGTAATAGCCTCTCCACTCTGACGCATCTGGGCAACCTGCTCTGCATTCGGGTAGAACGATGGCTGACGGATGTAACGGAAGCTTGCACTATAAGCCTCCCCTACGGTAACACCGTTCTTGCCTGATGAACAATGAACTACGATCCAGTCACCAGCGTCTGTTTTGCCACAGATAATACCTACATGGTTGGAGCTTCCAGCCTCTGGTCCTCTCTGGAAAACCAGATCTCCAGGCTGAGCATCTGCTTCGCTTACCACATTTGCTCTCTCCCACTGATCGGAAGTACCACTTCCAACAGCAGCGATCATTGCCTGGTCCTTATATCCATTAATAACCGCCCATGTAACAAATCCACTGCAGTCAAGTCCATATGCACGTAAAGAGCCTGTGCTCTGGCTTCCCTCTGCTGTGACCTGCTCAACATCCCCCCATTCGGGATCCATTCCGATCACAGTAGACTTACCTCCCCAGAAATAACCAATCTTTCCTACAAGGGAATAAGCAGCGGTAATTACATTTACACGTTCTTCGGAAACCTCATCTCCTACGCTCTGTCTTACAAAGCCCTTCGCAGCTGTAACCGTAGCACAGAGAAGCTTACAGTCTGTTTCCAGATATTTCTTAAGAACTCCCCGCTCAGATTTCGGAATCTTATTCTTCTTAATGTAGTAATTAATATGGTAATTTCCATAGGTAACCTTGCCAGAATCCTTCTCATCACGGATAACCGGATTCATCTGGGCAAAAATAGCCGCCAGATCATCTTTGCAGGACGCATCCAGTGTATAAGAGGTAACTCCTTTCAGACTCTGCTCATAAACATACACGGCCAGAATATCCTGCCAGTTCCGCACAAGGAGAGCATCTGCAGATGTGGTAATACCGCCTGTAGTATCCGACACATCGGTAAGCTGGTTCTGCTGCTTATACTCACTCTCGATCTGATCCATAATGTCCGCAAAATCATCCGAGAAAGACAACTGATAATTCTCCTGCAGACTGTTCAGATAAAATTCCTTACCTGCATGGAGATTGGATGCGTAGTACACCGGTGTCCCATAAAGTGCCTGAATACCGGTACCATCAGTAAAGCCAACACTGGAATCGTCTGCTGCTTCTGATGTCTGACTGATGATCTTCTCCATATCGGTAAGCAGATCATAATTGGTAACCGCAGCTTTCTCTGTATCTGTAAGGCTGTCGTATGTCTTCCGGAGCTCCTTTACCTTATTTTTCTTAGTGTCATTAAGCTCCATAGCATATGCAGCGTCAATCTCCTTGATCAATCCCGCCACTTTCTCCTGACTCTCTGCAGACAGTGCAGGCGTCACAGATGGACTAACACTTGGATCCGGGGTTTCACTGGGTTCTGGCGTTTCGCCTGGATCCGGGGTCACACTGGGGACCGGAGTATCGTCCGGTTCCGGAGTCACACTGGGCTCCGGCGTTTCACTTGGATCCGGGGTTTCACTGGGTTCTGGATTTTCACCTGGTTCCGGTGAATCGCCTGGTTCCGGATTTTCACTTGGTTCTGGTGATTCACTGGGAACCACAGGTGTATCATCAGGTGCCGGAGTTTCACTGGGCTCCTGTGATACTTCTTGCTCCGCCGGAATATCCGTAGGCTCTATCTGTGTAACATTTTCTATTCCTGACAAGGATGCCTCGTCTGCGGCAAAAGCTCCCACCGGTCCAGTCATGGACATGGCAGTTGCCATGGTGATACATAAACATTTTGTCAGATATTTATTCTTCATATTCAAAAGATGCTCCCTTCTTCTATGAACATCCCTTTACTCCCCTATATAAAGGTATGCGTTCTTACCTCAAAGGCAGTTCGTATTAAATCATTAACATGGATTATTGTAGCATACTAACCTATTTAAATCAACCTTCACAGCCTTTCCAAAGAAAAAAAGAATGTACCGGAACACAAAAACAGCCAGTCCGGTCTCACAGCGAAATTGCTGTGTTTTCCCGGCACTGGCTCTCCCTTATCAGCATGCAGCCAGAAGTAATAAATTCTCCCTGCCAAGCCGTTTCGTGGCAAGCTGCAGGATTCCGCAGATAACTTGTAAACAAGTTCTGAGAATATATTGAACATCCTCTGCAATATTACGCTCCTTAAGAAGATATCTCTCATGAACCTTCTGTATATAATTCACAAGTTCCTGAAAGTTATCAAAGCTGACCGGTTCAATCACGATCTGTCCTGCTGCGCCGCTCTCTATGTAGCGCTTCAGATGATTCTTAAGGTGCTTCTCGTATTTATTGTGCTCATACAGATTACCGGTAAAATTCTTATTATGTGGAAAAGTAAAATAATCTGCCATATAATGCATGACTTCACCAAATCTGCGCCAGTAAACACGTTCCTTGCCTTCCTGGGGACTGCTGTCAATAAGAGTCTTCATCTTATTCTGAATCTCTTCGAACGTACCGAAATACTCGTGCTTCTTTGTCAGAAAGGAGGGCTTGATATCTGGAAGAATACTTCCCAGGCAGAATGCCTTCCTGTGAGACTGCAGACTCTTGGCAGCAGGTATCTGGTCTGCCAGATATCTGGCTACCAGTATATGGGATTTTTTACGCAACCGCTTCCTCTTCTTTCCTGTTCTCATCTATTGTAACAGACAAGAAACAATAAACTGTAAAAAGCTTTTGTATATGCTTTTTTATTATCGTTATCACAGTTTAATATAGCAGAATATTATGTAAATTTCAAATAAACATTTTCTAATTTTCTGTGAATTCTTTTTCTGAAAACATGCAAATTGCACAAGGAATGGAACTATTAAGCCGGTCTTGTTTTTTTCTGTCATATATTGTATGATTAGAAAAGACAAAATATTGCTACATAAAGGAGGAATTATATGCCTGGCCATAAACCACGGACAAACAAGGGGCTGGCAGTTGCTGCTGTTTTTATGTGCCTTGCATGCGGAGTCACTTTCACTCAGTCTTCCGCATCCCGTTCACCGATAGCAGATACCCAGACTCCTGATATGTTCGTAGCAGGAAATACAGATGATTCTTTGCTTCAGCCAGATGATGCCACCGTTGAAAATACAGATGAAGAATCTGTGCAGGAGACAGTCACTCCCACAGCGCCTCCAGAAACAGCTACACCTTCACCAGATGAAGCCACAGGTACCAAGGAGCAGAATACTTCTTTTGAAGTTTCTCCAGAAGCCTCCCAGGGAGTATGGACACCAGTTGGAAGCGACTGGTACTTTATGATAAACGGAGAGGGTTACAAGGGCTGGCTCACCGATACAGACAGACACCGCTATTACTTTAATGAAAACGGAGTTATGCAGACCGGATGGCTTGAGCTTGATGGGAAACGTTATTATCTGAATGCAGATGGTGTTCTTCAGACTGGTGATGTGACCATAGACGGTGCGCTTTACCATTTTGGTGCAGATGGCGCACAGCAGGGCGATCCTGCTTCAGCAGATGATAGTTCTGATACAGGACTGGTGTTTTATATGAATACTGCATCAGCAGCTTCTGGCACTGATAATCTTACAGCTTCTGCGGCAGGTGCTTCTGCACCAGCTCCAGAAGCTGATATCGTTTCACCAGTACCCAAGGGAATGGTTGCCCTTACTTTTGATGACGGTCCCAGCGATTTTACTGACCGGCTTCTGGATTGTCTGGAAGCCAATAATGCCAAAGCCACCTTTTTCCTTGCAGGTCAGGAGGTTGATTACTTTCAGGAGCCTGTAACCCGTATGGCAGAACTTGGCTGCGAAATCGGCAATCATTCTTACGACCACCCTGATCTTACCACACTTTCTTCTGATGATATTTCCAGTCAGCTTTCCCGTACAGATCAGCTGATCAGTGAACTGACCGGACATGCTGCCACTGTGGTACGACCGCCTTACGGCTCCTACAACGATACCGTAGCCAGTATCGCCGCCAGACCTTTGATTCTCTGGTCTGTGGATACCTTAGACTGGGAAACCCAGAATGCAGATTCTATCGTACAAAATGTAATGGATGGAGCCGCAGATGGACAGATTATTTTGTTGCATGATATTTTTAAAGAATCCGTAGATGCCGCAGAAATTTTCATCCCGGAACTGATCCAGGAGGGATATCAGCTGGTGACCGTAAGTGAACTTGCCGCAGCTAAGGGAATTACCCTGGAGAACGGAGTCTCTTATGGATCCTTCTGATGATTGTTAGAATAATTTTAGTGACAGGTACTTAAATTCAGGCCAGAATGCAAAGTTTATAGATATTCATAAACTTTGTATTCTGGTCTTTTTGTATGTATGACAGAGAAAATTTTATCTGGAATGTTTTTTCAAACACGCTCCAGGTAATTTAGGCAGAATTTTTCAATCAAAAAAGGAACTGCCCAATCAGACAATTCCTCTTTTATGTTTATTTTGATTTCTCTTCCAGAAGACTGCTGTGTACGTAAGCATCTGTTCCTTCATAATCAATCAGGATCCAGTCTCCGCTCTCGCCCTTCTTAACTACTTCAGTCCCGGCAGCAAGACCACCAATGATTTCTGCATCACTGTTTGCTTCTGCACGTACATTACAATCCTCGGTTACAACCAATGTAGTGCCATCTGCTGTCTCTGTGGATCCTGCCACATCATCTCCAAGCCCCTCAAGGAATGCTGCAAGTGCAGAATCTGACTTCTGTGCGTCCTCGTACAATTTCTGTATCTTGGACTTCAATTCTTTCACGTCATCATCCTGGCGTAAAGAAACTTCATATTTCGTTATCTCGTCGCTGTCATCATGGGCAGCACCATCAATCTTCCAATTGCCGTCTGTGTCCTTCACTACATAGAACTCAGCAAGCGCAGGTACCTTTGTATCAATACCCTGACAGATGTAGTAAAAACAGGAATATACTACATAGGAATCGTCATCAAGCCCCTTTTTCGTGTAGATATTACCTGCTTCATACCCTTCAATGTACTTGGCATTGGTAATCTTAGATTCATCTGTTGGCGCAAGATTCTCAACCAATGTACGCAATGTGGTAATATCTTTATCCCCCAGAGCTTTATAATAGCTCTTGATCAATGAAGTAATGTCTTCATTAGCTGTTTCCATGGGATTGGCGTCTTTCTTCCCGTCAGTCTCCCCATCATTTGCCGGAGAAGAAGGAACATTTCCCTGGTCTTTGTCTGCTGATGTCTGATTCTCGGTTGTGTCCTTCGTGGAATCGCCCTTCCCGCTTCCCATAAATGCACGGACACCGAAAAACAGGACAATCACGATTAACAGAATCGCTCCGCCAAGCATAAAATAGCGAAGGTTATCTGATAACCATTCTCTGAAATTATCCAAGTTCTTGTCCTCCTTAATACAACGCACCGGAACGCCCGATCGTTCCAGGCAACACACCTGAAGGGAATCGAACCCCCGCACATGGTACCGGAAACCACTGCTCTATCCACTGAGCTACAGGTGCAAAATTCGAGTGTTGAATTATCAATGTACAACCACTTCGACTTACAAAGTATAGCACAATATCCACAAGATGTAAAGTTTTTTCTTTTGACGGAATAGTTGTGTCTACTTGTAAAAATTGTTTTACTTTGCTCATATACATGGAAACGTATATATGATACAATTCTGGTAAACATATAATTTCTTTTAAAGGGGGTACTTATGATGAAAAGAACTACTTTTGCATCTATTCTTTTAACCATCGGTCTTCTTGCTGTGCCTGTACAGGCATCCGAGCAGAGCGCACTTGATCTTGCTTCCATGAGCACTGAAGATCTTGTGACTCTTCGTGACAAAATCAATGTAGAAATCGGCAATCGGGGCGGAGACAATGTGATCGGACAGGGCACCTATGTGGTGGGAACTGATATAAAAGCCTGCAGTTTCAGGGTAACCCCTTTAAGTACAATGCGTGACTCTTCTGTAGATATTGCTGTTTACAGGGATTTTAATACCGTAGAAAATGATGTAAACGGCGATGCTTACACGAACCTGATACAACTGCATAAACCAGAAGAAGGGGAAACTCCCGAAACAGCAATTCTCAATTTAAAGGAAAACCAGGCGCTCGTCATAAAATGTGGAATGGCCGTAATTGAAGAAAACACGGCTTCCTGGATGCCAGATTCCGGAAGTACAGATAATTAGAATATACTTTAGTCAAAAGGCCATCACACTTCTATATCCTACAGCAGATTTCCCAAAAACAGATTTACAAATCCCCCCGAAGGTACACCTGACTTCCGGGGGGATTTCTATATTCGCACATATACTACACCATTTTTATGCCACTTTTACGCCATTACTACACCATTTTCTATTGGATCTGACACCATTTTGACACTATTTTCATCTCAAACAGCGTGAAATTATAACACCTTACATGAAATACCAGTTTCTGTCACTCCTTGGAAATACTGGAAAAATCAGGGGTTCCGTAGAGGTCATATGGGGTTGACTGATAAACGTAATAATTGAGCCAATTGGTATATAAGTTATTGGCATGTGCTCTCCAGAGAAGAAGCGGCCCGTTTTCCGGATTGTTATCACGGTAATAATTTTCAGGCATTTCAATAGGGAGACCTTTTCCCAGATCACGTTTGTACTCACCGTCAAGAGTCACGCGGTCATACTCCGGATGTCCCATTACAAAAATCTTGCGGCCATCTTCTGCCATAGCAAGAAAGAGTCCTGCTTCGTCAGATTCAGCAAGAACGGTAAGAGCCTTGCAGGCATGTACATCCTCGATCGGAACCTCTGTATGTCTGGAATGAGGTGCCAGAAATACGTCATCAAAGCCTCTTACCAGCGGAATTTTACGGTTCATAACCTTATGCCAGAAAAGACCGAACATCTTTTTATCCAGCATACGTTTCTTAAGCCCATAGAAATGATAAAGAGCAGCCTGTGCAGCCCAGCACAGAAAAATCGTGGAGGTCACATGTGTTTCGGACCAGTCCATAATCTTGGTTACTTCCTCCCAGTAATCTACTTCTTCAAATTCCATCTGCTCCACAGGAGCTCCGGTAATGATCATTCCATCAAATTTTTTATCTTTTAATTCAGAAAATGTCTGATAAAATTTATTCAGATGGCTTTTCGATGTATTCTTTGCCTGGTGAGACTCTACCGCCATAAAGCTTACATCTACCTGAAGAGGAGTATTGGAAAGGGAACGAAGCAGCTGAAGCTCTGTTTCCTCTTTTAATGGCATCAGATTCAGGATCAAAATATAGATTGGACGGATGTCCTGGTGCATAGCACGATTCTCGTCCATAACGAATAAGTTTTCTTTTTCCAGTATTTCTTTTACCGGAAGATCACTTTGTATTTTAATTGGCATTTCTTTTCCTCCTCGTAGCTTAACAAGTACCTATTTCAATAATATGTCTCAAAAACAATCCCTACTACTCTCCCGCCAGCTTAAGAAAATCTTCCTCTGACAGGATCCGGATTCCCAGTTCCTGGGCTTTTTTATTTTTTGAAGATGTGGAAGCCTTGTCATTATTGATCAGGTAATCGGTTTTCTTTGTCACAGAGCCTGTCACCTTACCGCCCCGTGCTTCAATATATGCTTTTGCTTCTGAACGATTGGCAAAATGATCCACACTTCCAGTAATAACAAAGGTTTTCCCTGCAAATACCTGCTCTTCAGTATTTTCTTCATGGATCAGATGAAGGTGGCTAAGCAGATGCTCCAGCTTCTGATTGTTCTCTTCACTTTTAAAATAATCGGCAAGGCTTCTGGCAATTACTGGTCCGATTCCCTCAATAGAACTGATTTCCTCTTCGTCGGCATGACGTATTTTTTCAATATCATCATCAAAATGCCTGCAGATCACTTTTGCATTGGCAAGACCGATATTGGCAATTCCAAGACTGTAGATCACCTTTGCCAGAGTCGTCTCCTTCGCTTTCTCAAGACTTGCCATCAGATTATCAAAAGATTTCTGTCCAAAGCCTTCCATCTCCACGATCTGTTCCTTATATTTCCCTATTTCAAAAATATCCCCGAAATCATGGATAAATCCCATGGCGATGAATTTCTCAAGAGTTGCCTCTGAAAGGCCGTCAATGTTCATGGCATCACGGCTGGTAAACAGGCTGAAGGACTTAATCTTCTTGGCAACGCAGTCAGGATTCATGCAATATAAGGTTTCCACATCATTGTCCTGACGGATACGTGCTTCATGACCACACACCGGACATTTATCCGGAATCACCAGATTCCCGCTCTTTGTCAGGTTCTCCGCAATCTGGGGAATGATCATATTCGCCTTATAAACTTTGATTCTGTCTCCGATTCCAAGCCTAAGCTCCTTCACAATGCTGATATTATGCACGCTTGCACGGCTTACTGTTGTACCTTCCAATTCTACCGGTTCAAAAATAGCCACCGGATTGATCAGCCCGGTTCTTGACGGGCTCCACTCCATATCCACCAGTCTGGTTTCCCGCATTTCATCTGCCCATTTAAAAGCAAAGGAATTCCGCGGAAACTTGGCGGTACTTCCCAAAGACTCCCCGTATGCGATATCATCATAAGTGACAACCAGTCCATCGGATGGAAAATCATTCTTTACAATCGCAGTGGAAAAATAATCCATGGCTTCATCCAGACTTTCAGAGGTAACGATTTTATATTCCACAACCTCAAAGCCCTGTTCTTTCAGCCAGATAAACTGCTGCTCTCTGGAATTATAAAATTCCACATCCTGGGCGCTAACCAGCGCAAATGCATAAAAACGTACGTTTCGCTTCGCTGTGATCTCATTGTTCAGCTGACGCACAGAACCGCTGCAAAGGTTTCTGGGATTCTTATACTTTGCATCTGCATCTCCGATTGTCTCATTGATCCGCTCAAATTCAGAATAAGTAATAATAGCTTCTCCTCGAAGCACCAGCTGGCCTTTATACGGAATTCGAAGCGGAATATTCCGAAATACCCTTGCATTGTTCGTAATTACTTCTCCAACAATTCCATTGCCCCTGGTAACAGCTTTCACAAGCTCCCCGTTCTCATAAGTAAGGACAATGGTCAGTCCATCCAGTTTCCAGGACAAAAGACATTTATGGCTTCCAATGAACCCCCTAAGTACCTCCCTGTCCTTCGTTTTGTCCAGGGAAAGCATGGGGCTTGGATGCTCCTCCTTGGGAAGCTCGTTGACCGCCTCATATCCCACCCGGACAGTCGGGCTATTTGTGAGAACGGTACCGGTCTCTTTTTCCAGCTGCTCCAGCTGGTCGTACAGACTGTCGTACTCCTGATTGCTCATGATTTCCCTGTCTTCCTGGTAATATGCCTTTGCGGCCTTGTTCAGGGTTTCTACCAGTTCTTTCATTCGCTGTAGAGAATTTTCCATGATGTCCTCCTGTTTTTCTGTTCTGATTACCTGAAGCTGGTTTGGGTTTCATAGAGAAACCCTTTTGCTTTTTTGCAGCTGGTAAGGAAACTCTTTGCATTTCCTGGCGCAAAAATGCAGGCAATTGGGAAGAATCCGCAGTTTTACGCTCCAGATTTTCCCACTCTATTCTGGTCGCTTCCCTGTATTCTCCCTCTTTCAGCCCGTCCAGTGTCAGGTCCATGATCCGGATCCGCTTCAGGGTGAGCACCTGGTATCCAAGATATTCACACATTCTGCGGATCTGGCGGTTCAAGCCCTGGGTCAGAATGATCCGGAAAGAATTTTTCCCTGTTTTTTCTACAAAGCAGGGACGGGTAACTGTATCAAGAATGGGAACACCTGATGACATTTTTTTAACAAATCCATCCGTTACCGGCTTGTTCACCGTCACCAGATATTCCTTTTCATGATAGTTTCCGGCGCGCATGATCTTATTCACCAGGTCTCCCTGGTTGGTTAAAAGCAAAAGCCCTTCTGATTCCTTGTCAAGACGTCCTACCGGATAGATCCGCACCGGATAATTCAGATACTCGGTCACAGTAGTTTCCTGGCGCTGTTTTTTCGTACTGCATACCACTCCCCGTGGCTTATAAAATAAAAGAAGAACCTTTTTTTCCACTTTTTTTACGGGCTTTCCATCTACAGACACAATCATATCTGGTGAGATTTTCTCACCAGGTTCTGCCTTATGTCCTTCTACTGTGACCCGTCCATCCTGGATCAGACTGTCTGCTTCCCGCCTGGAACAAAATCCTGCTTCGCTTAAATATTTGTTGATTCTGATTTTTTCGTCCATTTTTCCATTATATAAGGTTTTACTGCTCTTTATTCGTTTTTCAGATCTGAAAATCTTAATTTCACTATAAGCATAGCTCCCATCATCAGCGCCACGCCAATGATCAGGCACAGTGGACTCTGGATGAAGCCTGCAAAAATATAAGTTACAAATGACACAACTGCCGCCACAATCGCATATGGAAGCTGGGTAGATACATGATTTACATGATCACACTGGGCACCTGCGGAAGCCATAATGGTAGTATCTGAAATCGGCGAGCAATGATCACCACATACAGCACCTGCCATGCAGGCAGAAATAGAAATGATCATCAGATCTCCAGGTGTATTTTCAAATACATGGACAACAATTGGAATCAGGATGCCAAAGGTTCCCCATGAAGTTCCCGTTGCAAATGCCAGGAAACAGGCTACCAGGAAAATGATCGCCGGGAGCATGTTTACCAGCCCTTCAGCTGAGGATTTCACCATTTCCGCCACAAATTCAGCAGCACCCAGGCTGTCTGTCATACTCTTTAAGGTCCATGCAAAAGTAAGGATCAGGATTGCCGGAACCATGGATTTGAAGCCCTCCGGTATGCATGCCATGCAATCGCGGAAAGATAATACCCTGCGGACCATATACAGAAGGATCGTGATAACCAGGCCGAAAAAGCTTCCCAGTACCAGACCAACAGATGCATCACTCTGGGAAAAAGCAGTTACGAAATCAGTGCCACTAAAAAATCCGCCTGTGTAGATCATCCCGATTACGCAGCAGATAACCAGGGAAATAATAGGGATCAGAAGATCCATAACCTTTCCTCTGGGATTCACCTGTCCTTCCCCTTCACCTGAAGCATACGGGCGGGCAGCGGTGGTAAACAGGTCCCCCTTTAATGCATTTGATTCATGCACTCCCATGGCACCAAATTCCTCTTTCATAAGCACCATGGAAACCATCATAACGATCGTGAGAAGTGCATAATAGTTATATGGAATCGCCTTTACAAATACTGACATTCCATCTTCCCCTGGTACAAAACCGCTGACTGCTGCCGCCCAGGAAGAAATCGGTGCGATAATACATACCGGCGCTGCGGTGGCATCGATCAGATACGCCAGTTTTGCACGGGATACATTGTGCTGGTCTGTGATAGGTCTCATAACGCTTCCTACCGTCAGACAGTTAAAATAGTCATCAATAAAGATCAACACACCAAGCAAAATAGTCGCAAGCTCTGCTCCCACTCTCGTTTTGATATGCTTGCTGGCCCAGCGCCCAAAGGCTGCTGATCCTCCTGCACGGTTCATCAGGCAGACCATGGTTCCAAGAATTACCAGGAACACCAGAATACCAACATTACTGCCAGATGAAAGTACACTTATCATTCCACCGGAAAAGATCTGGTTTACGGTACCCTCAAAATTTCCACCGGAGTACAGAAGTGCTCCAACTAAAATCCCAAGAAACAAAGAGCTGTAAACTTCCTTTGTGATAAGCGCCAGGACAATGGCTACAACAGGTGGCACCAATGACCAGAAAGTGGCATACACAGCCGGCGTAGCAGCTTCCCCATCTGCTGCCAGAACTGTGGCAGGACAAGCCAGAATAACCATCATGACTGCTGCCAGAAGGACAGTCCACCTTTTTCGATCGTAATTTTTCATTTCTTTCCTCCCTCTTTTTCCCTGATTGCCAGGTATTCCATCACTGTGGATTCTTTATTTCTTCTTTAATCCAACATAACGGAATATATTATAAGAATCTGTTTCTCCTATCTGTTCACACCCGTTTTTTAAAAGAAATGCCTGCAATTCCTCATTCTTCCTAACAACTACAAATTTCGTTTTTGTTTTCTTTAATGCTTTCCGGAATTTTTTTGCATGATCGTATATCTGATAATCAATCACATCCAGAATCGCCTTTTGCCTTTTATAAGTTCTGCTGTCTTCACGATATTCTCCGGCTACTGTGCTTCCCGCTCTGTAGATACTTGCATTTCTACTGATCGTAAGACGAAGCTGCGGATCATATTGTCTTGCTATATTATTGAGACTGTTGTCAAACACCACTCTGGGTCTTGCAGTCGGCTTCTCCATATTCTGATGCAGAATCTCACAAATTTCAATAAGTTCATCCGGAACTTTATAAATATTTTCTATACATGCAAAATTCTTCACCACTCCATCTAATGGATTTCCCAGACAGATGAATACTCCCAGTACTGCAATAACTGCCGCAGCCTTCAGCCATCTTTTTTTGAATGCGCATACAAAGCTTACACCATAATAAGCAATAGCCGGAATCACTGGCAGAATCCATATAAAACGGTAATATTCATTTTCAAAATCAAGCTTCGCAATGATATATTTCACAACCACCGGATTATATACTGTCAGAAACAGAAATACCGTATATCCGATGAAAATCCTGGAACTTTTTTTTCGTCCCCAGATTAACGTACACAAGAGGCCAACTGCAAAAAGGAATGGATACCACCAGGATCCCCAGTACAGCTTCATACAGGCTTTCACAAATTTCAGCCCCAGTTCTTCAATCGTTACTCCAGCCATACTTTTCCTCCTTTAAGATGCCGCCAGCCGGATAAGCCCAAGCTTACATGCAAAATAAACTGCTGCATAGATGCCAGAAGGAATCATGCACAGGATACAATAGGGAATTGCTGAAAATTTCCGGTTCATAAGCATTGCCGGTACCATACCTGCCAGGATTGCTGCCGGGAAAATGATAGCAGATCCGGAAAATGCCAGGGCACTTGCAGCGGTAAGAAACAGGACAACCCAGACCTTTTTTTCGTTTTTCTGCTGGTAAAACCATAAGGCGCACATCAGCACAGCTGGAAAAGCAATGTTTGCCAGAATCGCCTTTCCCTCGTAGCTCCTGGTAAAGAAAAACGTTCCCGTCGTATAAATAGTGCCGCAAAACAGCTGAAGCACGCATACAAATATTATCATCAGATCTGCTTTTTTCCGGTTGTTATCAAACAAATGCTTACCAATCTGATAGATGATCAGGTTGGAGATGATCACATTTATACAGGACATAACAACCTTTGCCTGGACGATCGGATGAATCCCAAGAAGCTTGCACCACACTGCATTGTTCATAGG
Source organism: Blautia sp. HCP3S3_H10_2 (assembly GCF_052122375.1). NCBI lineage: Bacteria > Bacillati > Bacillota > Clostridia > Lachnospirales > Lachnospiraceae > Blautia > Blautia sp. HCP3S3_H10_2. The sequence goes on from NZ_JBQKCL010000015.1 coordinate 61,014, forward strand.
ATATGCGGATAAAATATAACGTGCCTGAAAAGCTTTCAGAATGCCGCCCCGGAATGGATCATATCTGCCTAAAGTATTGGTATACACAGAGGTACTGACCGTTCCAACGTAATAGGTGGCATCTACTGTGGTATCCTGGTAGGAGATCACGATCAGACACTGAAACAGAACCACTGCCACAGCCGCCAGAAGCATTATGGAATGCTCTTTCCAAAGCTGTTTTAACCCTTCTTTTATTCCCTTGCCTGAAGTTTTCTTATGTCTTTTCCATCCGCCATTTCGTAAAAGGGAACCGCCTGCCAGACAGATCACTACGAGAAGCGCCCACACTACTGACGCCACATTCAACGGCACCCACAAAAGTGTCATTGGCACCATCACCACTTCAAATACTGCGAAATAAACCAGGTATCCAAGCACAAGCTGCAGGGACAGATTCCCTTTGACTTTTAATACTTTGGACAAAAGTCTGCCTGCTGCAAAAAATACGATCATTTCCAGAATAAATCCTATGCACGCAAGACAAACCTCTCTCATCTATTCTTCTCTCCTTTTAACTGGTTCTCCAGAATCCCCATAGCAACCTTCTCCGGTGTGATGGGAAGCTCTCTTACCCGGACACCGGAAGCATTATAGACCGCATCTGCTATTGCCGGACACGGTGTGTCAATTACCAGCTCACCGATGGATTTCGCTCCAAAGGGGCCACTCTTTTCATAACTGCTCTCAAACTCTACGCGGATATTTCCAATGTCCACACGGCTTGGTATCTTATACTGCATGAAAGAATTCTCCCGGATTCTGCCCTCCTTGGAATACTGCACATTCTCCATAAGGGCCATACCGATTCCCTGGGCAACACCGCCCTCTGTCTGGACACGGGCAAGATTAGGATTGATCGGGGTTCCGCAGTCTACCACTGCCACATAGTCAATCAGATCTATATTTCCAGTTTCTTTATCGATCTCCACTTCTGCTGCTCCCACCATATAAGGCGGCGGGGAAATCTCTGAAGAGAAAGAAGCTGTCACCTGCAGCTCCTGGTTATTTCCACAGGTTCCTTTATAAGCTACATCCTGAATGCTAACCTCTTTTTCACCTGCATAAACCTTTTTGCCATCAAAATCAGCCTGCTTTGGTTCTACTCCAAGCATCTGGGCCCCGATTCTGATAATACGCTTCTTTAATTCCCCGCAGGCATTGATCACAGCGTTTCCTGTGGCGTAAGTAGTGGCAGAAGCATAGGAACCGGAATCATAAGGAGAGATATCCGTATCTACACCAAATGCCACAATATTGTCGATTTCTGTTTCCAGACAGTCTGCTGCCATCTGGGAAAGAATGGTATCGCAGCCGGTTCCCATATCTGCACAGCCAAGAGATAATGTATAGGATGCATCCTCATTCAGCTTCAGGGTAGCACCTCCCACATCAACATTGGCAATGGAGGAACCCTGCATGGCCATGGCAAGCCCTACACCTCTCACTTTCCCATTTCCCATATCCTTGTATGGGTACTTCTCATCCCAGCCGATCATCTCCTTGGCACGGGCCAGACAACGGTCCATGGCGCAGCTTGCAGTGCGTGTCAGATTGCCATCGTAATCATACATTGGCTCACCTTCAATCGGCATATTCAGCTCACGGATTTTTGCCGGATCCATATTCATCTTATGGGCCAGCTCATTTACTGCTGATTCCACTGCGTATAGCCCCTGTGTGGCCCCATACCCGCGGTATGCGCCTGCTGCCTGCACATTGGTATATACAACCTCATAATCAAAAGCATAGGCTTCCAGATTACGGTACAGGGCAATGGCCTTATGACCGGTCAGTCCAATGGTTGTAGGGCTATGGTCTCCATAAGCACCTGCATTGGAAAGAGCCTCAACTTTAATTCCTTTTACAATTCCATTTTCGTCTGCACCAACCTTGACATGCACCTCCATCTCATGTCGTGGAGAAGCGCAGATCAAAGATTCATAACGGCTGTACACGATTTTGGACGGACGTCCGGTAAGCCAGGTGACAAGGGCCGGATAAATTTCACAGACCTCCGTCTGCTTTGCTCCAAAGCCGCCGCCAATACGAGGTTTGATCACGCGGATACTGGATGATGGGATTCCCAGGGCATTTCCAAGGATTCGGCGCAGATGGAACGGTACCTGCGTGGATGCCACCACATTCAGTCTGCCGAAATGATCCTTCGTACAGTATGTCCGGAATGTCTCCATCATACTCTGCTGGTCTGCCTTTGTATGATAAACCTCGTCAACGGTATATTTACAGCCTGCCAGGACCTGATCGATATCGCCCATCTCTTCATGACCTTTGGCTGCAAGATTTCTCTTATTGTCCGCACCAACCGGGAATTTAGACTCCCAGTCCTCTTCGGGATGAACCAGCACCGGATTATCCTTAGCAGTATGCATGTCAAGCACCGGTGTTTCCACCCGGTATTTTACCTTGATGCGCTTCATGGCCAGATCAACTGCAGCTTCTGTCTCACCTGCCACAATTGCCACTGCGTCTCCCACAAAGCGGAGATGCTGATCCAGGATCAGTCTGTCATAAGGACTGAATTCTGGAAAAGTCTGTCCGGCAGAAGCAAAACGTTTCTTCGGCACATCCTTCCAGGTAAGGATGCATACCATACCCTCCACTTTCATGGCTGTATCTGTCTTAATTTCTTCTACCCAGGCATTGGCATGGGGACTTCTTAAGATCTTGATGATCAGACAGTCCTTTGGTGCCAGGTCATCTGTATATACCGGTTTTCCGGTAACCAGCGCCATGGCGTCCTTTTTCTGTAAAGACTGGTTCACATAGCTCATGCCTGCACCTCCTTCTCTGCACTTTCCTGATTTCTATTTTCCTGCTTCTCCATATTGGATTCCTTTTTGTATTCCAGGTATTTCAAAATACTTCTGGTCTGTCCGATAAATCCGGAACAACGGCACAGATTGCCCGCCAGATATTCCTTGATCTCTTCTTCTGTAGGATCTTCCAGCTCTTTTGTCATGGCAAGTACATTCATGATAAAGCCAGGGTTACAGAAGCCGCACTGCTCTGCACCTTCATTGGCAAGAAAGGTACCAAATTCCTTTGCTTCATCCTGAAGGCCTTCCATCGTCATAACTCTTTTTCCGTCAATACGTGCTGCCAGAACACTGCATGAGAGCATGGGCCTATCTTCTACCAGAACGGTACAAAGGCCACAATTGGCAGTTTCGCAGCCTCTCTTCACACTGTAACACCCAAGACTTCGCAAAAATTCCAGAAGCATGGTGTCCGGACGGATTTCCTCTTCTTTTTTGGCTCCATTCAGCCAGAAATTAATTTTCATCAGTCATACCTCCCACTGCTTCTAATGCTCTTCTTGTGAGAACCTTCACAAGAAGAGTTCTATACGCTGCACTGCCTCGCATATTTCCCGCTGTAGAAACATGGGTCGCTGCATATTCTGCAAATTTCTCCCAGACTTCTTTTTTCTCACTGTCATTCAGATTCTCCATGCCATCCAGTAGATGTTCTTTATCTTCCAAAAGAAAGGCCTTCGCCGGACGGGCTCCGTAAACAGCTTTCACTCCACTCTCTGACAGACTTACGCAACAGGCAAGCACCGGAAAATCTGTCTTGGTATTCCGCTGGCTTAAATAACAGGTTTTCACCGGAGTTTTCTTCACCACAATGCGTACCAGAATATCTCTGTCCTTTGGCATTTTCACAAATTCAGAGAGACAGACTCTGCCCCCTTTAAAAAGCTCTACCTCTGTGTCCAGTGCCAGAAACATGGTCAGCACATCAGAAAAACCAAAACGTCCCCAGATACTGCCTCCAACAGTAGCGCAATTGCGGAACTGCACGCCTACAATGTGGCGCAGACTTTCCCTCACTGCTCCGTTTGTATAGGTATCAAGGCCCTTATGTAATTCCAGATCGCGAAGAGGCGTCATACAACCGATTACAAATTCATCCTCTGTCTCTGTAATGGTATCCAGCCCCAGACCGGAAAGATCAATTGCAGTGGTGATATTACGATTGCCCATTTTCAGCCAGACCATGCCGCCAAGCACACAGGCTGTCCGCTTCTGGTTCAGCTCATAAGCTTCTTCCAGTGATTCCACTTTCACATAGTTTTTTATTTTAAGCATGATTTTTCCTTTCTCATATCGTAACTGTTAAAAACCAGCCTGCAAAATGCTTTCTCTTTGGTTCCTATAGTATCTCCGTAAAAAAGCGCAGACTTATCCTTTTAACATGTTCTAGTATAACAAGAACAGCCGTAAATTTCCAGCAAAATGACAGATTCTGAATATTTTTTTATTTTGATTTTATGCAAATCCTATAGATATTTTCAAATAATTGTGTTATAATGTGTAAAAAAACAGAAAATATATTATATATTCTGTTTTATAACAAAAATTATACCATCTGGGATGAAAGGTCATACATCCTGTAATTCCAATCCACCACAAAAGGAGGCGGCGTTTATGAGTAACCGTATCATAACTATCAATCGTATGTTTGGAAGTAACGGACGTATTATTGGAAAGGCTCTTGCTGAGGAACTGGGATTTAAGTTCTACGATAAAGAACTGATTGAAATGGCCAGCAGGGAGAAAAATATCCCCTTTGACGAATTTGCCAGAGTAGATGAAAAGAAAGCAAGCCAGTGGCTTTATCCTGTGGATTACGAGCTTCAGATGAATCCGGAGTACCACTTTGTGCCCATGAATGATGTACTTTTTGACCTGCAGAAAAAAAGCATTCTGGAAGCTGCGGATAAGGAAGACTGCGTGATCGTAGGACGCTGCAGCAACTACATATTAAAGGACAGCCAGAAGAAGCACATCAGTCTGTTTATCTATGCACCATTTGAGGATCGTGTAAAAACAGTGATGGCACGTACTGACAGAGAAGAAAAAAGTGTACGCAAGCTTGTGAAGCGAACAGACAAAGAGCGCCGTGCTTATTATGAATATTTTACAGATACCAACTGGCTGGACATGCTGCAGTATGATCTTTGCATTAACAGCAGTACGGTTTCTAAAGAGCAGATCGTGGAAATGGTAAAGAAACTTCTGAATTAATCGATTGGAAGCTCCTCTATAAGGAAAGAAATGCAAGGGGCTATAAAAAACTCCCTTGACAGCAAAATCGCCGTCCCACAATTGTGGGGCGGCATTTTCATTTAAGAAATATTTTGCACAAAATTTCCTATTATGCAAAATATCTTCCATGCAACACTCCTGCCTAAGAATTTGTCAGCTTTTATTTTGCTTTTTACAAGCCAGGTCAGACGCCTCCATCAGGCCAATATTCAGGATTGCAAAAAGCAGCAGATATCCTGGCATAATCCAGATTCCGATCAGCTCCTGAAGATGTCCGAAGATCATGGGCATAAAAGTACTGCCCACATAGGCAGAAGCCATCTGCATCCCAATCACAGCCGCACTGTATTTCTTTCCAAATTTCCCAGGCGCCATATGCTGGATTGCCGGATAAACAGGCCCCATACCAGTGCCAATGATCAGAAAACCAGCAGCTGTTAATAAATATCCTTCTGTTGGTATCATAACCAGGAAAATACCAATCAATTCTACCAGAATTCCGATTCGGATCAGCATTTTATCGCTTAGCCTGCTGGAAACAAATCCGGAGATTACCCGGCCTATCATAAGCCCCCCAAATATAAGTGACCCGAAAGAAGCGATCATACCATCAGAAAGTCCGGTTTTCATCCCTGCAAAATAACTGGAAGTCCAGAGAAAACAAGTCGCTTCTCCGGAACAGTAGGCAAAAAATGCGATCAGTGTGAACACAACTCCAGGAACCTTTATGGTCTCCCTGATTCCTGCCACGGCCTGATCCTCCTCTTCTGCTTTTGAATCATTCTGTTTCCATAAAGGTAATGACAGGATCACTACCAGAAGGATCGCGATCTGGATATAAGCAGTCCATCTGTAGCCTTCATTCCATCTGGCTTGCTTTAAAGCCAGAGCCATAATATTCGGGCTGATCACTGCTCCCACTCCATAAAAACAGTGTAAAAAATTCATTACGGATGAAGAATAATTATTTGCCACATAATGATTTACCGATGCATCGATGGCCCCCGCTCCTAATCCGTAAGGTACTGCAAATAAAAACAGCATGCCATATACAGGAGAACAGGAAAAGCCGATCAGGCCAAGCACTGTCAGGAAAATAGAAACGATCACGATCCATTTCGTGTGAAATTTCCGGATCAGCTTAGGACTTAACAGTGCAGAAATGATCGTCATAAAAGAAATGGTCATCGACACATACCCTGCATATGAGGATGGCACGCCAAACGCGATCTGCATCTTCGGCCAGCCTGATCCCAGAAGGGAATCCGGGAGACCAAGACTTATGAAGATCAAATAAATTACTGCTAAAAATAAGGAACCCATATGTAATACCTCTCTTGCCTTTTGTATTCCACAGAATTATATCCTTTCTTTCCGTCTTTTACAATATTATTATTCAGAGCCAATTTCCAAAATGTTTCGCATTTCTTTATTGGGGCATATCCGCCAAATAAATTTTTGTACAAAAATCATCTTGACTCTGAACAATTACAACACTCCTTTCAGGAATTCATAAATCTCCTCTTCCGTCGGCGGACATCCATCCAGATGATGCTCAAAATTTCTGGTACAGTGCCCAACTCCCAGATTTCCATGTTGATTGCGATAACCCTGCCCGATGCATATCCGGGTATCCAGCTTCTTCAAAAGTCCCTCGCTTTTCAGCCGGTCAAGTGCCGGAATCAGATTGCCATAACAAGCGCTGCAGGACTCCACTTCTTCAACAGCATCGGCAAGCTCTACTACCTTCCTGGATTTTGGAATAGGCTTTCCAGGATTGCCATCAGTGACACAGATTTCTGCCTGGCTGATATCCCCGCAACCCACGCCAAGTGCTGCTGCCTTTACAATGTAGGGCACTTCTTCTACCTGATAATGCATCATATCACAGACATACGCATCCATAAGAACCGGATCCATACCTGCCAGGACGCGGTTCATAACCACCGGGTTTCCTCCGTCCTCAAAGTCCAGATCCCCACAGATATTATCTACCACAATAAAATCCTGGTGAATCCCAAGCCCAAGATGGGCAATGGGATCATGAAGCCCAAGAGCATGAAATCTACGCTTTTCGAAATTTGGCAAAAGACCTTTCATATTCTTCAGCGCGCAGGTGATCTTCGTCTGGCAATGCCCCTTTAATACCGGGACATTGATCAGAAAATCCACATCCCGAACACTCTTGCAGATATTCAGTGTCATATCACCGCATTCTACCGGAATTCCTTTTTCCTTTTGCATATCCAGAAAAGGAACATTATACTTTTCGCACAAGCTCCTGTAACCACAAACCTCATAAGCTTCCGAAGTCTTATCTCCTACCCAGGAACCTTCCATGATCACCAGATCTGTAAAATCTTTTTCCTGAAGATATTCCACAATTCCGGCAACTACCTCCGGATGGGTAGTGCCTCCCCAGGATGCCTCCATGGGAGCTACTAAATTAGGTTTGATGCCGATTCTCATCCTGTACAAATTGCTCTCTGGGCGCTTACCTTTCGCCAGAATTGCAGACTGTTTTTCTTCTGTTACAATACCGGTATTATTCTGCTGTAAATCTGACACAGGATTTCTTTTATCCGTCAAACACAATTCAGTACCGGTTTTCTTAAATTTCCGCTCGATTTCTCCTGCCAGATCACATTCTGTCAGCAGCTCCTTCGTCATCCCGGTATAGTCCGTCCCGCACTTTATATAAATCTGATTCTTCTTCATTCCAAAATCAGTACTCCTTTTTCTCCATAATCTTTATGGATATTGTACAGGAAATCAGAAGCAATAGCAACATAAGAACAAACAGGATTCCAAGACATACCGGAATACCAAGTTCAAAAATCTGCATTCCGAAAGCTTTGACAGCAGATACATCCACATGCATTTTTTTACATATTTCAGACCCGATCCATCCTATGGCCATGGTTCCAAATACAAGTACAAACAACACGATCCTTCCGGTTGTATTTCCATATTTCAGCTGCACCGGAAACATCACTGCTTCTGCAAAAACTGCAAGAAAGATCCCGGCGGCTGCCGAGGCAAGCAGTTCTTCCCAAGGTGCTGTGCGAAAGCCCGATAAATTCACGCAGGCAGCTATCACAACTGCCACCAGCCACAATATTGTGATCATCCCCGCACCAAGCACATACTTCTCCTTTACATACTCTTTTCTGCTTATAGGAAAAGTGAAAATATAAGCCATTCCATTGTCCATATCATCAGCAGCAATGGTATTCACTGCCATGATCGCAGCCAGAACCGATACATAGCTGATCAGGAAAGAGGGTCCTGCGGAAGTTCCAAGAAAACAGATAAGCGCAATCACGTAGACAGCTGCAAAAGTTCTGCCATTCCCTTTCAGTGTTTCCAGATCTTTTATAAATACTCCTCTCATAGCGCTTCCCCCTTAACCATCATCATGATTATCTCATCCAAAGAGCCTTTTTCCACTACCGCCTGAGGATAATTTTCCCTATAGAAGCCCTTCTCATCTGTCAGGCAGCTATAACCAAAGCTTTCTTTTTTTACCCTCAGGATATGTTGTTTATCTAACGCAGCATACTGTTTCTCATCCACCTTGATCAGACCATATTCATCCATCAGCAGATCTGTATTCTCGTGAAGCACAATTCTTCCTTTGTCGATCATATAAATATCATCGCAAAGATTCTCCAGATCGGAGGAAATATGGGAACTGATCAGAATGCTTCTTCCTTCCGTCTCCATGTATTCCCTTAATAATTCCAGAATACTGTCCCTGGCAATTACATCCAGCCCGGCAGTGGGCTCATCCAGAATCAGAAGCTTCGCCTGAAAACTGGTCGCGATCAGCACCTTCAGCTTCGCCTTCATTCCGGTAGAAAAATCCTTCAGTCTCTTATCCAGAGGGATGGAAAACTCCCTGCACCGTTTCTCAAACATCTCTTTCCCGAAATTTTCATAAGCCCCCTCAAGAACATGCATAACCTGCTTCACATTCAGACAGCCTGAAAACCCACTATCAGAAAGCGCGGCACCGATCCTGGCTTTTTCCCTGGCGGTAATCTCCTCCAGGTTTTTATCAAATATGCAGATCTGTCCCGCATCCGGATAGACCAGTCCCAGAATTGCCTTAAACGTAGTGGTTTTCCCCGCCCCGTTAGCTCCAATAAGACCGGTGATCTGTCCTTCCTCAAGCTCCATGCTTACATCCAGGGAAAAATCTTTATAATTTTTCTGCAAATGTTCTATACTCAGCAACATACCTAATCCTCCATAATCAAATCAAACAGTTCCCGGATCTCACTGTCCGCAAGCCCGCTGATACGCGCCTTCCGGATCACTTCCTCCAGTTCTGTCTCAATTTCCCGTTTCCGCTCCTCCATAAGAAGCCCTTGGTTATTCTTGGCAATAAAGCTGCCCTTCCCATGCACCGTAACCACGAAGCCCTCTTCCTCCAGAAAGTCATAAGCCTTCTTCACCGTAAGTGCACTGATCTTCAGCTCCTTCGCCAGGGTTCTCACAGAAGGAAGCATCTCTTCTTCTCTTAATGTCCCGTCAATGATCATCGCCTTGATCTGATCCGTGATCTGCTCATAAATCGGCTGCATTGACGAATGGTTGATAATGATCTTCATGAAGCTCCTCCTTTGCGATTAACAGTATATAACAGTGTTATACTGTTGTCAAGTGTTATACACTGTTTATTCACGTTCAATTTTATTTTTCCCAAAACCGTTTATCAAACATTTCACATATACATTGCCATTATATTTTTCCTCGGAACAATGCTCTTTCGTATTCACTCTACACAATTCTTACTATTCACTATTCGCTCTTGCCAACAACAGCCAGGGAGGGGCGGTGCACTTCGGACAGTTAGTCAAAAAACGGGATTTCACGAGTATAGCGCAAGTGCCATGAACACTGTCTGAGCCCTGCAAGGGCGAGTTTGTTCATGGCACTTGCAATCAGCGACGGAGTGAAATCCCGTTTTTTGACGTTGTCCGAAATGCACCGCCCCTCCCTGGCGTACGCCAAAAAACCGCGTATATATGTTTTTTATTTTCACATATATACACGGTTTTATTTTACTGAGCTATATTTCACTCAGCCTTATTAAACACTTCTCTATCCAAAGCCCCATTCTGGCTGGCCACGATCGTAGTACAAACTGCATCACCGGTAATATTAACTGCTGTTCTTGCCATATCCAGAATACGGTCAATACCCATGATAATACCGATTGCCTCAACCGGAAGACCAACAGAATTAAATACCATCGTCAACGTAACAAGACCAACACTTGGAATACCTGCAGTGCCGATAGATGCCAGCGTCGCAGTTCCGATTACCGTCACATAATCCATTGGCGTCAGATGTATTCCAAAAGCCTGGGCTGCGAACATAACCGCCACACCCTGCATAATGGAAGTACCATCCATGTTAATAGTAGCTCCAAGAGGAATGGTAAAAGACGAAATCTTTTTGGAAACGCCCACCTTCTTGTACAAAGTATCAATGGAAAGAGGAATCGTCGCATTTGACGTTGCCGTAGAAAATGCAAATGCCATAACCGGGAAAAACTTCTTGATAAATTTCAGAGGATTCAGACCTGTAAACACTTTAAGCAGGATCTGGTATACCCCAAAGCACTGAATCGCCAGCGCGATCAGAACCGCGATCATATATTTCGCCAGCGGAACAAATGCACTGAAACCAATATTTGCAAAGGTTCTTGCGATCAGGCTGAAAACCCCGATCGGTGCCAGGCTCATAACCATCATGGTCATTTCCATCATAATATCATTAAACTGGCTGATAAAATTGGCAACTGTCTCTGCACGCTCTCCAAGCTTGGCAAGAATCACACCAATGATCAGGGCAAATACAATAATCTGAAGCATTTCACCGCTTGCCAGGGATTTAATGGGATTATCCGGAATGATATTCAGGATTGTCTGCACCAGGGAAGTAGACTCCATAGTCTCAATATCAGATGCATTCGCCTGAATCTGGCTCATATCCAGTCCGATACCAGGCTGCATCAGACTACCGATTCCAAGGGCAACTGCAACCGCAACTGCTGTTGTGACCAGATAGAAAATAAGCGTTTTTCCACCTACATTTCCAAGTTTCTTGGTATCTCCGATTGCCATACTTCCGCAGACAAGGGAACAAAATACAAGCGGCACTACCAGCATCTTCATAAGGCGGATAAAGCCCTGTCCAAGGACATACAGAACGCCTTCTACGATCACATCACTTTTAAAACTGCTGTCCGGAACCATATAATGAAGAACCATTCCGGTAATGGCTCCAGCGATCAGCGCGATAAAGATCATACTGGTAAGGCCAAGTTTCTTTTTTTCTTTTCCGTTATTTTCTTTTTTTGCAGCCATCTCAGCCCTCCATCTTTTCTTTCATAAATTCATTCAGAGAGTCCTTCCAGTCTGGCATCTCATAAACATCAATAATACGCAGGATAAAATTATCCAGAACTGCATATGCCGGTCTTGCAGAAGACAGATCTGACTGCGGAGTAGGAACCGGGTTCAGCTGGTCTTCCTTGCCGGCAAGGCGGAGGATTTCCTGGGCAAATTCATAACGGTTGCAGACGCCCTTGCAAGTAGCATGGTAAGTTCCATACTCATTGGTACGAATCAGATGCAGAATGATCCTTGCCAGATCTTTGGCACTTGTAGGGGAACCATACTGGTCTTCTGCCACAGAAAGAGCTCTTTTTTCATCAGCAGCCTCCAGCACACGGTTTACAAAATTATTTCCCTTTCCATACACCCAGTTACTTCGGATAATAAAGTGCTTATGGGTAAATTCTTTCACATAATTTTCCCCGGCCCGTTTGGACTTTCCATAAACAGTCCTGGGATCTGTGTCGTCAAACTCTGTGTACGGCTTCTTTGCCAGGCCATCAAACACATCATCTGTGGAAAGCTGTACCATTTTGGCGCCTGTTTTTCTTGCCACGATACTTAAGTTACGGGCACCTAAGGCATTTACGCGGAATGCCTCCTCCGGCTTCTTTTCACAAAGCTCCACATCGGTCAGAGCCGCACAATTGATGATCACATCCGGACGGTTGATCTCACCAAAGCGGAGAACTTCGTCTGTCTCTGTAATATCAAGCTCATTCTTATCTGTGTTCAAAACTTCGATTTCCAGAGGATCCAGCACTTCATTGATTGCTGTTCCAATCTGTCCTTCTGATCCTACGATCCATACTTTCAGCATGTTTTTTCCTCCTGTCAAATTGTCATTTACTTCGTTTCCTCTTACACACAATTATTACTATTGTAGCAATTTGTCGTATACACTGTCAAGGTAAAAGATTAACGCCTTGAATGCCTTGAATTTCCATCCTGTACCTTGTATAATTCAGCTATCAGAAGCAATCGAATCAGAAATGCATCAATATCTGTAGACACAGGAAGGAACCAATATGAATAAGAAAAAGAAAAGAAAAACAGGCAGACGAAAGCGCCAGCTCCAAAGAAAGTATTTTCTCCGGAAGCTGATTCTTGGCATAAGTCTTGTGATCGCAGCCGGGGTTCTGCTGTGTGGGGGCGTTTCCCTTGTAAAAAAGATCCGTGAAAACGCAAACACTGTCTCCATGATCGCAGAAACATCCTCTGGTGAAAACGGAGGTATAGACATGGAACAGTCTGATTCCCTGGCAGCAGTAAAAGCAGCAATGGCACGCCCAGCGGAATTTTCCCCTAGGTGTACAGAATCCACCAAGCCCTCTCTATACATAGACTCTACCGCCATTGAAGTAGATGGACAGACACTTGCCAATGTGTCAGACTATCAGCCAGCCGCAGCCCATTCCTTTGATGCGGGACTTGGCTACACAGATGTAGACGGAATCATAACCTTCCGCGGCAACAATTTCCGCGATACTGCTTCCTATGGCTGCGCCCAGATCAAAGAGGGGAAAATCAAAGATCTGTGGACCGCCAAGACCGGCTCCCTTACTTATGGCGATGCCACCTGGACCGGAAGCGGATGGACAGGTCAGCCCCTTATGGAAAAATGGTCCAAAGAAGTCAAAATGACCATGAATATGTATGACTGGGCAAAAGAAAAGGATGACCTTGTAGAGGTGATCTATGCCTGCATGGATGGCTATGTCTATTTCCTGGATCTGGAAACCGGCGAAGCTACAAGAGATCCCCTTTATCTGGGATTTACCTTCAAAGGTTCCGGTGCCCTTGACCCAAGAGGCTATCCCATCCTTTATGTGGGGGCCGGATACGACAGCAATGAAGGAACTGCCAGAGTCTTTGTGGTAAATCTCCTGGACTGCAGTGTCATGTACACCTTTGGCAATAACGATCCCTTTTCCCTGAGAGGGAACTTAAGCTATTTTGACTCCTCCGCCCTTGTGGACGCCAAAACAGACACCCTTATTTATCCCGGTGAAAACGGCATTTTCTACCTGATCAGACTAAACACCCAGTATGATCCCGAAGCCGGAACTTTATCCATTTCACCGGATAACATTGTAAAATGGCATTATTACGGAACCAGAACCAGCGTCGCCTCCTACTGGCTTGGCATGGAGGACAGCGCGGCAATCTATGACGGATACATTTTTATGTCAGACAACGGCGGGAATCTTATGTGTCTTGATCTGAATACCTTGCAGCTTGTGTGGGTACAGGACATTCTGGATGATTCAAACTCCTCCCCGGTTCTTTCTGTGGAGGACGGACATCTTTATCTGTATATCAGTACTTCCTTCCGCCTTGGATGGCGAAGCAATTCTACTGCGGAAGTTCCTATATGGAAAATTGATGCAGAAACTGGTGAAATCATCTGGCAGAAATCCTATGAATGCGCTTCCGATGATGGTGTTTCCGGCGGTGTCCAGTCCACCATTGCCCCTGGCAGGGAACAATTGTCTGATTTCATTTATGTAACTGTGGCAAGAACCGACGGACAGGCACAGGGTGTTCTGACTTGTATTGATAAAAGCACAGGTGAAGTAGTCTGGGAACACGAATCTGCCTATGCCTGGTCTTCCCCGGTATGTGTATATAATCCCGATGGTAGCGGAAGGGTTCTGTACTGCAACAGTACCGGCCACATTTATCTTCTGGATGGAAAAACAGGAGACGTTCTGGACACCCACCAGATCAGTGACGGTGTCATCGAAGCATCTCCTGCTGTATACAAAAATTATATGGTCGTTGGAACCAGAGACTGTAAAATATGGGGAATGGAGCTGCAGTAATGCAGCTTCCATTCTAGTTTGCCTTGATCACCCAGCGCATCTTGGTAGAACGTGCACGCCCGTTCTGTGCACACTCTTTCGCGGACGGACGGATCACATCCCTGGCATAATCAGAATAAATTCCTGCTTTATAGCCAGCTTTTAACGCTTTCTTAACCAGCTTATCTTCACCGGAATGGAAAGTCAGAATAGCTGCTCTTCCACCTGGCTTCAATGCGCCTGGCAGTTTCTCCATAAATTCATACAGAACCTCAAACTCCTGGTTCACATCAATCCGAAGAGCCTGGAAGGTACGCTGACAGGTCTTCTTGATTGTCTCTTTTTTCTCCTTTTCTGGAAGAAAATCCAACGTTTTCTCAATGATCTCGCGAAGCTTTGTGGTGGTATCAATATGATTTCCTTTCCGGATCTCGTCGGTAATGGCTTTTGCAAGCTCTTCGCAGTATGGCTCATCTGAGTTCTCATAAAGCATTCCAGCAAGCTCATCTCTGGTAATATGCTCCAGCCGCTCTGCTGCACTGATTCCTGCCTCCTGATTCAGCCTAAGGTCCAGGGGGCCATCCACTTTAAAGGAAAAACCACGCTTAGGATTGTCAATCTGCATGGAAGACACTCCAAGATCTGCAAGAAGGAAATCAAAGCCTCCTGCTTCTTTCGCAATCTCATCAATAGTGCAGAAATTCTGAAGCTTGATTGTCAGAATATCCTCCCCAAATCCAAGATCCGCCAGACGTTTCTTGGTCTTGGCAGCTTCCTCGTGGTCTACGTCGGTGGCATACATATGCCCTTTTCCCTGTAAGCACTCAAGCATAGCCTTGGTATGGCCGCCATAGCCAAGTGTGGCATCAAAGCCCACCTGACCTGGCTTGATTTCCAGAAAGTCGATGATTTCCTTTACCATAATGGAAATGTGCATACCAGCAGGAGTATTTCCCTTTTCCAGAACATGCTGGATGGTATCCTGGTATTTCTCAGGCTGAAGCTCTTTGTATTTCTCCTCAAATTTCTTCGGATATTTTCCCTTGTAACGCACACGGCGCTTATGAGGCTGCTGGTTCTCCCCGGAAGCTGCCGTAAGCTGGGACTGATTCTTATCTTTTTCCTGCCACATTCTTATCTCCTGTTTTTTCTTATTTCTGTTCCAGAGCCTGCTTCAAACACGCTCTAATTCTCGTTTTTCATTTACCAGTTTCATTTCTTATTGCAATTTTTGACAACTTCATTCCGGTTTCACGGTCTTTTCGGGCACTCCTTAATTCTCTGCTCTGCCCTGCTTTCTCTTCTTTAGCTCCATACTGATCTTCGAAACAAACAGATCAAATGCCACATCATTTTTCCCGCTGTTGATTACGATGTCTGCCTTGGAACGGGTAGGCTCCACATAAAGATAGTGCATAGGCTTCACAGTGGTCAGATACTGGTTAATGATTCCATTCAGGTCTCTTCCACGCTCTTCCACATCACGGGAAATCCGGCGGAGGATACGCTCATCAGCATCTGCCTCCACATAGACCTTAATGTCCAGAAGGTCACGCACCCGCGGGTCTGCAAGCAGAAGAATCCCCTCTACCAGGATTACCGGACTTGGAGTGATGTGCAGGATTTTGTCCGAACGGTTATGCCTGGAGTAATCATAAACAGGACAATCAATGGCCTTCCCGGCCTTTAAAAGCTTCAGATGCTCCACCAGAAGCTCTGTCTCCAGGGAGTCCGGATGGTCATAATTCACCGTTACACGCTGTTCAAAGGGAATCCCATCCTGTCTGCGGTAATAATTATCATGATAAAGGACGACCACATCCTCCCCGAAATATTCTTTGATCCGGTTTGTAAAAGTAGATTTACCGGAACCGGAACCACCAGCAATTCCTATAATAAGACTTTCCATATATCCCGCTCCTACATATCAAGGCCGAACTCTTCCGGCATGAATCTTGGACAAATATTCTCTGAAGTACAGATAACCGTTGAGGAAAGACGGGTACCGATGGCACATGCCTCTCTCATACTCTTTCCATAGGTAAGTCCCACGCACACACCTGCGAAAAAAGCATCTCCTGCTCCTGTAGTATCAACCACATCTACTTTCATGGCCGGATATACTCCGCAATTCCCCTCCTGATCTGCATAGGCAGCGCCATCGCTTCCCATAGTTACCACCATCTTCGGAATATGGGCAGACTGGATTCTCTTCGTAAGACACTGGGCCATTTCTTCTGGGTTCAGACTGCTGTAATCCTCAGAAAACAAGATTCCAGCCTCCTGCTGATTGCACACAAAGCAGGCTGTTCTTCTTAAAAAGTCTCTTCTTTCAATGGCAATTGTCATATTGGATACAAGGGCATATACCTTTTTCCCATATTTCTCTGCATAGTGAAAGGTCTTCTTCACGATTTCCTTGTCAATGTCAATCTCGATCACCACACTGTCAGCATCCTGGAAGATCTCATCGCCATGTTCATCCAGGATCTGCTCGATGGGCCGGTGATCCGGGCGCTTGGAAATAGACGCCACCACGTCTCCATCCTGGTCAAATACTGCCAGCCAGGTTCCCATACCATCTTTTACCTTACGCATATATCTGGTATCCACTTTATGGCGCATAAGCTTGCGGATCACTTCATCTCCCATCGCATCATCATCTACTGCACTGATAAATGTAGGCTTCAGCTCAATATTGGCAATATCTTCCACAACATTTCTGCCTACCCCGCCATGAATCTGCTGGATCACACCTGTATTTCTTCCACCTGGAATAAATGGTGCTGTGGAATATCCTTTCACATCGATAAAAACATCACCGATTACAACAATTCCCATACTCTGTCTTTCTCCTTTGTTACGTTATACCTTTTCATATTTTAATATCCTAACATTTCACCAGGTAAAATTCAAGCCAGATAAACTACTTTCTGTATGTTCCTGTCCATCGTCAAATAAATTTCTCCAATTTCATCTTTTCTAAAAAGCGATTTCCATGTACAATAAAAACAGGGTAACTGTCCAGAAAACATTCGAAGCCGGACAATTACAAAATCAAAAAACAACAGAAAGGAGTACATTATGAAAAGAACACTTAGCATACTGCTATGTCTGATGCTTTTTTCCTTAAGTGGCTGCTGGATTTCCGAAAATACCATCCGATTTGGCGCCGCAGATGTAGGCGGTATGTATTACTCATTTGCAAACACCTTCACAGAGCTGGCAAATGAACAGCTTCCGGACCATTCCTTTGAAGTACGCACAACAGCTGGTTCTTCTGCAAATCTGAGGCTTTTGGCAGACAATTATATTGAACTTGGAATCGCACAGGCGGATCTGATCTACGACGCCTACGAAAAAAACAGCAACCTGCGTGCCATTGCAGGACTTTACACGGAGGCATGCCAGCTGGTCGTCCGGGCAGATTCTGACATCCAATGTCTTAACGACCTTTCCGGACATACAGTAAGCATCGGTGCCGAAGATTCCGGAACCGAGCGGAATGCCACCCAGATACTGGAATTTGCCGGAATGCCATCTTCCATTGTTACCACGAAAAACCTGGACTACATCGATGCCGCCCATGAGCTTGAGGCTGGTGATATTGACGCATTTTTCTGTACCGCCGGAATCAACACCACCATCATCGAAGAGCTCTCCCGCGAATGTGATATCCGCCTGATTCCCATTGATGATGACGTTATCAGTAAAATGCGCGCTTCCTCAGATGCTTACAGCCGTTATACCATTCCGGTCGAAACCTATAAGGGCCAGGATGAGGAAGTAGATACCATCGGCGTAACCTCTGTACTTGTCACATCCGACTCCATGTCAGAGGACACGATCCAACAGTTGACCGCCCTGCTCTTTGAAAAGGCAAAGGAGCTTCAATATGCAACTTCCCTGGATCTTAATCTGGATGAGAAATTTGCGGTGGAAGGAATCCCGATTCCATTTCACGCTGGCGCAGCTGCCCATTATGAAGCTGACGGATTACAGGTAAACCAATAACAACTGACAAAAAGAGCTGCTGTTTTCCACAGGAAACAGTACTCAGAAAGACTTAACATGAAGATTCAATTAGATATGTATCAGACACTGGCTATTGCTGTGCTGGTACTTTTACTTGGTAACTTTTTAAGAAAAAGGATCAGTTTTCTGGAAAAATTCTGTATCCCGGCACCAGTCATCGGCGGTCTTTTGTTCGCTATTATGACATGTGTATGCTACAGCACCGGCATTGCTGAATTTTCCTTTGATGATACCTTACGCGAGGTCTGCATGGTTTTCTTTTTTACCTCTGTAGGCTTCCAGGCCAATCTAAAGATCTTAAAAAGCGGCGGAAAATCACTGATCGTTTTCCTGGGACTTGTAATCGCACTGATCCTGCTTCAGAACTTTACAGCTGTAGGACTTGCCAAGCTTCTTGGACTTGACCCTCTGATCGGAATGTGCACCGGCTCTATCCCTATGGTAGGAGGACACGGTACTGCAGGGGCATTTGGTCCGGTACTGGAGGATTTCAAGATCAACGGCGCCACCACCATCTGTACTGCTGCAGCAACCTTTGGACTTATTTTCGGCAGCCTGGTAGGCGGCCCTCTTGGGAAACGTCTTATCGAAAAACATAACCTGCTTGCCACTGTCTCCACAGAAGATGACACTCTTCTGGTGGAAGATGAAAAAAAGCACGAGCGTCATACCAATATGTATCCATCTGCTGTTTTCCAGCTGATCCTGGCCATTGGTCTTGGGACCATATTTTCCATGTTTCTCACGAAAACAGGGCTTACCTTTCCCATTTATATCGGCGCCATGCTTGCAGCTGCTCTTATGCGAAACATCTGCGAATATACAAATGTGACCACCATCCACATGGGTGAGATCAACGACCTGGGCGGTATCAGCCTGTCCCTGTTCCTTGGCATGGCTATGATCACCCTGAAGCTGTGGGAGCTTGCTTCCCTTGCTCTTCCCCTTGTCATCCTGCTGGCCGCACAGGTTGTATTGATCTGTGTTTTCACCTATTTTATTGAATTCAATATCATGGGAAGAGATTACGATGCAGCTATCCTGGTAGCCGGAACCTGTGGGTTCGGAATGGGTGCCACCCCAAATGCCATGGCGAATATGCAGGCTGTCTGCGAAAAATATGTACCATCTGTAAAGGCATATCTGCTGATTCCCCTTATCGGAAGCTTGTTTGCAGACTTCCTGAACAGTCTTGTCATTACTTTCTTTATCAATATATTATGATTGTAGGTTTTAGATCAATGTATCATAAATTTAAGGAGTATCGTTATGCTTAAGAATTTAAAGAATTTTCTCAAAACCAAAAAGGAACAGCATAAAAACAAGTATGATCTGACATTTGACAATGTGGCGATTCCGGAAGTCCATACCCATAAAGCAGAACCCCATGAGGAGGAACAGCCGGCACAGCATCCTATCGAATATGATAATGTGGCGATTCCTGAGGTTCACATCCGTACGAAAAAGAATTAAACCCAGGAGATTTTTTACCAAAACGAGCCTGCCTCAAAACAGGGAAAAGTACCCAGGAAACAAAACATATTTCTATAAAAAACGAACGGATCCTCAGCTTTCCAGGTTCCGTTCGTTTTTATTTACACTGTTATTTATGCTTTTACAGATGTTTTCCCTTACATATGGATCACAATTTCTGTTACCAGCTCTTTAAAGGATTTTGCCACCCTGTCAGCAGTCTCCTGCACCTCTTTGTGGTTCAGCTCTTCTTTGGAAATACCTGCTGCCATATTTGTGATACAGGAAATTCCGCATACCTCGAGGCCCATGTGGCGCGCTGCCATCGCCTCACATGCAGTACTCATTCCAACCGCGTCACCGCCCCATGCAGCTGCCATCCTGATCTCAGCAGGAGTTTCATAATTGGGTCCTGTAAACTGCACATAAACGCCTTCCTGAATGGAAATACCGCATTTCTTCGCGCAGTCACGGATCACATTCTGAAACCTTTTACTGTACACCTCACTCATATCCGGAAACCTGCTTCCAAGCTCGTCCATATTCGGTCCGATCAGCGGGCTTGGAACACCTGTGGTGATATGGTCTGTGATCATCATGAAATCCCCTGGTTTAAAAGAAGGATTCACACCACCTGCCGCATTTGTAAGGAACAGTTTTTTCGCTCCCAGCATCCCCATCAGCCTGGTTGGAAGCACAACATCTGACATAGGATATCCTTCATAGTAATGGACTCTTCCCTGCATGATCACTACCGGCACCTTTTCCACATAGCCAAATACAAATCTGCCCTTATGTCCTGCCACAGTGGAGGTAGGAAAGCCTTCAATATCCGTATAATCAATGGTGGTTTCGATCTGGATCTCATCTGCATAATCTCCGAGACCGGATCCCAGGATCAGCGCCACTTCCGGTTTAAAATCTGTTTTTGCCCGCACACTTGCAAGACATGTCTCTAATTTTCTGTATAAATCGCTCATGCACACCTTCTCCTTTTTATTATCCTGTTTTCGCCTATACACTGCCGATTTTCTCATCTACCGTCTGCTTCAGACCCTCATACTGTTTCCGGTTGATACAGATCTGATTGCCCTTTTTCACGATCAGCTGATCCATCTGGAATTTCTTGATGGCACGGCTGATACTTTTCAGGCAAAGCCCAGTCTCATCTGCCAGGTTCTGACGGCTTTCGTTAATCAGCAAAATATCATTTTTGTTATATTTTTCAAACCAGTTCACAAAAAGCACTGCCAGTCTGTCTGCTCCTTCCAGAAACAGATAAAGCCGGTTGCGTCTCTCCTCTTCCAAAAGGGAAGCACAGGTAAGTCTGGCTTCCAGGCGGAACGCTTCTGTATCTGAATAGATCCATTTCTCGTACTGGGCTCTTGGAAGCTTCGCCACAATACATTCTGTCTCCGTCTGTAACGTCGTCTGATAAGTGGCTTGTCCCAGAATTACCTCCATACCGCCCAGTGCGATCAGATTCATAGGCTTCATAAAATCGTAGGCAATACCAGACACCCGGTAATCTGTAGCTTTTACTCTTCCTCTGGCAACAAAGAAAATCGTATCTGCAGGCTCATTTTCCCGGATGAAGGTAGTCCCGGCCTCCATCACTTCGCTTTGGAACAGATCCATAAGCCATAATGGGGCAGTTCTGAAATATGCTTCGAACTGCTTCTGTTTCTCTCTTTCCAGTTCCCGAAGGAAAGGAAGCACATCATGTAAGTAAGTATGTTTCATGTGGTTTCCTCATTTTCTGCCAAATCCCAGCTTAAACCAGCTTCTCCAGAATGGAATGTCCGATGGTTCCTTCTGGCATTTTCACATCAAAATTATCCGCTATGGAAGCACCGATAACGGAAAACGTATCTTCATTTTCAAGGGCTCCGCCATTTTGCATTGCTTTGGAATATGCGATAAACGGAACATATTCCCTTGTATGGTCGGTGCCGCTGTAAGTGGGATCATTTCCATGGTCCGCTGTCAGGATCAACAGATCGTCCTCTTTCAGCTCCTGTAAAAGAACGCCAAGGTTTTTATCGAATTTCTCGATTTCCTTTCCATAGCCTTCCACATTCCGTCTGTGTCCCCACAGCGCATCGAAATCGACCAGATTTACAAAACAAAGTCCTTTAAAATCTTCCTTACAGATTTCAATGGTCTGTTCCATTCCCTGAACGGAGCTGTCAGAATGATATGTCTTTGTGATTCCTTCGCCGCAGAAAATATCATTGATCTTTCCTACACCGATCACATCCAGCCCGCCATCCTTCAATGCATTTAAAGCAGTAAGGCCGGTTGGCTTCAGCGCATAGTCATGACGATTGCTGGTGCGCTTAAACTCTCCTTTCTTTTTGCCCACATAAGGTCTGGCGATTACTCGTCCCACACGCCACTCATCCTTCATGGTGATCTCTCTTGCGATCTCACAGCAGCGGTACAGATTCTGAAGATCAAAGGTCTCCTCATTTCCACAGATCTGAAGCACAGAATCCGCGGAAGTATAGACGATCATTGCACCTGTATTGATTTCCTCTTCCCCAAGCTCCTCAATGATTTCAGTCCCACTGGCACTCTTATTGCCGATCACACGTTTGCCGCAGCGCTTTTCCAGCTCCTGAATCAGCTCCGGTGGAAATCCGGTATCTGTAAACGTGATAAAGGGCTTTTCGGTCCTGATTCCCATCATTTCCCAGTGGCCTGTCATGGTGTCCTTGCCATTGCTGGCTTCTCCCACACGCATATAACGGCCCATTGGCTGCTCTACACCCTGCATATTTCCTGCCGGGTGCAGATTCAGCATTCCCAGCTTTCTGAGATTTGGTATTTCCAGGGAGCCCATTTTCTCCAGAATATGTCCGAATGTATCAACTCCCACATCCCCGAATTTCCCGGAATCGGGCATTGCACCGATCCCAAGGGAATCCAGAACGATCACGAAAACTCTTTCATATTTTTTCAAAATAAAATCCCCCATTTCCACATCCATTTATAGTTTCAATTCAGAATATAGTTTTTCTTTTATGTCCTCTCCTGCAAAAGCGGTATCTACTGCATTTTTCATCAGCAGCCAAAGCTCTTCATCCCGGATTCCATAAGTCTTCTGGATAAACTGAAGTTCTTTGGTAAGACTTGTATTGCTTACGGTACGGTTATCCGTGTTGATAGATACCTTCAGCCCTGCATCCAGAAACTCCCGGAGCGGATATTCAGAAGTGCTCCGTACTGCCTTGGTCTGAAGATTGCTGATGGGACAAAGTTCAATTCCGGTTTTTCTTTCTGCCAGTTCTTTCTGAAGACTGTCATGACCACGCATGGCAATTCCGTGGCCGATTCTTGCTGCCCCTGCCTTTACAGAGTCGATTACATTCTGTACACTTCCGCACTCTCCTGCATGAAGGGTGAACGGAATTTCCAGCCTGCGTGCGTTCTGGAAAAGCTCCATAAACTGTGACATGGGATAAGCAGCTTCTGCACCTGCCAGATCGGCTGCACACACGCCGTATCCCAGATATTCCCGGGCAGTTTTTAGCATACGGCTGTTATCCTCCTGGCTATGATGGCGCATGGCACAGGTAATCACACCAAATTCTGTTCCAAAGTCTCTTCTTCCCCGCTCAAGCCCTTTTAACAGAGCCTCGATCACAGACCGGCAGCTCATATCAGAAGTCTCTGAAAGAAGGGGCGCAAAGCGGATTTCTGCATAGCGCACATTTTCCTGGCTCATAGCACAAAGCACGTCATAGCCTGCTTCTTCCAGTCCTTTTTCATCCATAATACACTGGCCGGGGAGGGAAAATTTCTCCAGATACTGGTCCAGACTGGTGCAGTCCTCTGATACACTAAGCTCTTCTTGCTGTACCGTCCTTCCCAGTCTGCTCTCTATAAACTCCCGGCTTAAGGAACCATCCAGATGGCAATGGAGTTCTATTTTGGGCATTTTTCTTAATTCTTCTGGTGTCATAATTTCGTCTCCTGCTGTACTTTCACTCTATTTTTCTACTTTACGCGACTGGTTTCATTTCACCAATTGTCTGTACTGCATCGCATCTCTTAAGTCATTCAGCCGATTGAAAAGAATTAAGGTTCGCCGGTCCAAATCCTAACGGCAAAAGTTCCTTCAGGGTATATATATCGTAATGTTCCTTATCCACCGCCAGAATGATCCGGAAGGTTTCCGGATTGCAGAATTCCATCATCACCTGTCTGCACACACCGCAGGGAGATGCATATTCCGTAAGGATTCCATCCTTTCCGCCTACCACGCAGATTGCCTGGAATTCCCTGACACCTTCACTTACTGCTTTGAAAAACGCGGTCCGTTCTGCGCAGTTTGTAGCACTGTATCCGGCGTTTTCGATATTGCAGCCAGTATAAATCTGACCATTTTTTCCAAGCAGGGCTGCGCCCACTTTAAAATTGGAATAGGGTGTATAGGAAAATTCCAACTGTGCAATCGCTGTTTCAATTAACCTGTTTATCATCTGCTTTTCCATTTTTACACCTCCTATTTTTCAACATGTTTCCAACAAAGTCCCATATATTTTGAGTACACCTATTTCATATTATCCGGAAAACGAATCGTAATTTTCTCAATAGCCAGTAGCTTTCTCATTCTTCACGATCTTGATAATACGGCTGGTTCCCAGTCTGTCAGCACCAAGAGCAAGGAATTTTTCAGCATCTTCCAGGGAGGAAATACCACCAGCTGCCTTCATCTTCACATTTGGTCCGATGTGCTTAGAAAACAGCTCGATATCCGCGAAAGTAGCTCCAGCGCCACCAAAGCCTGTGGAGGTCTTAATATAATCTGCACCTGCTGCTGTTACGATCTCACACATTTTGATCTTTTCCTCGTCTGTAAGGAAACAGGTCTCAATGATCACCTTTAGAATTTTATCCCCACATGCTGCTTTCAGCGTGCGGATCTCATTCTCGATCAGATCGTATTTCTTATCCTTCAGCCAGCCGATATTGATTACCATATCGATCTCAGAAGCTCCATTTGCAAGAGCATCCTTTGTCTCAAATTCTTTGGCTGCTGTGGTCATATAGCCATTTGGAAAGCCGATGACGGTACATACTGCCATTTTTCCATTCACGTATTCTGCTGCCTGTTTTACATAGCTTGGCGGAATGCATACGGAAGCGGTTCCATATTCGATTGCATCATCACAGATCTGTTTGATTTCTTCCCAGGTTGATGGCTGGAGAAGAAGGGTGTGGTCTACATGTTTTAAAATCTCTTTTACGTCCATTTCTTTTCCTCTTTATATATTTTTTGTATATTTTTTGTATATTTTTTGTATATTTTCTATTGTACTTACTTTCATTTTTTGCGCACATTTTACAGCCATTAAAAGCGATTCACTGCCTGATCTTCCCGGATCAGTTTCCGCACTGCTTCCACAGCCACCCGGATAGCCATATCTGTATCATGTACAACCGGATTATCAAGCCCCAGCTTTTCTCTCTCCTGGTTTGCGATTACCAGGAAACAGGAACCAGCTCTTGCCCGAAGCTTGCCAGCTGCGATAAAAAGTGCCGCAGACTCCATCTCAGAAGCAAGACATCCCATTCTTTTCCAGGCTTCCCATTTGTTGAGCAGCTCATACCCTACAGGCATGGCTTCCGGCTCATGCTGTCCATAAAAAGCATCCTTACACTGGACAACACCAGTGTGATAGGAAAGACCTTTCTCTTTTGCGGCTGCAACAAGAGCGTTTGTCACGTCCAGATTGGCCACTGCAGGATATTCGATTGGCGCATATTCCCGGCTGGTTCCCTCCATACGGATGGCACCTGTGGCAATTACTACATCCCCACTTTTTACCTCAGGCTGCATGCCACCGCAGGTTCCGATGCGGACAAAGGTGTCTGCACCGCAGCGGGAAAGCTCTTCCATTGCAATGGATGCGGACGGTCCACCGATTCCGGTAGAGGTTACGTTCACCTTCACACCGTCTAATGTACCTGTGTAAGTAATAAATTCCCGGTTATCCGCAATCAGAACCGGATTCTCAAAATACTGGGCGATCTTTACACAACGCTTTGGGTCTCCAGGCATGATCACATAGCGGCCAACTTCCCCCTTTGCCACCTGGATGTGATACTGCCTGCTTGCATCCTCTGAGTAATTCTTCATAATGTCACCTTCTCTTGTTCCTCTACTACCTGATACCGTCAAATTGTACTGCCTCATATTAATACTCTGCAATTTGCCGGTTTCCTTTATATATTGCTTTTAACTTTAATATTTTTAATTGTATTTATCTCTGTCCCTTATCATACGGAATACCTTCCGCCTTCGGTGCCCTGGAATTCTTGGATACAAATACAAGAACGATCAGGGAAATAATGTACGGGAACATGTTATATAAGGTGCTCGGAAGCTTTAAAGCTACCAGGGCATCAAATCCGGTATATACGTTGGACAATGCACGGAACAGTCCGAATAAAAGGGCTGCCAGTCCGATATTCACCGGTTTCCACTGTCCGAAGATCATTACCGCAAGTGCAAGGAACCCAAAGCCTGCAACTCCATTTTCGAACTTCCATTCACTGACACCAGCGGTAATATACACCAGTCCGCCAAGCCCACCAAGTGCACCGGAGATCAGCACACCTGCGTAACGCATTTTGAAAACATTGATTC
This sequence comes from Blautia sp. HCP3S3_H10_2, assembly GCF_052122375.1. Taxonomy (NCBI): domain Bacteria; kingdom Bacillati; phylum Bacillota; class Clostridia; order Lachnospirales; family Lachnospiraceae; genus Blautia; species Blautia sp. HCP3S3_H10_2. The sequence continues at coordinate 87,508 of NZ_JBQKCL010000015.1, forward strand.
CCACGGAGTCAGCAGCCTGAGGATGCTCTCCACACGCCATCAGGCGAAGTCCAAATCTTGTTTTATACAATACGATATAAGAAGCGATCAGGATCAGAAGGGCAAAAAGCATAAACCAGCTGAACTCAAATTTGCCAATTCTTACCAGAAAAGCTTTCTTAGCAGCCTTGTAGGCAACTGTGGAGGATACATTATCCGGATTCTCCGCCATATTGATGGCACGGACGATTACAACTGCTGCTGCCGGTCCCAGAAGATTTAAAGCCGTTCCTACCAGAGTCTGGTCTGCATTAAACTTGATGGCAGCCACGCCAAGCAGAAGGGAAAAGACCATTCCGATCACCACACTTGCCAGAACCACAAGAACGATCACAACCACTGCCGGTGCAGATTCCGGGAGATATTTCATCATCAGGGCACCACCAAGGGCCCCCATAACCATGATTCCCTCAAGACCGATATTGATCACACCGCTATGCTCAGAAAAACAGCCGCCAAGTGCTACGAGAATCAATACAGAAGCAAATATTAATGTATACTGGATCAATAATAACATTATTTTTCTCCTCCTTTTGCAGCTTTTTTCTCATCTCTCTTATCAAGATAACGGTTTAACCAGAGTTTAAAGAAGAATACAAATCCGCACAGGTAAATGATAAATGCAGAGATCAGATCAGAGATCTGTGCACAGTACATGGTCTTGTCCACGTAACTTCCACCGCTTGTAATATGCTGGATAAAATAAGAGGAAAAAATGGCACCAATTGGATTTAAACCTCCAAGGAAGGCTGCTGCGATTCCATTAAAGCCCATTCCCGGAACGGTGGTCTGCTGTACCATCCAGGTCTCAATTCCGCTGAGATAGAAAATCGCAGCTCCAAGGCCTGCAAGGCCACCAGCGATCATCATGGTAACAATGGTATTTCTCTTCTCTTTCATACCGCAATATCTTGCAGCATTTTTATTCATACCTGTGGCACGCAGTTCAAAACCAAATTTTGTTTTTTCCAGAAGTACCCACACAACAACTGCCATCACAACAGAAATGATAAGGCCAATGGAAACGAACTTATTTCCGGAGAAAATCTGATCCAGCCCGCAGTTTGGAAGAAGTGCACTTTTGTTTCCACTAGAAAGATCCACTGTATAAGGAGTGGATTCTGACTTCACCTGTGTGAGAAGCATGTTTACCACATACAGGGAAATCCAGTTCAGCATGATACAGGAAATAACCTCATTTACATTAAAGTACGCCTTTAATGCACCTGAAATTCCACCAACTAACGCAGCCATAACAACTGCTGCGATCAGGCATACATACCAGGGCATGCCAAATTTCAAAGCAAAGTACAAAGATGCACCAGCCCCGACTACATACTGTCCTGCCGCTCCGATGTTAAAAAGCCCCACCTTATAAGCAAACAGAACAGAAAGGGAACACATAAGCAATGCAGATGCTTTTACCAGCGTGGTTCCCATATATTTCAACATTGGCGGAAGACTTGGATAATAAAAATAGTTTTTGATGATCGCTGCGATGGCACCGGCTGCCCCTGACGGATTGATGATCAGAAGCACCACATATCCGATGAAAAGACCAATCACAATGCAAAGCAGAGAGGCAATGATGGTCTGGACTGCATTGTTTCTCAAAATGCTCGTTTTCTTACTGGACTCCTTATTCATTGCTCTTCGTCTCCTTTCTCTTTGATCCTGCCATATAAAGTCCAAGCTCCTCTACTGTAACCTTCTTCGGATCAAATTCTCCTACGATTTCTCCTTCGTACATAACCAGAATACGGTCAGATACATTCATAACTTCATCCAGCTCCAGGCTGATCAGAAGAACTCCCTTGCCTGCATCCCTTGCCTGTACCAGCTGCTTGTGAACATGCTCGATGGCACCTACATCCAGGCCTCTTGTAGGCTGGACTGCGATCAGAAGCTCCGGATTCTTATCGATCTCACGGGCAATGATCGCCTTCTGCTGGTTTCCACCAGACATGGATCTTGCCTTTGTAACAGCGCCCTGACCAGAACGAATATCGTACTGTTCGATAAGACGGTTTGCATATCTGCGGATCTCTTTCCGTTTCAGGAATCCGAATTTATTGGTAAACTGAGGCTCGAAATATCTTTGAAGTACAATATTGTCTTCCAGGGAATAATCCAGAACAAGGCCATGTTTGTGGCGGTCCTCCGGAATATGGCTCATTCCTGAGGTAAGACGCTCACGGATAGGCATATGGGTAATGTCTTTTCCATTCATGGTAATGGTGCCGCTTTTCAATGGCTCCAGACCGGAAAGTCCATAGACAAATTCGGTCTGTCCGTTTCCATCAATTCCTGCGATACAGACGATCTCCCCTCTGTGAACCTGAAGGGAAACACCATTGACAGCGTTGTTTTTGTGACGCTTGGAGGCAACTACCATATCTTTCACATCCAGAACCACATCCCCTGGCTTCGCCTCTTCTTTCTCAACCACGAAATTGACGTCGCGCCCTACCATCATGGCGGAAAGCTTCTCCGGATTGGTATCCTTAATGTCTACGGTTCCGATGTATTTTCCTTTTCTAAGAACGGTACAGCGGTCTGCAACCTGCATGATCTCCCCAAGCTTATGAGTGATAAAAAGAATGCTCTTGCCCTCTTTCGCAAGGTTCTTCATGATCTGCATCAGCTCCTGGATCTCCTGTGGAGTCAGTACGGCAGTAGGCTCGTCAAAGATCAGGATCTCGTTGTCACGGTAAAGCATTTTCAGGATCTCTGTCCTCTGCTGCATACCTACTGTGGTATCTTCGATAATGGCATCCGGGTCTACCGACAGACCGTATTTCTCAGAAAGGGCCATAACCTTTTTACGTGCGCCATCCTTCTGAAGAAAACCATTTTTCGTCGTCTCAACACCAAGAATGATATTGTCCAGGACACTGAAGCATTCCACCAGTTTGAAATGCTGGTGCACCATTCCGATTCCCAGATCATTGGCATCATTTGGATCCTTGATTTCCACTTTCTGGCCATCCTTGCGGATCTCGCCTTCTTCTGGCTGGTACAGACCGAACAGAACACTCATCAGGGTGGATTTGCCTGCTCCATTTTCTCCAAGCAGTGCGTGAATCTCACCTTTTTTTAACTGAAGTGTGATATTGTCATTTGCGATGATTCCCGGAAACCTTTTGGTGATTCCCAGCATTTCAATTGCATATTCACTCATCTTCGCCTTCTCCTTTTATCCTTCTTTTCCGATAAAGAAAGGGAAGTGGCAATCGCTCACTCCCCTTATACTTATCACGGAACACTACCCGTGTTTAATAACAACATCTTTCTATGCGGAGTAGTTGTCTTATTTAATGCTGCCGTAATCTTCTACTGTGATCTCAGTCTCTGGCAATGCGGTGATGTCACTGCTTACTTCGATCTCGCCGTTATATAATTTCTTAACAAGCTCTTTGTAATCATCTACAGTAAAATTATCATCCCACTGTGTGGTCTCCATTGGAAGCTGTACATAGTTTTCTTCCGGATTCTCAGATACAAGACCAAGGTTATCGATCTTTCCTGCATAATCAGCCCAGTTGTCATCACGTACTGCATCAAGTACAGTCTTTACAGTCGGTGCAAGACCTTTCATAGCGGATGTAACTGTGATGTCCTCACCAATGATTCCGGACTGGTCGGAGTCAACACCAATCACCTTACCATCAACCTTCGCTGCTGCTTCTGCTGCAGATGTGTAGATACCGCCGCCACATGCGAATACAACTTCAACGCCCTTGCTTCCATACCAGGTGTCCATGTAAGCTGTGATATCTGCATCGCCGTAGAACTGTCCACCGCATACATACTCAAGCTCAACCTGATCTGCAATTCCAAGCTCTTTCGCAGCTTCGTCAGCTCCCTGGATATAACCATATCCGAAACGGGTAACTGCCGGTACAGACATTCCGCCAAGGAATCCAAGATGCTTGTATCCTAACTGTACAGCTGTGTATCCTGCCATATATCCGGAAACCTCTTCCTGGTAAGTACAGCAGTAAACGTTATCTGTGTTGTAATAATCAGATACCTGGTAATCATCCGGATTATAAGTGTATCCTTCGCCAACACCTTTCTCGCAGATATCGCCTGCACTTACATCTGGTGCGATAAACTTCACATCCGGATACATCTCGGACTGCTCTACGATAGTAGCCGCAAACATGTAGCCAGGAAGTACGATCACATTGGCTCCGTCTGCAACTGCCTGATCCACACTTGCATTACGTGCTTCATCAGAATCACTCTCTGGTTTGTAATAGTTGAACTCAGAGCCATTCTCTTCTGCCCATTCCTTACATGCCTCGTAGGTAGTCTGGTTAAAGCTCTGGTCTGTGATGTCCCCAGAGTCTGTTACCATGGCGATCTTCATATCTGCCGCCTCAGCCTTTACCTCTGTCACTCCATAAGCCGGTGCAAGGGAAAGTGCCATCGCTCCTGCAAGAACCATAGCTGCAACTCTTTTTTTCATATTCTGTTGTCCTCCTTTTTGTAAATAGTTACTGTCCGCTTTACACAGTAACTGCAAATGAGCTTTGTTAGTCATACAATGCCATATGTCTCGTTTCAAAAAAAGGACTCAAGTCCCTTTTTGCTCATTTTTTTAAATTTTCGTATAAAAGAAACAGTTTTTTGAAGTTTTTTTCATACATTTTTTTCAAATTTTGAAATTGTAAAAAAACATGTGTCCTTTTTATTTTTTCGCAGCTGCCAAGAGCCACAACTACATTTTTTTCTTTATTTCATTTAGCTGGGCGGTTCTCTCTTCCGCCCAGGAATATCTTCTCAGATACATTCCCGAATATGCTGCAATTGTCTCCTTGTCTCCATTTAACATACGGTAAAGATCACAATCTACCAGACTGGTGTTCAGATATCTGGTATTGCCTTTCGCAAGAAGAAGATCAGGGGCACCGGCTTCTTCCAGAATGTTTTTCAAACGATACAGGCAGGTCCCGTAAGTACTGCTGCTGAGTATTTTCCCCTCCCAAAGGCATGCAACAGCATCACTTTTCGTCACCCCATTCTCACCACGGTCTACCAAAAGCGCAAACAGTTCTTCTGGTTTCCCGTGTCCCAGAAAAACATCTTTTCCGCTAATTTTCAATGAAAGATCTGGCATTGTAATAATGCTGATCTTCTTTTCCCTGTTTTCATTCATCAGAAAACTGATATTTTCCAGTTCATTTTCAATTTCCTTACGGTTGTAGGGCTTCAGCAGATATCCTGCCGGTCTTACCTCAAAGGCATCAAACGCATAATTATCGTAAGCAGTCACAAACACAATAATTGTTTTCCGGTTGATTTCTTTTAGCTTTTTTGCAAGCCCGATTCCATTCAGATACGGCATTTCAATGTCAAGAAATGCCACATCTACCTGATGCTCCCTTGCCCATTCATAGGCAGACAGACTGTTTGAAAATAATTCCAGGCTGGAGATTTCCTCCATTCCCATTGTGGTCAGTCTAAAGTTTTCAAGTTGTATTTTTTCGTCATCCACATAAATAATTTTCATCTTCTGTTCTCATCCTCTGCTGTCACTGGTATAAAAATAACTGCTCTGGTTCCTTTCCCTGGTGTGCTTTCAATTTTCAAAGAAGCATTGATCATATGCCCCAGACGATAACGGACATTCCGGATTCCAATGGAATTCTTCTCTTCCATTTCTGACGTTTCGAAACCTACTCCGTCGTCAATCACTTCTATTACGATTCCACTTTTTTCTTTTCTTGTCAGAACACAGACGGAACCCTTCTTACCAGGTTTGGTAAGTCCGTGTTTAATGGCATTTTCTACCAGGGACTGTACCGTAAGCGGCGGAATTTTAAATGCAACTGTTTCAAAATCCTCACCAAATTCGATCAGGTCACCGAACCGCATCTGTTCCAATGCCACATAATCTTCTAACTGTTTTACTTCATTTTCAAAGGTTATCAGGCCTTTTTCTTCCAGGAAATTCATGTTTCTGCGAAGATAACGGGTAAATCTTGTAAGGGCTGCATCTGCTTTTTCCGGGTCGATCTTACAATATCCGCTGATCGTACTCAGACAATTGAAAATAAAATGATTACGGATCTGACTCATCATGGACGCAATCCGGCTGTCCATGATCTCCCGCTCCTGGCAGACAAGTGTCCGCTCCTGCTTTGCCAGCATTCGTTCCTGTTTTGCAAGCGTCCTTTCCTGTCCAGCCAGCTGAAGCTCCTGACTGGCAAGCCTCCTCTCCTGGCTGGCCACTTTCTTCACCTGCTCAACGGTATTTTGCAAAAACATAAGAATGATGGAAATGGTAATAGCTATATTATTCAATGAAATACCATAATAAAACAGAAGCACAATGGATGCCACAAAGGGAAGCACGATGTAAGAAAGCAGTGCTGTCAGCAGTTCTCTGCTTATTTTGTTTCGGAATTGAATGATCAGGGAAGCATCCAATACGATGCCTGTCATTGGGAGAAGCAGAGAAACAAAGTGGGCGTAATTTCTATGATAATAATTCTGTGCATCTACATAATAATAGAAATGGGCAAACTGGGAAATTACCACCAGTAATATTGCAGCTATACTGATTCCGTAAACGATTTTTACCCTGATATATTTCTTCGCTTCACCGGGATTATTTTCAAAAAGACAGCTGCATACATATTCATGGTAAAACAACAGCAACAGGTCACTACAGGTAAATACCAGGAAGTTGCTTATCACCACCATATTTCTTCCCAGATTGCCGGGATAGCCGCGGAATCCCCAGGCAAAAGCATCACTGCACATAAGCACGGCACCAGTGAACTGTAAAGAGATCATGTGGATTTTATTTTTTCTGTCAACGTCTTTTCCCATATGAGTGCAAAAGGCTGTCAGAAGACAGAATACGCATCCCCACAGGAGAAAAGAGATATGAATAGACTGACGGTTAAACATAGCGGGACTCCTTTTTTCACATTTTTTTGCTATTATATCATTATTTTTACTCACTGTCATGTCCCTAATAAAAGAATAAAATCTATCAAAAAAGGCCCCGAAAACCATATCTCTATAGTTTCCAGGGCCAATCTTTACGCTTGGACACATGTCACACTTTCATGTGACGAAAATCTATGAAATTCTCTGATTTCAGAAAAATTATTTATTCTTCTGAGCGATAGCTGCCTGAGCTGCTGCCAGACGAGCAACCGGTACACGGAATGGTGAGCAGGATACATAGTCAAGACCGATCTTGTTGCAGAACTCTACAGAAGACGGATCTCCACCGTGCTCTCCACAGATTCCGATGTGAAGGTTCGGGTTAACTGGCTTACCAAGTTTGATAGCCATATCCATAAGCTTACCAACACCAACCTGATCCAGTTTTGCAAATGGATCGTTCTCGAAGATCTTAGCATCATAGTAAGCGTTAAGGAATTTACCAGCGTCATCACGGGAGAATCCGTATGTCATCTGAGTTAAGTCGTTAGTACCGAAGCAGAAGAAGTCAGCCTCTTTTGCGATCTCATCTGCAGTAAGAGCTGCACGAGGGATCTCGATCATGGTACCTACTTCGTATTTCAGATCTACGCCAGCTGCTGCGATTTCAGCGTCAGCTGTCTCAACAACAAATTTCTTAACATATTTAAGCTCTTTGATATCGCCTACTAACGGGATCATGATCTCTGGGCAGATGTTCCAGTCAGCGTGAGCTTTCTTTACATTGATAGCTGCACGGATAACTGCTGTTGTCTGCATCTTAGCGATCTCTGGGTAGGTAACTGCCAGACGGCATCCACGATGTCCCATCATTGGGTTGAACTCATGAAGAGAAGCGATGATTGTCTTGATCTCTTCTACAGTCTTGCCCTGAGCGTCAGCAAGTTTCTTGATGTCTTCCTCTTCTGTAGGAACGAACTCATGAAGCGGCGGATCCAGGAAACGGATTGTTACTGGGTTGCCTTCCAGAGCCTCGAACAGTCCCTCAAAGTCTTCCTGCTGATATGGAAGAACCTTAGCAAGTGCTGCTTCTCTCTCCTCAGCTGTTGTGGAGCAGATCATCTCACGGAATGCATCGATACGTCCCTCACCGAAGAACATATGCTCTGTACGGCAAAGACCGATACCTTCTGCACCAAGCTCAACTGCTTTCTTAGCGTCAGCAGGAGTATCAGCGTTTGTACGAACTTTCATTGTTCTGTACTTGTCAGCCCAGGACATGATACGTCCGAACTCACCAGCGATTGTAGCGTCTACAGTCGGGATAACTCCGTCATAGATGTTACCTGTTGTACCATCGATGGAAAGGAAATCTCCCTCATGGAACTCTTTGCCAGCAAGTGTGAATTTCTTATTCTCTTCGTCCATAGCGATATCACCGCATCCGGATACACAGCACTCACCCATACCACGGGCAACTACTGCTGCGTGAGATGTCATACCACCACGAACTGTCAGGATACCCTCTGCAGATTTCATACCTGTGATATCCTCTGGGGATGTCTCAAGACGAACAAGGATAACCTTCTCACCTCTCTCAGCCCATTCTACAGCGTCATCAGCTGTGAATACGATCTTACCACAAGCAGCTCCTGGAGAAGCTCCAAGACCTTTGCCCATTGGTGTAGCAGCTTTAAGAGCCTTAGCGTCGAACTGAGGATGAAGAAGTGTATCAAGGTTACGAGGATCGATCATAGCTACTGCTTCTTCCTCTGTTCTCATTCCCTCATCAACAAGGTCACAAGCGATCTTCAGAGCAGCCTGAGCGGTTCTCTTACCGTTACGTGTCTGCAGCATGTATAACTGGCCATGCTCAACAGTAAACTCCATATCCTGCATATCTCTGTAGTGTGTCTCCAGAGTATGGCAAACTTCTGTAAATTTCTTGAATGCTTCCGGGAACTTCTGCTCCATCTCAGCGATGTGCATAGGTGTACGAACACCAGCAACAACGTCCTCGCCCTGTGCATTGGTAAGGAACTCACCGAACAGACCTTTGTTTCCTGTAGCTGGGTCTCTTGTAAATGCAACACCAGTACCACAGTCATCACCCATGTTACCAAATGCCATCATCTGTACGTTAACAGCTGTACCCCAGGAATATGGGATATCGTTGTCACGACGGTATACGTTCGCACGTGGGTTGTCCCAGGAACGGAATACGGCTTTGATTGCACCAACTAACTGCTCCTTCGGGTCAGATGGGAAATCTTTGCCGATTTTTTCTTTATATTCAGCCTTGAACTGCATAGCAAGTTCTTTAAGGTCATCAGCTGTAAGCTCAACGTCAAGTTTAACGCCTCTTGCAGCTTTCATTTTGTCGATAAGCTCTTCGAAGTATTTCTTACCAACTTCCATAACTACGTCAGAGTACATCTGGATAAATCTTCTGTAGCAGTCCCAAGCCCAACGTGGGTTGCCGGATTTCTCAGATAATACAGCTACAACGTCTTCATTTAAACCAAGGTTCAGGATAGTATCCATCATACCTGGCATAGAAGCTCTAGCGCCGGAACGAACGGAAACAAGCAGAGGATTTTCGATATCACCGAATTTCTTACCGGTAACTCCTTCCATTTTGGTGATTGCTTCCATGATCTGACCCATGATCTCGTCGTTGATCTGTCTTCCGTCCTCATAGTACTGAGTACAAGCTTCAGTAGTGATTGTAAATCCCTGCGGAACAGGAAGTCCAAGGTTTGTCATCTCAGCAAGGTTGGCACCTTTACCACCCAGAAGGTTTCTCATATCAGCGTTACCTTCTGTAAACATGTAAACCCATTTTGCCATTTTACATTTTCCTCCTAAAAATTTGTTCATTGAACATAAACTATGTTTTATACGCACATAGTTATTTTATAGGCTTATTCGTCATTCGTCAAGGTTATTCTGGTAAAAAACAGTCGATTTTTTATCATTTTCTCAATTTTTCTTTTTTCTTCCAGTATTCAGCACCAGATGACGTGGGACGCCGTTCACCATGATCGGCTGGTAATCACCCTGAATCAGTGGTTTGATATAGTCGATAAAGTCCTTGGTCACATTATTTGCTTCTTTGTTCATCCAGTTTCTCGGAACCAGCTTCTCTTCATTTGCAATGCGGTGTACGTCATAGATTCCGGTCGCTGCCATGTACGGATCGTCGGATACACGGTCGATTACCACCATCTTGCCAGTATCGCCTTCGTCTGCAGCCTTTACTGCTGCTCCGCCCACCATCATAGCCTCGTCAATGTCCACACGGGAAGCCATGTGGGAAGCACTTCTCTGTAATGTGGAAAGTTCCACGGCGCGGGTCTTGCAGCCGCACTCTGCTGCCAGGAAATTAGCCAGATAGGTGGCAGTTCCCTGAAGCTGCTTGTGACCAAATGCATCCACATAATCCCCTACATTTCCAAGCTCGCACACATAGCGTCCGTCAGCCAGCTTGATTCCTTCGGATACGGCGATGACAACGGAAGATTTCTTTTTCAGAAGATCTTTTACTTTTGCAAGGAATTTGTCAATGTCAAAAGGAACCTCCGGAAGGTAAATAAGATCCGGGCCTTCGCAGTCCTCTGACTTGGAAAGTGCGGTGGCACCTGTGAGCCATCCGGCATTTCTTCCCATGATTTCCATGATGGTGATCATATTTTTTTTATAGGTAAGGCCTTCTGCATCGCGAATGACCTCTTTCGTGGAAGCTGCAATGTATTTGGCTGCACTTCCGAAGCCCGGTGTGTGGTCGGTAAGGGCAAGGTCATTGTCGATCGTCTTAGGTACGCCCAGGAATTTCTGGGTCTGGCCGGTAATAATAGCATAATCAGATAATTTCTTAATGGTGTCCATGGAATCATTTCCACCAATATAGATAAATGCATAAATATCCAGTTTGTTCAGGATTTCAAATATCTTCTCATAAATGCTCCGGTCTTCGTGAATCTCCGGAAGTTTATAGCGGCAGGAACCAAGAAAAGCGGACGGTGTCCTTTTCAAAAGCTCAATGTCCAGCTCGGAATGGATCTGGGTGGAAAGGTCGATATACTGCTCGTCCAGAAGTCCCTGAATGCCGTGGAGCATTCCATATACCTTGTCAAAGCCACGCTCTACTGCGTTCTTATATACACCAGCAAGACTGGAATTGATTACAGATGTGGGGCCTCCGGACTGTCCTACAATAATATTTCTTTTCTTTGCCATTGTGGTATTCCTCCTCTATTCTGGATAATTCTGGGCGGCGGATACTTTTTTCGCCCTATAATTGTATAGTTTACCAAACGTCTATGGCAAAGTCAATGTGATATTGTGTATTATGTATATTATTTCGTTGTCTTTTTATTCTTTTATATATACTTTTGCTTTCTTTTTGGGAAGTGCGAGCGCATTCCGTTAGTCATTTTGTGCATATTGTATGGCGTTTTCTCTTTTCCAATTATCAAAGCACCTTCTGGAGCGTGTTTAAAATTTCCCAGGAAATCTCAGCCAAGCAGCTCTTCATAGGAATAACTGCCGCTTCCTTCTGTAACCTTTCGTCCTGATGGAAGTATGATTTCGCATTTGGTTCCGGCAGGAACTTCTGTTTCCAGCTTAAAGCGGCCGTTCTCTATGGTCCATGAAACCCGGATCCGGCCATATGGAGTATTTACATTTCCTATAGCCCAGGAAAGGCCACCGCCAGGCTGCGGTGCAATGCGAAATGTCTTATATCCTCCCTCTGTGGCTTCAATTCCCAGAATACGTCTGTAAAAGAAATCCCCCACTGCACCATTTGCATAATGGTTGAAGGATACCATTCCACCGCTTCCGTTGTCCTCCCCCAGATTGCAGCTGCCATCCTCCCGGAGGGCATCCCAGCGCTCCCACATGGTCGTCGCACCAGCTTTTACCTCATAGAGCCAGGAAGGGCAGGTATCTGTGAGAAGCATTTTGTACGCATCCTCCAGATAGCCGTTATCTGCCAGGGCGAAAAGCACATATGGCGTTCCCGGAAATCCTGTTTTTATATTATAATTGTTATCACGGATCAAATTTACCAGATTTGCAGCCGTTGTCTTTTTGTCATTTCCAGACAGCATATTGTAATACAAGGGCAAAACAAACGCGGTCTGAAAATCTCCACCTTTAATATGGCAGTTTTCATCCATCAGAATATTGCGGTAAGCCTGGGCTGTTTCCTGGCTTAATTTCTTATATTCCTCTGCCTCTTCTGTTTCTCCCAGAATTCCGGCAATTTCTGAAACAATTCCAGATGAATGTGCAAGACAGGCAGTTCCAGTCCATTTTCCACGCTTCATCCAGTCTTTGTAGCCCATATCCGGCGCACACCAGTCACCATAATGGAACAAAAGCTTCCAGATCCGTTTGTTTTTGGGAGTAGAGAAAAGTCCCGCCCAGAATTTACATGCTTTTATATATTTTTTCATGGAAGGGTACATTTTTCGCAGAAGTTCTATGTCACCTCTTGCCTTATATTCTGCCCATGGAACAAGAATACAGGCATCTCCCCAGTGATCTGCGGCCAATGGGAACATCATCTCAAACTGCCCCGGAATCTTTACCATGGGAACGATCATGGGTATCCCTCCACCTTGGTTCTGCTCTGCCCGCATGTCCTTCAGCCATTTGTCAAAAAAGCGGCTCATGTCAAAATTATAGGCAGCTGTAGGCGCAAAAAGCGCAATATCACCTGTCCATCCCAGACGTTCATCCCTCTGTGGACAATCCGTAGGGATATCTACGAAATTGGATTTGGCACTCCATTCAATGCAGGATTGAAGCTTATCCAGCATAGGCTCTGAACAGGAAAACTCTCCATTTTCCGGAAGGTCTGAATACAGCGCGACCGCCTTTAATTTTATTCTATCCACAGGGATTCCGCTTACCCCAACATACCGAAATCCCATATAGGTCATCCTTGGCGAATATTTCTGTTCGCCTTCTTTGCAGATATAAACAGCCTGCTGCCTGGCACTTCGCAATGGTTTTGTATATAATTCTCCGTCCAGAAGGACTTCCGCATGATGAAAAACAATCCTTTCTCCGGCTCTTCCCTGTATGTCTGCCTGTATCACACCTGCCATATTCTGGCCGAAATCATAGATCAGCATCCCAGATGGGGATATCTGGCAGGATATTGGTTCAAACTGTTCATGAGCTTTTACCAGGCTTCCATACTGGGCCAGCAGCTGGGGCCTGATTTTCACCTTTTCAATACTGGCATTGCAAAAAGAAGCTTTTTCCAGATTCACAGTCCCATCATAGACTTCACCATCATAAAATTCTGCCTCCCGGAAATTTCCATTTTCCGTCACCTGCCAGGTTTCATCTGTGCTTATGATTTCCTGTGTACCATCCTTATAGAGAATGTGGATTTCTCCAAGAAATGCCTGTCGTTTTGCATAGATCCGGTTCATTCTTTTGTAGGTATAAGAGCCAGCTGCCCAGCCTCCGCCCACAACTGCCACAAGCTGGTTTTGTTTCCTTAATTCTTCTGTAATATCGTACATCTGATACTGAAGCTGATGTTTATAGGAGGTATAGCCTGGAGCAAAATAATCATTCCCCACCTTTTTGCCATTCAGCTCAAGTTCATAGATTCCAAGGGCTGTGGAATAAATTCTTGCCTGTCTGATTTCCCCTTTTATGGAAAAATCCTTCTTAAATGTCATTGGTCTGGGGGATTTTTTGCGCTCTTTAAACTGATAAGCACCGTCTGTTATCCAGGAAGCGTTCCATTCTTTTCCCATAAAACCGGTTTCAAACTCCAGGGAAGTGCTTGCCGTTTCCCCATAATTATCTGTAATTTCCAGAGTTGCCAGATATCTGGTAAAAGGAGTCAGTTTAGGTCCATTATACACAATTCCTGTCTGCTGTCTGAACTCCTCCATCCAGTTATTCACAGACAACACTGCCTTTTTCAGCAGAACATTTTTCTCTGAACTTATCATGGAAAAAGAAAATACAGGTGCCGGATTGTCTGTAACACAACCGGAAGACAGATTTTCGACTTTAAATTCGTTAATGCGTAACATAAGCTAAACTCCTTCAACTATTTTATTTCTTCATATCCATAACGGATGCTGTTAATACGTTTTTTATAGCACATCTCGCATCTCTGTGGGAGATTTTTTTCCAAATGGTGCTTTTTCTGTCCCAAATGGCAGCCCAAAAGATCCTAATTCCAAATTAAGATACACAATTGTCACCCACCGTAGTATAATATACCCAACATCACACACGGAGGTTTTACATCATGAAACGAATTATCGAAAATGATTTTCTGAAAGTAACGATTGAAGACCATGGTGCTGAGCTTGTGAGCATCTATGATAAGGAAAAAGACAGAGAAGTGATCTGGCAGGGAGATCCGAAATTCTGGGGCCGTCATGCGCCGGTTCTTTTCCCAAATGTAGGAAAGCATTATAAGAACTGCTACCGCATTAACGGTCAGGAGTATGCTTCCAGGCAGCATGGCTTTGCCCGTGATACAGATTTCACATGTATTGATTCCACACTGGATTCTGTGACTCATCAGATCCGCTCCAACGAAGAAACTCACAAAGCGTATCCTTACGATTTCGTGCTCCGCATCCGCCATATCCTGAAAGGACGTACTCTTACAGTCAGCTGGAAGGTTGCAAATAACAGTGAAGGCGACATGTATTTCGCAATTGGCGGGCACCCGGCATTCAATGTGCCTGTACTGCCAGATACCAGAAGAAGTGATTACCGCCTGACCTTTGATGGACAGGACAGCCTTACCTATCTTCTTCTGGATCCGGAAACCGGTACTGCCAAAGCGGACGAGAAGAGCACTCTTACCTTGGAAAACGGCACCTGCCAGATTGATGACCATATGTTTGATCACGATGCCCTGGTATTTGACAATCAGATCACAAAGGCTGGCATTGCTCTTCCAGACGGCACTCCTTATGTGGAGCTCCGTTGCGTAGGCTTCCCCAACTTTGGCATCTGGTCTGCTTCCTCTGAAGCCCCGTTTGTCTGCCTGGAGCCATGGATGGGACGCTGTGATGACTGCGGATTCAACGGAGAATTATCTGAGAAACCATTTATCAACCATCTGAAGATGGATGAGATGTTTGAGACAGCATATACCATTGAGGTATTCTAAAACCATTCTTCCACTTCTTAGAATAAGTTTCTAAAGCGTGGGCCCGTTATCTACATAGGCAAAAAATCGGTACACTTCCTCTTTTTTTGAAGTGTACCGATTTTTTTACTCATTTAATCCTTTTCATATAGCTCCATGAAACATCTTTACTCACAACCTTTTGCCTGTGAAGCCATCCTCAATTTTTTCCTTGCATAAATATAAACCGCCACCATCAACACAGTGATGGCAAACACAAACACCATCCCATACTGATGATATCCTCTTGCCAGCAGATTTTTTCTGCCTTTAAAGCATCTGGACAAAGCCTGCAGGACCGCGTAGTGGAGAACATAAATAAGCATGGAATAGTCTTTTCCCACTTTTGCCAGCATGCTGGTAAAAGCATTCTCCCTGTAAAAGTTCTGCCAGCCAACGAAAAGAAGGAAAATACAGATTGCCAGAAAAATGGTTCCGGCGTACTCTTCCTGGGTTCCAAGAGCATTTCTCTTTTCCAGCCACTTTTGTTCCAGAAGAGCCAGGTTCCAGAAGAAGGGAACACCGCATAAAAGGACTGCCAGCTTATTTTTGTCCAGAAAGCTAAGAAGGGCTTCCTTCCTGGAGCCAAACCAGCATCCCAGCCAGAAGAATGGCAGACCACAATACAGAAAATTTCTCGCATAATAAACATGACAATAATCTTTTCCAAGAAGGAGCAGGGAATAATTTCCCTTTATGAGATTTCCCACCAACAACACCGGAATCAGCAGATACGCCAGCTTCTGCAAGCCCAGATGCTCCACAATAAATGCAATGATAAGCACATAGAGAAGAGCCTGCAGATACCATAAATGAGGCGAAAGCGGAGAAAGATTCCACAAAACGAAATCCTCTGGTACTCTTTCCTCAAACCGGGCCAGCAGTGCTCCTTTTATATTTTCCCCTGTCTCAACTGCCAGAAGGATTTTCCACAGCAGGTAAAACAGATTCGCACCAATGGTAATGGTAAAAATTTTGCCAAGCTGCTTCAGTTCCCGCTTTCTCGCCACTGTTTCCGGGTAAAAAAAACCAGTGATCATGAAAAACACAGGTACTGCAAAGCGGCACAGGATCACAAGCTCTGCTCCTCTTTGTATTTCCAGAGGCTTGTGGATCTCCACTACTGCAATGGCAGCCAGGCATTTCAAAATATCAATACACGTCCAACGTTGTTTCTTCATTTCCTCGTAACTCCAAAATCCAAAGAACTTAACTGCCCCGCGGGCAGCACCATAAATAGTATCCACTGACAATCCATCCATGGTATTTCTTAACAGTTGAAAGGGACTAACTTCCCATACAGATAGAAAGTCAGCCCCCTTTTATTCACTTTATTCGCTCTATTATTCCGAAAAATACCAGCCACATAAATTTCTTAAATGCGTTCCCACATCTTAGAAAGTAAATTTATCAGCAAAATAAGCATCCAGCTCGTCGATCTTAATACGAACCTGCTCCATGGAATCACGGTCACGAACCGTAACCATACCATCTGTCTCAGAATCGAAATCATAGGTTACACAGAACGGAGTACCGATCTCATCCTGTCTTCTGTAACGTTTACCAATGTTTCCACGGTCATCGAACTCGCAGTTATATTTCTTAGATAACTGGGCGTAGATCTTCTCAGCACCCTCATTCAGCTTCTTGGAAAGTGGAAGCACACCGATCTTAACCGGTGCAAGTGCCGGATGGAAATGAAGGACAGTACGCACATCATTCTTCTCTGCGTCAAGAACTTCCTCATCATATGCACTGCAAAGGAATGCAAGAACTACACGGTCAGCGCCAAGTGACGGCTCAATTACATATGGAATATATTTCTGCTTCTTCTCATCATCGAAGTAAGTAAGATCCTGTCCGGATACATTCTGATGCTGGGTAAGATCGTAGTCAGTTCTGTCAGCGATTCCCCAAAGCTCGCCCCATCCGAATGGGAAAAGGAACTCTACATCTGTGGTAGCCTTGCTGTAGAAGCTCAGCTCCTCTTTATCATGGTCACGGTAACGGACTTCCTCATCCTTCAGGCCAAGGGAATGCAGCCAGTTCAGGCAGAAGTTCTTCCAATATGCAAACCACTCAAGGTCTGTGTCCGGCTCGCAGAAGAACTCAAGCTCCATCTGCTCAAACTCACGGGTACGGAATGTAAAGTTACCAGGTGTGATCTCGTTACGGAAGGATTTACCGATCTGACCGATACCAAATGGAATCTTCTTACGGGATGTTCTCTGGACATTCTTGAAGTTTACGAAAATACCCTGTGCTGTCTCAGGTCTTAAATATACAGTATTCTTCGCATCCTCAGTTACGCCCTGGAAGGTCTTGAACATCAGGTTGAACTGACGGATATCTGTGAAATTATGCTTACCGCAGGAAGGACATGGAACATTATGCTCTTCGATGAAATTCTTCATCTCTTCCTGGGACCATCCGTCTACAGAGCTCTCCAGCTCGATGCCATTCTCCTGGCTGTAGTCCTCGATGATCTTATCTGCACGGAAACGCTCATGACACTCTTTACAATCCATAAGCGGGTCAGAAAAGCTTCCCAGATGTCCGGAAGCGATCCAGGTCTGCGGATTCATCAGGATAGCGCAGTCAACGCCTACGTTATACGGAGACTCCTGAATAAATTTCTGCCACCATGCACGTTTCACATTATTCTTCAGCTCTACACCAAGGTTACCATAGTCCCATGTATTAGCCAGACCACCGTAGATCTCAGAACCCGGGTAAACAAATCCTCTTGCTTTTGCCAGAGCAATAATCTTGTCCATTGTTTTTTCCATGATATCTCTCCTCATTGTTTGATAGATGATTTTCTAACATTATACTCGTTACTTTTCATTTTGTAAAGTTTTACCACGTACTCAATTTTATGATACCAGGGTCAAAAGGTCAAAAAGCTGTTCGTGCTTGCACGATAAAGCTTTTGATCTTGGGACCCGCCAAACATGAGGAAGTAGCGATTTACGTAGTAAATCAGCGGATTCCGAATGTTTGAAGGATTGTGGGAGCAGCGTAGCTGCGGAACAATCCGTGGTATCGAGTTAGTGTCAAAAGACCTTTTGACACTAACATCATTTTTATACATTCTAACTACACCATAACCTCCAATATCTGCAGGCTTTTAAATTTCTTGTCTGTATTTCCCGCCACATAAGGCTGTATATGATGTTCCAGCTCCCACAGGACTTCTTCTGTCACTGTAAAGCTGTACAGCTTCGTCATCGGCGCACTGACAATATACTGCATGGTATAAAGTGCAGCCGGGGAAATCCGCTTCGCTGTCCGTACCTCCTGGATGTCCGCCTTACGCAGACATCCCCCGTCCAGAATACCATGTGCCTCCTGGGAAAAATACAGGTTGCCTTCCCCGTCAGGCGCTTCCCCACAGTTTACACAGTGAAAAAGCTCCGGCATCAATCCCTGCTCCGTCATTGTACGGAGCTCAAAAACACAACGCACCAGCCGGTCATCCAGTTCCGGATTCAGAAGAGCCTTCACAGCAAGATAAAGAAGATTCATCATATTCTTTTCATCTGTGCCCTCTCTTCCGAAATAATCGGCAAGCTCCAGGAAATAGTATCCATAATAAACTCCCGGCTGCCTGGTGGCAAGCTCCACAAAATGATGGGTCACGGTCACCTGGTTCAGATTATAGCTGCTGCGTCCCTCATACAGAGTGAAATTCCCGAATACAAAAGGATTCGCCGCCGCCATAAAGGGACTGTTCTGACGTCTGGCACCTTTGGCAAAGGCAGAAATCTTCCCCCGTTCCCTGGTAAGAAGCACGATCCGCTTGTCATAATCCCCTACCGGCTGGGCCGAAAGCACAACGCCCTGTACCGTGATCAGATCACTCATTTTCAGATTTCCTTCTTATCGTAACCAAAGTTTTTGATCATAAAGTCACTGTCACGCCAGTCTTTTTTCACTTTTACCCAAAGCTTCAGATTCACCTTGGAATCCAGCATCCGCTCCAGCTCATATCTGGCGTTGCTGCCGATCTTTTTCAGCATGGCGCCGCCTTTTCCGATGATAATTCCCTTGTGAGAATCTCTCTCGCAGATAATAGTCGCTTCGATATCTATCATAGGATTTTTGCCAGGACGTTCCTTCATCTTGTCAATGGCTACTGCAATTCCGTGCGGAATCTCTGCATCCAGGGCATGAAGAGCTTTCTCACGGATCACCTCTGCTACGATCTGGCGCTGGGGCTGATCCGTTACGGTGTCCTCATCATAGAACATTGGTCCATAAGGCAGATATTTCAAGATACTGTCGATAATATCATCTGTATTCTGTCCACGAAGGGCTGAGCATGGAATAATCTCGGCAAAATCGCAGATCTTGCGGTATGTGTCAATCGCCGGAAGAATCTCCTCTTTTTTCACGGTATCGATCTTATTGATGATCAGGATAACCGGCACACCAACGCCCTGCAGCTGCTCTGCAATATGGCGCTCTCCTGCGCCGATAAAGGTAGATGGCTCAACCAGCCACATAATAGCGTCAACCTCTTTCAGGGTACGCTCTGCAACAGCTACCATGTACTCTCCAAGCTTGTTTTTCGCCTTGTGGATACCAGGGGTGTCCAGAAAAACGATCTGTCCCTTATCACAGGTATAAACGGTCTGGATACGGTTTCTGGTAGTCTGGGGTTTCTTGGATGTGATAGCGATCTTCTGGCCGATCAGATGGTTCATCAGGGTAGATTTGCCAACGTTCGGGCGGCCGATGATAGCCACAAATCCGGATTTAAAATCTGGTTTCATTTATTATATCCTCATTCTTTCTTATATCTTCAGCAGCTTACCAGCGGCTTCGTCTCCATAAATACGTCTTTGTCCTTCTCAATGGCGCTCTCACTTCCCACCACGCAAAGCTGGTCGTCGGAAAGTACCGCTTCGATCAGCGGTGCCAGTGCATGAATATCTTCTACAGTCGCATTCAGGATCTGGTCACGCTCTTTCTGCATCATCTCTACGGTAAGGCCGCGGAAATATGCCATTCTGCCAAGTGCGCCCTGGGTCTGTGGAGTACGCGGCACATCTTTTCCACTGATGGTTCCGATGATATATTTGGTCATTTCCCGCTCATCTGCTGCAAAAGTACGCACATATTCCGGTACCCCCTGGTATACATCCAGAGTACGGCGAAGATGAGGATCCCTGTAGGAAACGAAGAAACTCTCTCCGCTTCTCTTAAAGCCGCTCATACATCCATATGCGCCGCCTTTTACGCGGAGATTGATCCACAGGTAATCATAACTTAAAGCCACCTTCAGAATCTCCAGCGCACCAGTGTAAGTAAAACCTTTCTTTACAAAATTACCGGTTCTGGCCACATACTGAACCTGACCGGAGGTCTTGAATCCTTCGTTCTTTTTCTCACAGGTTATGGAAACCTCTGGAACCTGGCAGGAGCACTCTGGCAGGCTCTTCTTCAAAGCAGCAAAAAGAGTTCTCATCTGCTCCACCGATTCTCTCTCTCCTGTGTAGCTTACCATAAACGTATCCGGGCGGATGATCTCTGCCATCGCATTCTGCAGTCCGGCCACGATCTCACCCTTTTTCTCCTGGAAATTCTTCTCCAGGTCTTCAATAAATTTATAATAACCAACACCTGCCATTTCATCCTGATAGCGTGCCATCGGGGAACCATAGGAAGCACCGCGCAGCACTGCTGTCTGGTGGCCTGCCCCGATCAGGGAAGCCTGACCTCTTGATTTGATCTCGCAGATGATCTCATACAGACGCTTGGTATCTGTGATTTTGGACGTATTCAGAATCTCCTCCATCATCTGGAAAAGGAAATCCATCTGGGAATACAACGCTTTACCGCGGATGGTGAACATGGTACGGAATGCTTCCGGATCATTGGCCTTGTCAAATACATCCACACCGCACTGGATGCCACCGGTTCTGGCATTGGTCTCATTAAACAGCTGTCCGTATGTGTAATTCTCTGTATCCACATAGCCAAGAACCGCTTTCAGAAGGCCCAGATAGTGCACCTTCTCCACTGCCAGGTCTTTGATCTCAAACATCACGTTCACATAACCGATTCCATTGGTGCACACATCCTGGTACAAAAACAGGCTGTCATCCACCTGAAGCTCCTCATTGGAAAAGCCATTGACCTCTTTGCGGATATCAGAGCGCTTCAGCATCGGAATACATTTCAGGTTCTCCGGGTCTTCCTCAGACTCCTGATAATCCTCCAGTGCTTTTGTCTTTCTCACCATTTCCTCCAGCTGCTCATCGGAAAGACTGCTTCTGTAAGCCTCCAGCTTATCTGCCAGCGCTTTCTCTCTTTGAGCTGCAAGACCGCGCTTCGGCACAAGGGTAAGGATCAGGCCATGTGTATTATCCAGAAGCCATTTCTGGATCAGCTCCTCGAAATAGCCCTCGTTTACTTTCTTTTTCAGTTCGTCATAGATTGCCAGAAGCTTCACCTGGGAAAATACATTCTCATCATCAAACATCCAGTTTCCTATGATGTCAAGACCATACATCAGTCCCTTCGGGTAAGAGCCGAAATCTGCCTCTCTGTAACGGAACTCCATATAGTTGATTCCGGCAAGAACTGCTTTCTTATCAATTCCATTCTTCACAATGTCCTGAAGGCTGCTGCGGATAATGGACAGAAACTGCTCCTTCTGGCTGGTCTTCGCCCCTTTTGCCACAATGGAAAAGAATGGCTGTAAAATTCCATCGCTGTAATCCCCATAAATGTCCTTACCGATTCCGGCATCCAGAAGGGCCTGCTTCACCGGCGCGCCAGGTGCGCTGAGCAGTGCATAATCCAGCACATCAAAGGCTACCCCAAGGGTGCTGTCCATGGCATCTCCCACAACCATATTGTAGGAAAAATAGGTATTGTCCTCTTCTTCCTCATTCTCTGCAACCGGGTATGCAATTTCCAGATCTTTCACCTGGGAAAATGCTGCCTGTCTGGGAATCGCAGAATCCACATCCAGGGCATCAAACGCCGACAGATATTTCTCATCGATAAAACGAAGCTTCTCCTCCATATTCATATTTCCATACATGTAAATGTAGCTGTTGGACGGATGGTAATAAGTACGGTGGAAGTCCAGGAATTCCTCATAGGAAAGCTCCGGGATGTTCTCCGGATTACCGCCGGATTCCGCACCGTAGGTATTATCCGGGAAAAGATTGTTCATGATCTCCCGCTCCAGCACCTCGTCTGGGGAAGAAAATGCCCCCTTCATCTCATTATATACCACGCCATTGTATGTGAGGGGGCCTTCCTTCTGCTCCAGATGATAGTTCCAGCCCTCCTGGCGGAAAATCTCCTCTTTCTGATAGATATTCGGGTAAAAAACAGCGTCCAGATATACGTGCATCAGGTTCTGGAAGTCCTGGTCATTGCAGCTTGCCACCGGATAACAGGTCTTATCCGGATAAGTCATGGCATTTAAAAAGGTATTTAAGGAGCCCTTCACCAGCTCTACAAATGGGTCCTTCAGTGGAAACTCACGGGAGCCACACAGAACGCTGTGCTCCAGAATATGTGGAACACCGGTACTGTTCTTCGGTGTGGTACGAAATGCAATGGAAAATACCTTATTCTCATCATCATTCTCGATCAGGACCAGTCTGGCCCCGGTCTTCTTGTGGCGAAGCAGATATCCGGTGGAATGGATGTCTGTCAGATTCTCTTGCTTTACGATCTCGTATGCAGGAATGTTCTCTTTTTTCATTTTTTCCTCCAAAAATCTCAGGCTTGCCCGCCAGATAGCGGCAAATCTCCTGAAATTGATTTTATTTTCTAGCATATCCAGGCTCTCGCAAAGTATGCCTGAACTTCATTCGTAACGTTTATTATAACATTGTGTTGCCTGGAAGTGCAATAGAGTTGGATGGGAAAATTTCCCAGGAAAGACGAACCGCCCCTGCAGGCGGATCTGGTAGGATTCCTTCCTGCAGGGGCGGTTCTGATTATTTAATTGTGATTAGTTAATCCTGTTCTTTTTTACGGCGTCTTCTGGTTGTTTCTTCGATTGCAAGGGCTGCAAGGAAGAGCATTGCCATATAGAATCCGATTGGTGTGTCATCACCAGTCTTAACGCCTGTGGATGAGCTTGGTGTTGGTGTTGGTGTCTCCTCAGGAGTTACAGTAGGTGTGGCTTCCGGCTGTTCCTGATTGATGATGGTTACCTTAGCATTGAGGTTATTTTCATCAAAGTATACATTTCCGTCTTTAACAGTCACTACATACTTAAATCCTTCCGTACCAGCAACCAGATTTCCCTCTGCATCAGTCTCTGCAACATAGAGATTAAAGGATTCACCAGGCATTACAACCGCCTGAGTGCTCTCAGATACAGTAGATCCGCCAGCAAGGTCAAGCGTGAGGATGTTCTTCTCAGTTCTTGTGGAAAGAGTTGTGCACTCTTTGTCATCAAAGATACCTGCATAGAAGACTCCATCGCTTTCCAGGGCATTTCCGTCGGCACCAAGAAGCTCCTTGGTTACATTCAGATTTGCGATCTTGTAGAATCCATCCGGCCATTCGTTGAACTGGTTCTCGAATGTGATGCTGCTCTTTGCGCCATCCTCTGTTACGGTGATCTCCTTGCCCTGCGGATAAACTGGGATATAAACTTTTCCATCAGGTGTCATGCCTGATTCAACTGCCTTTCCTGCTTCGTCAGTCTCACTTACATAGTAGGTTCTTCCAAGATCCACTCCTGTAAATGTGACAGTTGAAGAAGATGCATTCTTGAACTCGAGTGCTTTTACATCAGAAGCAAGGATCGTGCATTCTTCATCTGCAAAAAGTGCTACGTAGAAGGTCATGTCTTTTGCACCAGCAAGTGCATCGTTCAGCTTCAGTTCCTTCGTGATCTCAATTGCAGCTGTCTCGCTCTTGGTCATGGCATCCTTCATCTCAACTGCATTCTTGGTATCATCCGCATCAACGGTGAAGGTGATCGGCTCTGCGATCTCATATCCTAATGGGGCTTCTGCCTCAACCAGTTTGTAGGTTGCACCAAGAACAAGTTTTGCTGTGATCACATGTGGAGTACCATCTGAAACCCACTCTTCCACAACCTTGTCATCTGCATCCACAACCTGAAGTTTTGCTCCGGAAAGAGCTTTCAGGCTGGTATCATCCACCTTGGAAATGGTGACCTTGGTAGTGTCATTGACAAATTTAATTGCTTCTTCCGTGTAATCTTCACCATTCACCTTGGTGGTAAGCTTCAGAGTACCATCTCGGTTGTCTTCTACTTCTACGGTTACTGTATAAACAGTGTTGTCATATACGTAGATGTCCGCTTCTGACGGGATTTTCTCGTTTACCGTGTAGGTGAAAGTCTGTCCAACTGCTTTCTCATCATAGGAAAGCTTGCTGAAGTTGATCGCACCGTTTTCATCGTTCTTAACAGTTTCAATTACATTTCCGTCGGCATCTTTCAGCTCAAATTCGAAGGTTCCAAGCTCTTCGCCTTCTACCTTCATGGACTTCTGGGCTTTCAGTTCAAGGTCAGCGGAAGCACTGTAGGTGTTAGTGAAGGCAACTGCTTTTGCAAAGCTGCTTTCCTCTTCCGGTTCACCATTCTCTACAGGTTTGCCGTTCTCTACAGGTTCTCCGTTCTTTGTGACTGCGGTAACTTTCGCTGTTAACTTGCCTGCATTGTCATCTGTTACGTCTACTTTTACAACGTATTTGCTTTCATCATACTGGTATGCCGGTTTCTCATCTTTTACTTCGGTAATCTGGTAATAATAGCTTCCGGATTTCTCGTACGTGATGATTGGGAATGTGATGGCACCGCCGTCAGCATTCTTCACAGTTTCGTTGTAACCATTTTCTACTGCATTTCCATCTGCATCAATTTCTGTTGCCTGGAAACTGAACTGATCTGCTTCCAGTGTCTGACCCTCCAGAGTCTTGGTTGCACTGAGGACGATCTGACCAGATGTCTTGTAGGTGTTGGTAAATTCCATGCCTGCTACAGTCGCATCCTCGGATGTGGACTTGGAGGAATGGATCACTGGGGTTACGGTTAAGGTACCGTTTCCAGCATCTTCTACGGTTACGTTGATGGTGTAGATGGTGTTGTCGTAGGTGTAACCAGCTGCGTCGCCTTTCACCTCATTTACAGTGTACAGGTAGTCGCCGATAGCATCTACTTTCTTGTCTGTGTCATCTTTGTAAGCTGCATCTTTTACAAGGTTGTACTCGATTGCATCAAAGATTACGTTTCCGTCAGCATCATTGGTCTTGCTCTGAAGCACATTGCCATCTTTATCCCGAAGCTCGAATGTAAACTGACCTGCTGCAAGTGATGTCTCTGTGGTTGTCAAGGTCTTCTTAGCTGTCAGATTCAGAGATCCGGATGCGGAGTAGGTGTTCTCCATCGTAACTACATTGTCAGTGTCATCCGCACTTACAGTAAACTCGACAGATTTTGCTAAAGCATAACCTTTTGGTGCAGATTTCTCAACTAATGTGTAGGTTTCACCAAGAATCAGTTTGCCGATGATTACGTGTGGTGTTCCATCTGTGGTCCAAGTCTCAATTGGGTTGCCATCTTTATCCTGGATTTCAAGTACTACACCTGAAAGCTGGTTGCCAAGGGCATCTACTTTGGTGATGGTGGCTTTGGTAGGCGTATTTGTCATTGATACTTCATATACTTTTACCTCAGCCTGTTTTGCAAGAACTTCTTTTACTTGTGTCTTTGCTGCATCTCCGCTTGGCGTCACATAGCCTGTCGGTGCCTTTGTCTCTACAAAGTAATAGCTTCCTGGGTCTACACTTATCTCAATGATTCCGTTTTCATCTGTTACTAACGACACTTCATTGATCTTGGTGTCCGCCTTTCCTTCTTCCGCACGGTATAAGTCGAACTCTGCTCCCGCAAGTTTTTTACCGTCTGTTCCGGTCTTCTCCAGTTTCAGCTTTCCTTCGTTTTCCTCCGTGTTGCTTACATTAGTCGTATACGTTACTACGAATGCCTGGCCTGCTTTTACTACTACGGTCTCAGTCTTAGCATCTGTTCCAACCGGGGTTACATAGCCTGACGGAGCTTCTGTTTCCACAAAGTAATAGCTTCCCGGTTCTACATTATCAACTGTGATCTTTCCATCCTCGCCAGTCACATAAGAGCCACGCTTTTCATCTGGATCTCCAACCTTATACAGGTCGAATTTTGCTCCCTCAAGAGCTGCTCCTTCTGCTCCTGTCTTCAGCAGTTCCAGTTTTCCTTTACTTTCTTCCGTATTACTCTTCTCGAATGTATAGGTTAACTTTTCCTTCTGGCCTGCTTTTACCGTCTTTGTCTCTGTCCTTGCCGCTTCACCGCCTGGTGTTACGTAACCTGACGGTGCTTCTGTTTCTACAAAGTAATAACTTCCCGATTCTACGTCATCAACTGTTATCTTTCCATCCTTGCCGGTCACATAAGAGCCACGCTTTTCATCCGGATTTCCAACTTTATACAGGTCGAATTTTGCTCCCTCAAGGGCTGCTCCTTCTGCTCCTGTCTTCAGCAGTTCTAGTTTTCCTTTACTTTCTTCCGTATTACTCTTCTCGAATGTATAGGTTAACTTTTCCTTCTGGCCTGCTTTTACCGTCTTTGTCTCTGTCTTTGCCGCTTCACCGCCTGGTGTTACGTAACCTGACGGAGCTTCTGTTTCTACAAAGTAATAGCTTCCCGGTTCTACGTTATCAACTGTGATCTTTCCATCTTGGCCAGTTACATAGGAACCACGATTTTCATCCGGATTCCCAACTTTATACAGGTCGAATTTTGCTCCCTCAAGGGCTTTTCCCTCTGCTCCTGTCTTGACCAGTTCCAGTTTTCCTTTACTTTCTTCTGTATTGCTC
>NZ_JBQKCL010000016.1:0-108440 GCF_052122375.1 Blautia sp. HCP3S3_H10_2
CCATTCGAAAGAAGTAAACCCCCTTGAAGACGACGAGGTAGATAGGGCAGGGGTGGAAGTGCAGTAATGCACGGAGCTGACTGTTACTAATAGGGTGAGGGCTTGACCAACAATCGCAAGGTTGAAAGAATGATTCCGTTAGGATGTAGCATGTATGTAGTTTTGAAGGTACAGAGATTAAGACGGTAGCCGGTTGGTTATCGTTTTTTTTATTTGCTGAAACTATACTGCTGTGTTATCATGTTTATATAAAAAATATCCGTTTAGGAAGGGCATATGGGAAATCCTAATATTCCAGTAGGTATCTCTGATTTTAAAGAGATACGTGAGAATAATAACTATTATATTGATAAAAGTGGTTTCATTTTTGCTGGAAAGCGAAGAGATTGATGAAGAAGATCGTAAGCGTTTTAAACTTCTGAAATCTGGTGAGGGAAGCAAAATTTTGGTTATCAGATTTCTTAGTCTGCTTATGCGTCTGCTCGAGAATTATTACCATAAGCAGGTGATTTTGCTTATAGATGAATATGACGTTCCTATAGCAAAAGCCAGCAGCAAAGGATATTACCAGCAAATGCGGAAATAAGAGAAATTTTTGAAACTACGGTAATGAAATGGTTTGCTGACAGCCAGATCTTGTGATTATTGATAAAGCCAATGGCAAGGTAGCGATTTTCGAAGTAAAATATTCGCAAAGCATGAAACAGTTAAATAAAGATTGTGATAAAGCATTGGCGCAGATGAAAGAGAGAAAGTATGCAGAGGATTACAAGTGCAGGTATAAAGATATCTTTTGCTATGGAATTGCATTTTATAAAAAGGAATGTCTGGTGAAAATGCTGGAGTCTTAGAAAGGGTTATTTTACAGTTTTTTTCTTATAATCTTTTATAATAGAAAAATAAGACGCTTAAGTGTGTTTATAAAATCATGTAGAGGAAAAGAATATGAAAAAAATCAAAATTTTAGGGACTGCTGTTATGGCATGTGCGATTTTACAATTGGTATTTTCACAGGAAATTATGGCAGAAACAGTGACTGATCATGATAAAGCAAACATGGCGGAATCAACTGAGAATGCTAACTGGCGTACCGGAATCATCGAGGACCAGACCTTCCAGACTACTTTCTCCGAGTATGACGGCGACACCTGGTTTGCATCCTATGCGCCAATCGACGGGGAAAAGGATGTTACGTTTAAGATCATCCAGAACGACCAGGTGGTGGAAATGCTGGACAGCCTTGCGACACCGCCAGTCCTGGAGAATGACTTCACCAGTCTGGATGCAGTAAGCTTTACCGATTATAATGGAGATGGAGATACGGATATTCTGGTGGTTAAGACCTTTGGTGACACAGCAGTTCCGGTGATTTACGAGGGAACCCCGGAGAAGGAGAAGAAATTTACGCTGCGAACCGGCTTATCCGTCCGCGCAGCAGCTCATGCGCAGACCATGACCATTTCCGGAATACTGGATTATCTGAAAACTGTAGAAAATGAGCAGTGGAGTGCCGTGGACGCACTTCCGGACGGAACTCCTTCAGATTTTATTTTTTCCAGCGGTGCAGGTGCATGGAGTACTTCTCTTACTTTAAATAAAGATGGAAGCTTTAGTGGATCCTTTTCCGATAGCGACATGACAGGTGGGGATGGATATAGCTACACCGTTTATTGCAATGATTTTACAGGAAGCTTTACGAATCTGAAAAAGCTGAATGACCATGTATATTCTATGGAACTGGCCGATATTCAGACCAGCCAGGAAAGTGGAACCCAGGAAATAGTGGATGATTGTCTGAAAGTATATTCAGAGCCTTATGGCCTGGTACCAGGATCGGAGTTTTATCTGTATGTACCAGAGGTAACGAAATCAGACCTTCCCATTGAATTGCCGGAAGGATGGAGCATGATTACATACAGTGACCAGAACCCGGAGTTCTTGACCAGTTATGTACTTTATAATATAGAAGGAGATGCTCCATTTGCAGGATATCAGGAAAAACAATCGTGAATATACCGTAATCTGAACAGTTACATTTGAAAATAAGATTTTTGGGCAAAAAGCAGATAAAAAGTGAATGAAAAACCAAACGAAAAAGTAAACAGAAAAATGAAATACAAACGAAAAATACTCCAGCTCGAAATTGGCTGGGGTATTTTTTTATCCGGAACGTTCTGCGAGGTATCTCTGAACACCCACAAGATTCATGACAGATATGAATAAAAAAACACTTTAGTGCATAAAAAACGCAAGTTTGTGCACAAAAATAGCAAAGTCCCTCACCCTGGTTGTTCTGAAAAAATGGTTATGATAGTATAAATTCAGCTACAGTTATTGGTACTTTTTAACAATAAAAGATGGGATCCGTTAGATGGATTTCTATATAAAATCTGCTTGGGCTTGAATAAATACAAAATATAGGACACAGGGAGGGCGTGCAATATGGCATTGGCAATTACCCTACGATATAAAGACCGTGAATATTATAACCTGATTTCCAATGGGGAAGAGCTGACCTATGGAAGTCATAAGAAGGACAACGTCCAGATTCCAGACGCGAAAGAGCACCTTATGATGTTAAGAGGAAGCTCAGATGAGGTACAGATTGGGGTAGAACTACCCCTTCGCACGGCGAAGTCTGTTTTGGAATGTAACCAGATTGCTATGCTGTGCAGGGAACCAGTCGTGAGTCTGTATGTGTCGAAAGCAACAGGAAAATTATCCAAATCAGTGGAACTTCCCTATAATGGAAGAATTACAGTGGGAAGGGAAAAGGACAACGATATTATCCTGACCTATCCCATTATCTCCAGACATCATTTTCAGTTTTTTGTGGAAGCGGGTTCTGTACACGTAGAGGATCTTGGAAGCACCCATGGATTATATCTAAATGGCAGGCGCATTTCCAAGGCACTTATGAAATCAGGAGATGTGCTTTCTATTTTTACATTTCGTTTTATTTTACAGAATGGAACTCTTTATTTCGAAAATATAGGAAGTTCGATTCATATTTCAAGCCGCATTGCCCAGATGGACAGGCCACCGGGCGCTGAAGAAGTGAAAATGTCCAACCCAGAAGGGAAGAAAGTATATCAGGAAAGGCAACGAGTACACCTTGAAGGTCAACGAGTACACCAGGAAGCACAAAGAGTCTACCAAAAAGCACCTGGAGTACAAAGAGTGAACCCAGACCCGCAAAAAGTCCGCTCAGATTCCGGCCGAGCTTCTGTTAATGACGCTCTCTATCCAAGATATCAGCTTTCTCCCAGAATACGGGAACAGCTTCCCAGTGAACCCATTATTTTGTCCGGGGCTCCTGGAAAAGGTGGTTCTATGGGAGGGAGAAGAAATAATCTCGCTTACTTGATCAGTTCGGGAGCAATGATGGCAGCCAGCCTTGCTTCAGGCATGCTTTCACCTGCAGCCCTGCTTATGCGCGCGGTGGGACTGATTTCCCCGCTTGCCAATATGGCTATGTACAATAAGATGAGCAAGGAAGAGCAGAAAGCCCTGGAAGAATATGAAAAAATGCGCCAGGAGCGCTACCAGGCCTACATTGATTCCCAGAAAGCAAGGATTTCCAAGGTTGCGGATGTACAAAGAAGAATTATCACCGCAGAGAATCCCAAACCTGCCGATTGCATGGAAAGTGTAAAAAAATTGAAACGAAACCTTTGGGAAAGGATGCCCACAGATTCCGATTTTCTTACCCTGCGCCTTGGAATGGGAAAAGATAAGCTCTGCGTAGAGGTAAAAAGCCGGGCCAATACCGACGGGTTTACCATGGTGGATGACGAACTGGAAGAGCTGGCAGGTCAGATCATAGAGGAAACCAGATATGTGGACAATGTCCCGGTGAGGGTTTCCTTATTGAGAAACCAGACCATAGGAATGGTGGGAAGCAAAGAAGCAACCTACCATGAACTTCGCAGTCTCTTAGTAGAACTTGCCAGTGAGCACAGCTATAAGGATGTACGGATTATCGGTTTATTTGAGTCAGAGTCCCGTAAATACTGGGGCGTACTCAGATGGCTGCCCCATATCTGGGATGAAAGCGGCCAGGCAAGGTTTCTTGCTTTTGATGAAAAAAGCAGGCATGTTGTCTGCGAGCTGATAGGAGATGTAATTCGCCAGAGGAATAAGGAAGCCCGCAGCGAAATGGGGAAAAAAGGAACGCCCCCATTGCCGCACTTTGTTATTCTGGCAGAAAACGAGCAGATTTTGCAGGAAGAGATGCTGTATGACCAGCTGATTTCCAACAATCCGGCATATGGAATCACAACCATCATTTTATCCCAGGATCTGTATAATCAGCCCCAGACCTGTCAGTATATCATAGATCTTACCAGTAAGCCTTATGCCTATGAACGGGAAAGATATGACGAACGGGTTTATTTTACACGGGATGAGACGGTGCATCAGGTACAGCTGGAGGCATTTTCCAGGCAGATGGCGGCAATTGAATTAAAGGAAAAGAAATCCGAGGCGTCCCTGCCTGGATCCATTACCTTTCTGGAGGGGTTCCGGGTACAGGTCGTGGAACAGCTGGAAGTTCTCAAACGCTGGGAAAGAAGCGAACCGCACCAGACCCTTTCCACGCCTCTTGGCATCATGGCAGGTGGAAAAACGTTCTGCCTGAATATTCTGGATGGGGACAATGCACATGGTCCTCATGGACTTCTGGCAGGTACCACCGGATCTGGTAAAAGTGAGCTGCTTCAGACCTGGATCCTTTCCATGGCTGTGAATTACCATCCCCATGATGTGAATTTTGTTATTATCGATTATAAAGGCGGCGGAATGTCTGATCTTCTGGAGCCCCTTCCACATGTGGTGGGAAAAATAACCAATATTGACCGGAATATTTTCAGATCCCTGGTTTCTCTGGAAAGCGAGATGAAACGTCGTGAGAGCCTGTTTTCCCAGGCTGGTGTGAAGAACATCAGCCAGTACCGGAAAGCGTACCGGAAAGGGGAAGTGAAGATCCGTCTTCCCCATCTGATCATTGTGACAGACGAATTTGCAGAGCTGAAAAAAGAACAGCCGGAATTCCTGACAAAATTAAATTCTTTTGCAACAGTAGGCCGTTCCCTGGGAATCCATCTGTTTCTCGCTACCCAGAAGCCGGCAGGTGTGGTCACAGACCAGATCAGCGCCAACTCCCGTTTCCGTATCTGTATGAAAGTACAGGATGTGGCAGACAGCCGGGAAATGCTGAAAAGACCAGATGCAGCCAGGATCACGCAGGCTGGACGTGCTTATGTACGTGTTGGCGAAGACGAGCTTTTTGAGCTTTTCCAGTCTTATTACAGCTCCGCAGAATATACAGGAAAAGCAGAGCACAAAGGGAAAAAGGAAAACCAGGTCCGGATTGTAAGTGTGACAGGCAGCCGGATCAATCCACTTCCAAAGAAGAAAAAGAAAGACAGTGAAGTGGATGAATTGACTGCAATTATCGGATATATCAATAAAGTATGTAAAGAACAGAAAATTGAAAAAATGGCAGGCCCCTGGCTTCCAGAGCTTCCTACCTGGCTGCCGCTGGAAGAGTTGGGCCTTACAGATATTTTCGACGGAGATAAATGGCCGGTACGAAGAAACGAGCTTGTGGTTCCTGTTGGAAAATACGATATGCCGCAGATTCAGGCACAGGGCGTGCAGGTATTGGATCTTTCCGGGCAGGGGCATTTTGGTATTTTTGGAACTCCGGCTACCGGAAAAACATTTTTCCTGAAAACCATGCTGGTGAGTATGGGACTTCTCTATACACCAAAGGATGTTTCCATTACCATTTTTGATGCAGGAAGCTTAAGCCTTCCTGAATTTGCAGGTATGCCACATGTGAAGGAAGTAATCACCAGCCAGTCTGAGGAAGGGCAGATCAAAAAAGCAGCGGCAAGGCTTCTTGGTGAAATTGCATCAAGAAGAGTAGCGTTTAACAAGCATGCAGTCAACTCCCTTGGCGCTTACCGGGAAAGTGTTGCGCCGGATACCCCGGCAATCGTTGTCCTTGTGGATCATATAAAAGGCTGGTTTGATATCAGTCCGGAGGTAATGGCCTGCCTGGAGGAAATTGCAGCAAACGGTATGACTTATGGAATTTATCTGGTATTTACCGCAACCTCTACTTTAGGACTGAGCATGAAATTCCTGCAGCTGATCAAGGGAACCATAGCCCTGCGTCTTGCTGACAAAGGAGATTACCGCAGTTATGTGGGCGCCATGGATGGAATCAGCATGCCGGTAACAGCCGGTCAGGCAATTCTGGCAGGAAATCCGCCGGTGGCTTTCCAGATCGCAGTGTATGAAAATGCCCAGAATGACCAGGAACGGCATAAACGGATAGTAGAGCTTACGAAGAAGATGGCGGATGCCTGGGAAAATATTAAGAAAAATGGAATGGCAAAGGAATTTCCCGAGGATGATGGACAAGGACCAAAATTTGGAGGCTTTTCTGGAAAAACAGGATTAGAATTCGGAAACGATTACGAAAAAGCAGGTTGGAAATCAGAAAGTGTCCGTGGGCAGGCAAGTCCCGACATGGGAGTAAAGGGCCAATACCAGGAAAATGGCGGGAATAGCACTTATCAGGCTATGGAAAATGACCGGAAAGGTGCTGCCAGGGAAAACGGATATGAGAAAGCGGACGGTGGACAGGGAAAAATGGGAGATTACTCCAGTAAGTATAACGAACGCAGCCGTATTCCAGCCGGAATTTATGCAGATGACCTGGAGCCTGCATATTTTGACTTCTCAGAGGAAGCCATTCTTTTATTGGCTTCCGAAGATCAGAATACAGGTAGTGTATTTTTGAATCACCTGGAGCAGCTGCTGAAGCAAAAGAATGATAATCAGATCCTCCGGATAAAGAAAAGTGAATCAGCAGGCGTGGAAGGTGCAAATGGTGGAGAACCTGTCACGCAGCTGGCAAGTCTTGTGGAAAACCTTCAGAGCCGACTGAAAAACCGGAACAGCCACAAAAAAGAGGCCGGTTTTGACCAGGAGAAATGGCTGCAATCCTATCAGCAGATCTGTGTTCTGATTGAAAATCTCCCTGAACTGGCGAAAGGATTTTCCCCAGATGAGAACAAACAGCTGCGGAAAGTTCTGGCGAAATCAAAAGAGCTGGGAATTATTCTGATTGCCGGAATCACGAAAGAGCAGTGTGAAGATCCTGAAAAAATAGATATTGTTACGAAAGCTGCAATAGAAGCGGAAAATGTGGCAGTTCTAAACGGAAATCCCATTGAGTACCATGCTTTTTCCTGCAAAGAATATCTGCCACAGATGGATGCAGACCTGGATGAGGAAGAGATTGCAGTTGTCCATAAGGGCAAAGTCAGATTGATCCGGTGGGAGTAAAAAATAAAAGTGAAAGCCTTTTTAAACACACTCTAGGAAGGAGAGGAAAATGCGACCATTTATCATTGTCTCAGTGCAGGATGAAGTAGGAAAGTTTTCTTATGATATGGAGATTCCCACAGATATTCCTGTGACCCAGGTGACCGCGAATATCGCAGAGGTGCTGAATTATTACCATAAAAAAGAGGTGATGCCAATGACCGGGTGCCGCCTTTTGAATAAACGTACAGGAAAAATAATTTCCCCGGACTCTACCTTCGCAAAAGAAGGAATCTGGCAGGGTGATATTGTTCAGATAAAGAGATAGGGGAGAGGCTGAATAATTACAATACTTAATTATATGAGGAGGAAAGGAATGAGCATGAGCGAAGAACTGAAATTAACACCCGTAGAGCTTTTTTTCTGCGGAAAGCTGCTAAATGCAAAATACATTGATTACGACTATTTTGCCGCAATGCCGGATATCCAGATCAACCACGATCTCCGTGAACAGGAAGCTTTGGAGAAGCTGGAAGAAGACGGTGTGGTAGAGATGGACTTTTATGACAATGCGGAATTTGATGAGGATGCGAAGGAACTTCTTTTGCCGGTATTCTTCGGGGAGACAGAAAGCCGTATGGAAATAAAAAACGGACCGGTTTTCCGTTTTCATATCTATCAGGGAAAAATGATTATGACAACCCTGGAGGACAACGAAATCAGCTTAAGAGAGATCACAAAAGATTCCCAGTTGAACGAACTTTGGGAAAAAGATGAAATTGAGGAGATCGTGATTTCCTGTGCGAATGTACACACTGGACAGAAAAATGGATTTTTTACAAAGGAACAGCTGATGGACAGCAGTTCCAGAAAATTAGCGATTTCATTATTGAAGGGAGAGGCTTAATATGACCAACGACCAGGGACAGATTACCATTGATGAGGCAGCGGCAAATGCAGATATCCAGAAAATCAGATCTGCCATTGCCAAGCTTCAGGAGGCACAGAACAGTATGAAAATGCTTAAGGCAAATGCAGAAACCATGACTGGAATGACGGGAAGCGCTATTGCAGACAAAAGCCAGAGCCTGTCAAGGCAGGTGGATGATCTGATCACGAATCTGAATCAGGCAGCACAGTTGATCAGTAAAACAGTGGCAAAATATAAAGAACAGGACGCAGGTCTTGCAGGCCAGATCCGTGGATTTCTCTAAACATTAAAAAATCAGCCCATTTGTAAGAAATAGGTTGTTTTTGAGGGGCCAGATAGAGTGATTTAGGAGCATGCTTTAAATTGAATTGACAATTAGGATTTTCATATTAGATCAAAAAAGGGGGAAGTGGACATGGCAATTAAAATCGATTACGACGGTCTGACACAACAGGCCGCTACCTTAAAAAATCTTTCCGCAGCATATGAAGCTTTGGTAGGGCGGATGAGCAATCTTTCCAGCCAGATGACAGCCGGATGGGAGGGAAATGCCAGCAAAGCATTTCTGGAGCTGATGGAGAAATACATCCAGCAGGGAAAATCCCTGAAAGAGATTCTGGATCTGATGCAGAGCTATGCAGGGGATGCAGTAAATACATTCCAGAGTGTGGATCAGGAATGTGCAAATATGATAAATAATTCGTTCTAAGTTACAGAAATTGAATAAGTCGGATAATGCAAAACGATTATAGGGAGGACCAAAATGGCTTTTTTAAATGTAGATACGGACCTGCTCAGAAGCTCAGTTTCTGTAGCAGAAAGAACCAACGACCTGATCTCAGATGCAGCTACTTTACTGAATCAGGTGGTAGTACATAATGACTGGGTATGCAGTGAGCGTAACCAGATCAACAGCTATACCATAGAGAACCGTGAAACCGCACAGAAGATTGAGGGATATGCGTCTTCCTTTTATAGCGCAGTCAAAAATGCCTCCGCCCGTTTCGATGCCGCAGAGCAGGAAATGCGTCAGAGAACCAATACTGTGGATGAACCAATTGGCAGGATCACAAATGTGGTGCCAGGTGCCATACAGGAGGTAACCCAAGGAGTTACAGGTGCAACGCCAATCTGTATGTCAGCTTTTTCTGGACTTGCGAAGGGAGTGGAAAAATAAATTATGGCAGACATTAAATTAACGCCTGAAGAGCTGATGGCCCAGGCACAGGAAATGACATCCCTTCAGGGTGAGTTTGAATCCTTATTTGGCCAGGTATCCACTGCATTGGAGGGGATGAATGACAGCTGGAGCGAAAATCTGGCAAGTAATTTTGCCGGAAAGATCACTGCAGCCCAGAAAACCTTTACAAGTGTGACCAATATGCTGGGAAATGGTGCACTTGTAGCAAGCAAAAGTGCATCTACTTTCAGTGAACCGGAGAATCTTTTGGGAATTCTGGCAACTGCAGGCGGAGGCCTTGCCGGGGCAATACCGGATTCCCTGAAAAAGCTGTTTGAAAAGGATGGAATTAAGCTGAAAAGTAACTCTTCAATTCTTACAGACAAGGAAAAGCAGGATGTGATCAATATGCTTCCCCCGGAAATGAGAGATGCGGCATCCCAGTCTAAGAATTTTACTAAGTGGCTGTCAAGTAATTATGACAATCTGCCGGATTCCTGCAAAAAGGAAATAGAGTCCTCATTTTCTTCAGACGAAAAAACGCTTATTTCCATTACAAAGGATGTACTTACAGGAGAAGCGGATATGGACACCCTGGAAAAAGGTGCTGCCTATGTGACGAAATCCGGTATAAAGGGAAATGTCATCCGGTCGGCAGTTGAGGCAGGCTATAATGCCAGGGATAATGCATACTTTAACCAGGCTTATGCAAATGCAGAGAATGAAGCCGCTGCGGCAATGAAAAAAGGTGATGTGGGTGGAACCATTCTGGGAGCTACGAAAATGATAGGCGCGGAGACTGGCAGATTTGCTTATGCGTTTGGAGATACCCTGACCAATATGGCTGGTTATGCCATTAAAAGTGGCGGGGCGAAGGCTGTAAAAACGGTTAGTTCAATGTCAAGCCTGATTACAAATGTGCCGGTTGCAGGTGAGGCAATCCAGAGTGGAGTCCAGGCAGCTGGAAATTTCTTTGATAATGTGGGAAATCTGTTCCTGAATGCGATGTAGGTTATAGTGGAGAAGAGAAAAAATGGAAAATAGAACATTACGGGTTGGTTCTTTAGTTAAATATGGAAATGGAAAAGCCATGGTAATTGGATGCACCTTTGAAGAAGCTGCCAATAAAATGGTGAAAAAGTATCTGGTAGTTCCATACCCTGCAGGGTATACCGGAAAAGATAGTCTTCATGTAATAGAGGCAAAAAATGTGGAGCCTTTTTTTGAAGGCTATCATGGCGCCCTCGCAGGGGCATATACCAAATATATGGATATGCTGGAAATCGCGGCAAATATGACAGATGCAGCTGGTTTCCAAAGAGAAATGGAAAATGCACAAAAAGAACTGGAAAAAGAAATAGAAAGAAACCTGGCAGCTGGTGCAGGAGGTAAAGCTTAATGGAAAAATTATATCCGATCGGAACGGTGGTTAAATTCAATGAAAATCCTCTGGAATATACCATTACAGGTTATTTTCCACAGAATAAGGAAACAGGAGAGGTATTTACTTATATGGCAGTAAATGCGTCATTTGGAATTACCACAGGCCCAGGTGCGATTCTGTTCAATGCAGAGCAGATTGGAAAAGTTATATTCGAGGGCTATAGAGACGAAAAAGCGGATCAGTTTCTTGAAAAACTGGAAAAGGTTCCGGCTATTCTTGCAAACTCTGACCACGCCGGGACAGGAGAATAGAACAGGAGAATCGTATGGGGCTTGGAGATATGTTTGGAAGTTTTGGAGATAGACTTGGAGGCCTTGGAGAGAAGCTTGGTGGTCTTGGAGGAATCCGGGAATCTTCAGAAGAACAACCTACAGGAATTATAATTGCCTGTGGCTGTAATCAGGGATTGAAGCGGAAAAACAATGAGGATAATTTCTATTTCGATGGAAAATACATGCAAAGTGACAACCACGGCCTGGATGAAATCTTAACAGCCAGGAAGGAACTGGACGAGGATGGACTTTTCGTTGTTTTTGATGGAATGGGTGGAATGGATTATGGGGAAGTAGCCTCTTATACAGCTGCCAAGGTAACCAAGGAATTTCTGGCAGTGGAAGAAAACGTGAACCCCTGTGATATCACGCCATCCCTTATGGAACTGTGCCAGCGGCTGAATACCAGTGTGTTTCAGGCCGGGGCAGACAGAGGCTCAGACCGGGTAGGTTCTACTCTGGTGGGGCTGTATTTTCATGCAGGTCAGGTATGGCTCTGCAACCTGGGCGACAGTCCGGCTTATCTTATAAGAGATGGAAAAATGATGTTGATTTCCAAGGAGCACACAGATGCCTGGTATGTGAAAGAGCAGGGCCTGAACCGGAAGCCCTGGCTGACCCAGTACCTGGGAGTAGATCCCCAGTCAATGCGCATCGAACCTTATATAAAAAGCAGATATATAAAGTCTGGTGACTGTTATCTGGTATGCAGCGACGGCGTTACCGATATGGTAAGTGAGCAGGAAATCTGTAACATTCTGACAGGGGAAAAAGATCCTGCCAGGTGTGTGCAGAAACTGATAGAGGCTGCGCTTGCAGGGGGCGGCGTGGATAATATTACAGCGATTGTGTGTAAAGTCAGGTAGGAAATGTCATTCGGGAATTTTGCGGAAAACGGACGTTAATATACTTTGAAATAAGGAGAAAAAAGTGGATAGCAGTACAAATATTTTAATTCCCTGGCCCAATTGGAAAGTGGTAAAAAAGTTGGGACAGGGCGGTTTTGGAAGCGTTTATGAGATCGAAAGAGATCTGGCAGGAATGAAAGAGAAGGCTGCTCTTAAGATCATTTCCAGACCAACGGAAGAGGAACTGGAGAGAGATTACAACAATGGTTACACGGAGCAGACTGTTTCCCGAAAATATACAGACCTTCTGGAAAAATGCGTCGGTGAGTATAAAATGCTGATGGCAATGAAGGGACAGACCAATATTGTCAGCTGTGATGATATTGCAGTGGAACGGCACAAAGACGGAATTGGCTGGGATATTTACATCCGTATGGAGCTTCTGACTCCCCTTAATAAGCGCATTCGGAATGAAATGCTGTCAGAGAAGGAAGTAATCAAGGTAGGAAAAGATATCTGCAAGGCTTTAATGCTTTGTGAGGAAAGAAATATTGTACACCGTGACATCAAACCGGACAATATTATGATCTCCCAGTTTGGAGACTATGAATTGGGAGATTTCGGCCAGGCGAAGATCATGGATCATACGACCATGGGCACGGCAACCGGAACTCCCGGATTTTGGGCACCGGAGGTAATGAACTTCCAAAAATATGGCAAAGAGGCAGATATCTATTCTCTTGGCATGGTGTTGTACATTCTTTTAAATAATAAGAAAATGCCTTTTGTTGGTGCAGATCAGGTTCCAGTTGTGGATGACGTGATGAATGCTATTTCAAGACGCTATCACGGTGCAAAAATTCCAGAGCCCAAATATGGAAGTCCTGCTTTAAAGAAAGTTGTATTAAAAGCCTGCGAGTTCAAAGCTGAAAATCGTTATCATAGTGCAAAGATGATGTATAAAGCACTGGAAATTGCGGAACGTGGTGGAAATCCAGATACAGAAAGCGGAGTTTACAGTGAAAACAGAACCAGCAGCGGAAGCAGAAGCTATGGTGAAAGCAGAACCAGTGGCGGAAGCAGAACCAGTGGTGGAAATAGAACATACGGAGGAAGCAGTAGTTACAGCCAGGGTACGTCAGGTTCCCGAAGCATGAACAACAATTGGGATGCATCAGGAAGCCAGAGCACAGGCAGCAGTTGGGGGGCTTCCAGAGACCAGACTTCCTTTGGTACGAATGGATGGCAGGATACGAAAGGCACAATAGGAAACGCTGGTGCGTCGAAGTCTGCTGGCTCATACTCTGCAGGCAGCAGTAAAGGGAAAGAGAACCAATACAATCAAAAAACAGTAGGCGCAGACTCAGCCTCCAAACAGAAAACGCCAAAAAAAGAAGAGAAAACAACAGTGGAAAAGACGGTTGCCCAGGCTCCGAAAGAGGAAAGCACGAAAAAGGAAAGGGAACTTTCAATTTTTGGAACTATCTGGATGGCGGTTGCAGTGATTGCGATTGGATGGTGTATGTACACATTTGGCCAATACAGATTTGAAACTGCCGGCTGGTATATGACAATCGCTGGTTTAGCTGGTGAAATTGTATTTTTTAGTTATAGTGTTTTTAGAAGTGATAAAACTGCAGAATTTGCTATGTTTATTTATATCTGGAAATTCGCAGCTGATGTGATTGCAGATATAATGATATTGGCCTTGGTGTTTGAAGCGTGGGAAAACATTCCGGATATTGCGTTAGTTGCAGGCTGCTTTGCTGTATTTATATGGCCTGTCTATGTAATGAAAAAGAGTTTTAACGTGTGAAGGTTCACGAAAGAATAAAGCATAAAAGGATCATGCATAAAAGAATTATAACAAGGTTGCTATAAATCGCAGTCCTGTAATCACATCTATATAGGAGGAAAAGGAAAGTATGAAAAAATTACTTGTAGCATCTATTCTTGCGGGCACAATGCTTCTGGGCAGTACAAGCCTGGTAAGCGCAGAGCACATTTTCCGCAATCTGGGAGAACCGGTGTATCAAAGCGCTGCCACTGAATTTTCCGGCGGAGACGGAAGCGAAGAGTCTCCTTATGAAATCAGCTCTGCACAGGAATTACAGCTTCTGTCCGACCTTTTAGGAAACCCGGATGACCGTACTACAGAATATGGACAGAAAAATTACATCCTTACCGCAGATATCAGCCTGAATGATGTTTCTTCATATGAAAGCTGGAAGGAAAAACGTCCGGAATACGACTGGCGTCCCATTGGCCGGGAGTGCAATTTCACGGGAGTATTTGACGGAAATGGCCATACGATCAGTGGTCTATACATAAATGCGGAAAAAACAGAGGACGATGGAAAGAACACGGAATATGGCCTGTTTGCCAATTCCTTTGGAACCATTAAGAATCTGAGTGTGGAAAATGCTTATGTGGAAGTTTCGGGGTATCCTGTTGATATCGGAATCCTTGCAGGAGGTCTGTCAAAGGAAGGAAATGTAACTGACTGTACGATAAATGGAACTGTGAATGGATATGACGGGCATTGCGGTGGAGTGGTCGGAAACGCTTCAGATTGTGGCATAACGAACTGTGAATTTAACGGGACGGTGACCGCTGCTGGAAAAGAAAGCCAGGTAACTTTGGGAGGAATCGCCGGTTATTATATGAGCAGCGAGGGATATGATTACTCCTTTAACGAAGAATTGGATTATGGTTCTTTCGTAATCCAGGCTTGTGTGAACAAGGGAACCATAAGCCTGGAAGATGCAGCCTCTATTAATTCTCATGTGGGAGGAATTGTAGGAAGCGGAGATGGAAATATCATAAACTGTGTCAATGAAGGTACGGTGGAAGGAAGCGATGAAGATAAATCCGGAAGTGCAAATGCAGGAGGAATTATAGGATATTTGTCAGGAAATAATATCAGCAGTTGTACCAATAAGGGAAGCGTTACCTGTCAGGGCGGTAATGCCGGAGGAATTGCAGGAGTGGCACATGTGATGGACAGCCGTTTCCAGGTGGAAATCAGTGATTGTGTAAATGAAGGAATGGTGTCTGCACCTGGATATTACTATGCCGGAATCGTTGGTGACACATATGTAAACGGAAAAGACGGTGTGCTGACAATCTCAGGATGTACCAACCAGCAGGATTTCACAGAAGGAGAAGGGGCTGGTATCGTTCATCATGCATCTCTTTCAAACAATGGAAATATGGTACTTAAGGATGATGTGAATTACGGTGCCATTTCCACAGAGGGACAGGATGCGGCCGGAATTCTTGCTTATGTAACAAACATGGGGGCAAACTGGAATCTTACAGTAGAACGCTGTGTGAATACAGGAGATATCCAGTCTTCTCTCCATGCCGGTGGAATTGTCTGCTTTACATATTTCCCTGCAACCCAGGATCAGAACACCACATTTACAGTTACAGATTGCGAAAACAGCGGAAACCTTTCTACTTCCGAGATCAATGGCTACATAGGTGGAATCGTAGCTGCCGATGGCCTGATGCTTACCAGAACCCAGATCACAGGCTGTAAGAATTCCGGAGATATTACTTTCGAGGGAAATCTGACAGTTGGAAAAGATGAGAAAGAAACTGTGGAGAATAAAAATGCATTCACTTTATCCGTCACAGGAGGCGGTATTGTAGGCCGGGTAGGACAGTCACTTTTACTTAGCACAGACGCCGATAAGCCGGATAAATCAATGATCGGATTAGAAGATGCTCTTGTAACCATCTCCGATTGTGAAAGTACTGGAAATCTGACATCCCAGAAACCAGAAACAGGGGAGGGAGTATCAGAGGAATTTAAGGAAAAGTATGCAGATGTTCTCTGGAAGTCCAGTCTTGGCGGAATCCTTGGGGATTGTTCCTGCGTAGAAGGTTACAGTGTGAAAATTGAAAACTGTACCCATAATGCGGAGAATGAAATTGGAAATCCAGAATTGCAGTAAAAAGGTAATTCCCTACGAATTGCAGTAAAAGGTAAATTCCTATTGAAATAATAGGAATTAAACGCTATAATCTTCTGTATAGGGATTCTGCAAAGCGATTTACTGAAATAGCCATCTACGTCAGTATTGGAATATTGTTGGAAATGACTTTTGAGGTATTGGTAAGAAGGTTTGCAGAATCACAGAGCA
Organism: Blautia sp. HCP3S3_H10_2; assembly: GCF_052122375.1. Lineage (NCBI taxonomy): Bacteria > Bacillati > Bacillota > Clostridia > Lachnospirales > Lachnospiraceae > Blautia > Blautia sp. HCP3S3_H10_2. The sequence continues at coordinate 16,168 of NZ_JBQKCL010000016.1, forward strand.
GGAGGAATGAAGATGAGAATATCCACGAAGGGTAGATATGCAATAAAATTAATGCTTGATCTGGCGACTAATGACAATGGAGAGCCAATCAGGTTGAAGGATGTAGCGAAGAGACAGGAGATTTCCGAGAAATATCTGGAGCAGATCATTTCCGTGCTGAATAAAGCCGGATATGTGAAGAGCGTCCGCGGCCCGCAGGGAGGTTATTCCTTACAGCGCAGACCGGAAGAATACACCGTAGGTATGATTCTCAGACTGACAGAAGGCTGTCTGTCCCCTGTGGATTGTGTAGCATCAGACGGAGGCGGCTGTGAGAAAGGCGATGCCTGTGTTACCCGTATTCTCTGGAAGAAGATTGACGACGCCATCAATGAGGTAGTAGACAATATCACACTGGGAGATCTTCTGGACTGGCAGGCTGCGAGTGCGGATGATTATGTAATCTAAAGTATTGCTGGCAAAGGCTGAAATGATGATATCAGAGGTAATGATTGCATATATTTTTGCAGGCTTAGCAATTAAGAAACAGGACATTGCATGATGGGAAAACATGTAGTGTCTTGTTTTTTTGCATAAATTCTTTGAGTATACATTGCTATGACGAAAGTAAAAAGCCATCTTTTCGATCAGATCGGTATCAGTTTACAGTTGTGATGCCAAATTTGAATTACAATGTCCCTCAGGATGTCCCTCAGGATGTCCCTCGGAATGTCCCTCAGGATGTCCCTCGGAATGTCCCTCAGGATGTCCCTCAGGAAGATAGTTCTGCTCCGATAGATGTGCAGATTGTGAATATGATAAAAAAGGATAAGAAAATAAGTACAGATAAAATGGCAATGGTGTTAGGAATAAGCTCAAAGACTGTAAAGCGTCATATCAAAGAGCTGAAAATTATTCATTATGTTGGTCGAGGATCTAATGGTCACTGGGAGATTGCTGATAATATTGATTAGTTACAGAGTAGCTATAAGATTTAATGTGCTGAAAAATCTCGTTTCTAACCAGTTGTCGATAACCAGCGGTTTGGCAATCGACACCCAACACATTAAATAGCAACTATATGTCCGCGAATAAAATACAAGTGCACACATTATACAGAAAAAGTTCACAATTTATACAAAAAGTTCTTTACTTTACAACATTGATGTGCTATTCTATTAAAAGCAGGTGCAAGGACGTACAGCTAATGGAGTTCTTGCACCAATTTTAAAAAGAGGAGGAAATGATTATGAAAAAGTCAAAAGCAGTAATTTCCCTTTTGACAGCTTCCGCAATGACAGTTGGTCTTATGAGCACTGGAACTGTTGCATATGCAGCAGAAGAAAGCACCTCTGACCTGAATGTTATGCTGGAAACTCCGGTACAGTCCCTTGACCCACAGCAGGCTACTGATGGAACATCTTTTGAGGTAATCGCAGACTATACCGACGGTCTTATGCAGATGGATTCCGACGGACAGGCGATTCCGGCACTTGCAGAAAGCTATGATTTATCAGATGATGGACTTACCTATACTTTCCATCTTCGTGACGCACAGTGGAGCAACGGTGATCCTGTAACCGCTTCCGATTTCGTATTCGGATGGCAGAGAGCAGTTGACCCGGATGTAGCTTCTGAGTATGCTTACATGTTAAGCGATATCGGCCAGGTTGAGAATGCAGCAGAGATCATCGCCGGTGAGAAAGACAAATCCGAGCTTGGTGTTACAGCAGTTGACGACAAGACACTGGAAGTTAAGCTGAATGTTCCGGTATCCTACTTCCTGTCACTGATGTATTTCCCGACATTCTATCCTGTTAACGAAGCATTCTTTGAGTCCTGTGCAGATACCTTCGGTACCAGTCCTGAGACTACACTTTCCAATGGTGCATTCGTGCTTGATACATACGAGCCGGCTGCTACAGAGATTCATCTTACAAAGAACGCTGACTACTATGATGCAGACAATATTTCCCTTCCGGGACTTAACTATCAGGTTATCCAGGATTCCCAGCAGGCTCTTATGAGCTATCAGACAGGTGACCTTGACCTTACACTGGTAAATGGTGAGCAGGTTGACCAGGTTGCTGATGATCCGGAATTCATGACAATCGGTGCCGGATATCTGTGGTATGTAAGCCCTAATATCTCAGCTGTTCCAGAGCTTGCAAATTTAAATATCCGTCTTGCAATGACAATGGCAATCGATCGTGAAGCCATCACAACAGATGTACTGAAAGATGGTTCCCTTCCGACTTATACCGCAGTTCCGATGCAGTTCGCTGCAGGTCCTGACGGATCCGATTTCTCTGAAGACCAGACGAAATTCTCAGATGTATGCGCATATGACACTGAGAAAGCTGCTGATTACTGGGCAAAAGGTCTTGAGGAGCTTGGTGAGACAGAAATCGAGCTTGATATGATCGTTGACGCTGATGATGCACCACAGAAGGTTGCACAGGTTCTGAAAGAGCAGTGGGAGACAGCTCTTCCGGGATTAACTGTAAATCTTACTGTAGAGCCTAAGAAACAGCGTGTTGAGGATATGCAGAACGGAACCTTCGAGGTAGCTCTTACCCGTTGGGGACCAGACTACGCAGACCCGATGACATACCTTGGAATGTGGATTACAGATAACTCCAACAACTATGGTCTGTGGAGCAACGCAGATTATGACTCCATCATCGCAGAGTGCACAACTGGTGACCTTTGCACAGATGCTGAGGGACGTTGGGCTAGAATGTATGACGCAGAGAAACTTGTTATGGATGACGCTGTAATCTTCCCACTTTACACACAGGCAAATGCAGAGATGATGTCCAGCGCAGTAACAGGCGTTGACTTCCATCCATGCGCACTGAACCGTGTATACAAAAATGCAGTAAAATCTGAATAAGTTCTGATTGGTAACTGTGAAGCGAAAGCAGGAAGCGGTTACAGAATTGAATAACTTCAGCCGCACCAGGGTTTTACCCGGTGCGGCTTTTGAAGTAATAATTACTGTTTGCTGGCTGTCCAGTGACAGATCATACTGCCGTTGCTGCCTACAGAACGCACAACAACGTTGCCGTACACCAGAGGTACAGTAACAAAGCTGTAATATTGCTGTTCGTTCTGTGGATAGCAGCGGACGAATGTCCAAGGAGGAACTGTTGTGAAGAAGTATACGTTAAAACGAGTTTTGACTTCTTTCTTTACATTGCTGGTAATTCTGCTGGTGCTGTTTATCCTGATGCAGCTCATGCCGGGTTCCCCGTTCAATGATGAGAAGTTAAATGATGACCAGCGTGCTGCGCTGTATGTGAAATATGGTCTGGACCAACCGGTAGTTGTCCAGTTCGCAAATTATGCAAAGAACATGTTAAAAGGTGATCTTGGTGTCAGCTACAATATTTCCAAGAATACCCCCATTTCCCAGATGATTCAGACCAGACTTCCTATTTCTATTGGAATCGGAGGCCTTGCCGTTACCATTGGAGCCATAGTCGGGCTGCTTCTGGGACTATTGGCTGCATTGAAGCATAACACCATATGGGATTCGCTGGCCACGGTCATATCGGTTATCGGTGTGTCGGTGCCGTCCTATGTATTTGCCCTTGGGCTCAGCTACAGTCTTGGTTTCCGTCTCCAGTGGTTCCCAATGCTGTACAAAGCGAACAATGCAGGAATGTCCAGTGTGCTCCCAAGTATCGCCCTTTCCATGTTTACCATGGCATCCATCGCCCGTTTTACCCGAAGCGAGATGCTGGAGGTACTTGGCAGTGATTACATGCTTCTGGCAGAGAGTAAAGGTATTTCCGGATCTGCATTGATTTTCCGTCACGCACTTCGTAATGCCCTGATCCCGATCATCACTGTTCTGGCACCATTGATCGTAGACCTGATGACTGGTTCTCTGGTAGTAGAGAAAATTTTCGCTATCCCAGGTGTTGGAAGTCTTCTGGTCAATGCCATTCAGTCCAATGACTATAATGTAGTAATCGCTTTAAGCTTTATTTATTCCGCAATGTATATTGTAATCATGCTGGTTGTAGATATTCTCTATGGTGTGATCGACCCGAGAATCCGACTGGCAAAGAAAGGAGACTGACATCATGAAAAAAAGCACCGCAGCAGTGGTGGAGACAGCACCGGCATACGTTCCGGTAGAGTCTGATTTCCGCCTGAAAAACAATGCAGAAGAGATCGGCATTGATTCCAACTTTGCGGCACAGAGCTTCTGGAAAGATGTCCTGCTCCGCTTCGTGAAAAAAACAAGTGCCATCGTTGGTCTGGTTCTGATCATCCTGATCACCATAATGGCAGCAATCGGTCCTGGCATGAATGATTACACCTATTCCGGTCAGAACTTAAGTGAAAAGAACTTTGCACCTCGTGTAAAAGCTTTAGAGAAATTCGGTATCTTTGATGGAAGTGAAAATTTCAAGACATCAAGAGGCTCCAAGACCATAAACAATTATGAGGACAAAGGTCTTACTGATGTATACTACTGGTTCGGAAGTGATAACCTGGGACGTGACATCTGGACAAGAACCTGGTCAGGTGCCCGTGTTTCCCTGATCATTGCCATTGCAGCAGCGATCATTGATATGCTCATCGGTATGAGCTATGGTCTGATCTCCGGTTATTTCGGCGGAAAAGTAGATATGATCATGCAGCGTATCCTGGAGGTAGCAAACGGTATCCCAAGACTTGTTATCGTAACACTGCTTCTTCTGGTCCTGAAACCTGGTATGGTAACTATCGTCATTGCCCTGATGCTGACGGAATGGATCGGTATGAGCCGTATTGCCCGTGCTGAAATGCTGAAATTAAAAGAGCAGGAGTTCGTGCTCGCTTCCAGAACACTTGGTGCAGGCAGCTTCTTCATTATTTTCAAAGAAGTCCTTCCGAATATTATCGGACCGATCATCACACAGGTTATGTTCTCCATTCCGACCGCTATTTTTACAGAGGCATTCTTAAGCTTCGTAGGTCTTGGTATTCCGGTACCGCAGTGCTCTCTTGGATCATTGATTTCCGAAGGATTTAACTTCTTTACCACTCATCCGTATCAGATCATTCCGCCGATCGTTGTTATGGCGCTTTTGATGCTTAGCTTTAACCTGGTGGCTGACGGCCTTCGTGAGGCTCTCGACCCGAAATTGAAAGAAATGTGAGGTGATTTTCAATGTCAGATGAAAAAATTCTTAATATCAAAGACCTGGATATCACCTTTTCCACAACTGCAGGAACGGTACATGCTATCCGCGGTATCAACATTGATCTTTACAAAGGGGAGACCGTTGCTATCGTAGGAGAGTCCGGTTCCGGTAAATCTGTTACCATGAAAGCTGCAATGGGAATCCTGGCTTCCAACGCAAAGGTGGAGAAAGGTACTATTGAGTTCAGCTATCATCATGCAGATGGCACACCGGAGACGGTAGATATCCTGAAAAAAGATAAAAAATGGATCCGCAGACATATTAATGGAAAAAGAATCGCCATGGTATTCCAGGATCCAATGACCAGTCTGGATCCTACCATGACAATTGGAAAACAGATCATGGAAGGGATGCGCTGGCACTTCAAAACCCCGAAGAAAGAAGCCTGGAACCGTGCAGTTGAGCTTCTGAAAGAGGTTGGAATCGAAGATGCTGAAAAGCGTATGAAGAACTATCCACACCAGCTTTCAGGTGGTATGCGCCAGCGTGTTGTCATTGCCATTGCTCTTGCCTGCAACCCGGATCTTCTGATCTGTGATGAGCCGACTACAGCCCTTGACGTTACCATCCAGGCAAAGATCATTGAGCTGATCAAAAAGGTCCAGAAGGAACGTGGAATTTCTGTTATCTATATTACACATGACCTTGGCGTAGTTGCCAAAGTTGCTGATTTTATTAATGTTATGTATGCTGGAAAAATCGTGGAGAGAGGAACTACAAACGAAATCTTCTATGATCCGCGTCATCCATATACCTGGGGACTTCTTTCCTCCATGCCGGATCTTGATACAGATGATGAGAGACTGTATACCATTCCGGGATCCCCGCCAAACCTGCTTCATGAGAAGCCAGGAGATGCTTTTGCACCTCGTAACCGCTATGCACTTGAGATCGATGATAAGCTGGAGCCGCCAATGTTCCAGATTACAAAGGATCACTTCGCTGCAACCTGGCTTCTGGATCCAAGAGCTCCGAAGGTGGAAATGCCGGAAGAGTTAAAGAACCGAATCGAAAGAATGAAGAAGGAGGCAGAAGAACATGGCTGTAAATTATGATGCCGAGCCGATCCTTACTGTGGATGGATTAAAACAGTACTTTAAGGTGAGCAGCAGCTTTACCGTACATGCAGTAGAAGATGTTTCCTTCAAAATCTACCCTGGGGAAACCTACGGACTGGTTGGAGAATCCGGTTCCGGTAAATCCACCATCGGACGAAGCGTGATCCGTCTTTATGATCCTACCGCAGGAACTATTAAGTTTAATGGTATGGATATCAGCGGCAAGATGAATAAAGAGACGAATAAGGCTCTGAGGATACAGATGCAGATGATATTCCAGGACCCTATGGCATCCCTGAATCCCCGTAAAAAGGTAAGGGATATCCTTGGTGAGGGCCTGGACATTCATCATATGTATAAGACGAAAGAAGAACGTGAGGAGAAGATCAAAGCCATTCTGGCGAAGGTTGGATTGGCTCCGGAGCATGCGGCAAGATATCCCCACCAGTTTTCCGGTGGACAGAGACAGCGTGTTGGAATTGCCCGTGCGCTGATCATGAATCCGAAGCTGATCATTGCAGATGAATGTATCTCTGCTCTTGACGTGTCCATCCAGGCACAGGTAGTCAATCTGATGAAGGATATCCAGCAGGAGACAGGAACTGCATATCTGTTTATCGCCCATGATCTTTCCATGGTAAAATATATCTCTGACCGTATTGGTGTTCTCCATCTGGGCCATCTGCTTGAGACCGGTACTACAGAGGAAATCTTCGAGAATCCGATGCATCCATATACACGAAGCCTTCTTTCCGCGATCCCGTCGCCGAACCCGGCAGTGGAGAAGAACCGTGTAGCGGAGACCTATGATTATAAAACTTCCGGAATCAATTATAATGAAGGAACTTATCATCATATTGGCGGTACACATTATGTAAAATGCACAGATGCGGAGTTTGAGAAATTTAAGAATATGCCGAAGCTGGAATACTAGAGCTTTTTTCAAACACGCTCTGGGCGGCTTTGCAAAATAGCAGCAGAAGTAAACAAATTGCTTACTTCTGTTGCTGTTTTTATATGCATATATAAAACTTTATCGTATCTTCCCGAAGCCTGCCATGGAAGCCTTGGTTATCGCACTTCTGGCTCTGGCTGTGCAGGCACTTTCCCGTCAGCTTTTCTGGTGGACTGCGCCTGAAACGTGATGGTTACCTTGAATAAATCGCCGTCCAGGTAAAGCTGGAATTTGCCACCCTGGAGTTCTGTGAGACTTTTTGCAATGCTAAGCCCAAGTCCGCTGCCTTCTGTGTTGCGGGCCACGTCACCGCGGACAAAGCGTTCGGTAAGTTCTTCGGCTGCGAAATTTAAAGGCTGGGAAGAGATGTTCTTTAAGGTGAAGATTACATGATCACGGGAGTTTCTTACTTCGGCGTAGACCCGGGTGTCTTCCATGGCGTATTTTGTTACGTTGCCGAAGATATTTTCCAGTACACGCCACAGACGTTGACCGTCTGCATAGATTATGGAAGGTTCATCTGGAAACTGTACCATCATGTTCAGATGGTGAGCTTCCAAACATTCTTCAAATTCCCCGATTACCTGGTGAAGCATTTCTGCGAAATCAATATTGGTCATGTTCAGTGTAAGATTACCAGTACTGGCTTTGGATGCTTCCACGACATCTTCTGTGAGAATTTTCAGCCGTGAGGCTTTTGCTTCCAGGATATCCAGATATTCCAATACTTTCGGATCTGTGAAATTTTCCCGCTTCAGAAGATCAATGTAGCTGATAATGGAGGTTAGGGGGGTTTTCAGATCATGGGAAACGTTGGTGATCAGTTCCGTCTTCATCCTCTCATTTTTTACACTGTTTTCCACAGCTGCATCAAGTCCGCTTCCTATATTATTGATGTATTCAGCCATGCGCTTATCATCACCGGAAAGCCTTTCCAGAGAAATTTTATACTGAAGGTTTCCATCAGAAATTTCCTTTAACCCTTTTATGATCTGTTCCCTGTGATAGGCCTTTGTTATGCAGAAAAACAGAAGCAATAGGTCTGCGCAGAAGCTGAACAAAAAGAACAACTGTATATTACCAAGGAAAAGACCAAAGATCACATATTTGAAGAAAACAAAGCCAAGAAAGGCAAAGGTTACCTTCAGTCTGGCAGCTGTGTTTCTGGAATAAAAATCAGCCAGAGAGTGGAGCTTGTGACTGGTTTTGCGGGTTATTTTAACAAGCAGGCGAAGAAGCCATCTCAGGCAGCTGTTTTTCCAAAGCTGTTTTGCCTTTATCCGCCGTACCAGGCTCAGGTAGCCGATCTGGAACCAGAACAGAGTGTGAAGTCCGAGCAACAAAAGCGTAAACAGCAGAGATGCATCCACAAGGGATGCCTGTAGTTTGGCAATCTGATAGTCAGCAAAAGAAAGGCATCGTAAAAACAGACTGGCAACAGAAAAGCAGGAAAATAGGACAAATCCGGCAGCTAGTTCGGTAGGCCAGCAATCAAAAAAGCAAAGGTGCAGTTCTTCGTCTGTGCTTTTTCTTCCGGCAACGGTTGTAAGCCACACAAAGGAAGCAAGGAAAAGCAAAATGCATAGCAGAAATAAGAAGAATACAGGCTGCGGATATCTGGAATAGCTGTCAAAAAATGTTTTGCCGGTAGAAAAGGTGTCAGAAACAGGAAAGGTCTGATCTACACAGGCTGCAAAAACAAAATTGCCATTGATTCCAGACAGCATGGAGCCGACTGATTCTTTCCAGGAACTATAGGTGATATCATTTCCAGGGAAAGTGTTCTGATTGTCCAGTCCGTTAAGATTGCTGGTAAAGTCATCAGATCCCGATTGAATAAGAATGTAGGGGGATTTTCCGGATAGTCTGTTGGAGACAGTATCCTTGGAAATCGAATCATTCTCTAATCTGTCCGCCAGTTTGCTGTCATTGGAAAGAACCTGTCCGGTCTCTTCATTGATGTAAACGTAACTCATGTTGGAATGTCCCTGAGAATAGCTTTCCAGTACCTGCTTCTGCTGGGTATAAAATTCCACCTGGCACAGAAGATTATAAAGGGATTCAAAAGCCTCTTCAATGCGGCTGTTCCAACGGCTATCTGAGTTTAATACAGCCAGGACACTGTCTGCGCCTTGGGGAGAATAAGCTTCTGTAGGTTCATAATATCCCTGATAAAGGGAAATGGAATCAAAAAGCACTTTTCCATCTGAAGCTTCTATCTGAATACCGGAGAGATCATCGGCAACTCCATAATGCAGGTCTTCTCTGATCTGTGAAATAATCTGGTTAGTACCTGTTTCTTCTGTGGATGCCTCGTCGGTGGAAAAGACTTCAGAATCATATCCATAATAATCCGGATTCACGGAGAAAGTGAATTCCCCGTTGTCGATTCTTTTCAGAAAATCATCCACATAGTAATAGCACCAGAAAAGAGAGTCTGTTGCATCAGAAGACGCAAGGTGGCAGATTACAATGGGATTTCCACTGGAAGTATCGAAATCCTTTGCCCATTTTTCCAGATCGGAAAGAGAATAGGCCAGACCAGATGTGTTATGAAAGGAAATCTTTTCGTCTGTTGCGATTTCATTCAGATCGATGACAGTTCCAGGGATATCCTCCTTTAGGGAATCTGTATATGGGAATGTGCATGAGATCGCATGTGTGACATCATAAGTTGCGTCATAAAATGTGTTTGCGAAAGCTTTGGAATCCAGGTAATCTTTTCCAGAATCGGAAAGCCTCAGACCGTGAGTACACAAAGTAAGCAAAAATAAACCCAGGAAGATACCGGTTCCCAGAAGAAGATATTGCAGGATAAGCAGAAGCCCTTTTATCCCAGTGCTGCGCTGCCATTTTTTCTTTTTCATTTTAACCCCTTTCCAGAGCCCTTTTCAGACAGGCTCCAATATGCAGTGATTTTATATTTTTTCCAGTTTATATCCAAGTCCCCAGACTACTTTTAAATATCTGGGCTCTTTGGGAGTGATCTCAATTTTTTCCCGGATATGCCGGATATGTACGGCAATTGTATTATCTGCTGCAATTGCTTCTTCATTCCAGATACTTTCATAAATCTGATTGATAGAAAATACCCGTCCCTGGTTTTTTATGAGAAGGAGCAGAATATTGTATTCAATTGGTGTAAGTTTTACAATTTCACCGTCCACCTGAACTTCTTTTTGGTCATCATTTACCAGAAGCCCGCCGGTTGTATAAATATGCAGGCTTTCCTTGGAAACAGCCGCGCCAAGCTGTGTATACCTGCGAAGCTGGGAGCGTACTCTTGCAATCAGTTCAAGTGGACTGAAGGGCTTAGTGACATAATCATCTGCACCTACGTTTAATCCCAGAATCTTATCTGCATCTTCTGATTTTGCAGAAAGAATGATGATCGGAAGGGCATGCTCTTCCCGTATTTTTAAAGTTGCGCGTATGCCGTCAAGTTTTGGCATCATGATATCTATGATCAGCAGATCCACTTTTTCTTTTTCCATAATGGAAAGTGCCATCTGCCCGTCATAGGCTTTCAAGAATTGGTACCCTTCCTGCTCCAGATAAATGCCGATTGCCTCTACGATATCTTTGTCGTCATCACAAACCAGAATTGTGGCCATTTTCTTTTTCACCTCCTTGTATTTAAGATGCAGGGCAAAAAGAACGTTTGTCTCTGGCATCTATTTAATAAGGTATCAGAGAATTTTTAAGATGAAAGGGGGAAAATCTTAAGAAATTCTTATGGTTTATTATCTTTATGAGTGTAAAAGAAAGGCTGGACAAATGCAACACAATCACCAAAAAAACAGAAAAAACTTTCGCATATTGAAATGTTGCGGATTGAATAAAAATGAATTATAATGATTTTAAATGGGGATTTTTACACTTAGAAACGGAAGAGAGTGCATATGAAACAGGAAAAGAGTACTGAGACAAATACATACATAGTTGATGGGGCATACAGACTTCAGTATATCAGCCAGGGGCTGACCCGATTGTTTCCCGAGATAAAAATAGGAGACACCTGCTATGAGAAGTTCCGTAAAAGAGAGTTGCCATGCCGTAATTGTCCGTTGCTGCATAAGAATCGTAAGACAGATATGTTCTATAATGAGGATGAGCAGACCTGGCTGAAAATCAATGCAGGCGAGATCCAGTGGCCAGGAGCCGAGAATTGCCACGTGATTCTTACAAGAGATATCAGTGAGCATGATCTGGATGAAATGTGCCGCTTTGTAAATATGAAAAAAGAAATTCTGGAGAAGCGGAATTGTACAGCTGTTGAGACGGATAAGCTTACGGGATTGTTTGCAAGAGAGCCATTTTTCAGACAGACAGAAGCTTTTCTCAGGATAAATGGAATCCAGGGAGGAGAATATTGCCTGGTAGCCATTGATATTGAGCATTTTAAACTTTTTAATGAATGGTATGGACAGAAGGCTGGAGACAGGCTGCTGGGGGAAATTGGTTCCCACCTTACCAGGCTGCGTCAGGAATCCGGGGGAATTGCAGGTTACATGGGCGGAGATGATTTCGTGATCGTTCTTCCAAATGATAAGGAAATGCTTGAGAGCATGAAGCACCAGATCACTGGTTTTGTGCGTGCATATGGAGGACATACCGGATTTTTACCAGCATTTGGTTTCTATGTGATCGATGATATCTGGCTTAGTGCTTCGCAGATGTATGATAGGGCCATCCTTGCCCAGGAGACTGTGAAGGGAAATTATGCAGTCCGTTCTGCTTATTACAGTTCTGATATGAAGACCAGACTGGAGAATAATCATGTATTGCTGGCGCAGGTGCAGGCAGGTCTTGAGAGGGATGAATTTATCTATTACCTTCAGCCCAAGTGCAATTTAAATACAGGCAAGATCGTAGGACTGGAATCACTGGTCCGCTGGAAACATCCTACTAAAGGAATCGTAGCACCTGGCTATTTTATTCCGATCATGGAAAGTAACGGTCTGGTTACAGAACTGGATAAGAAGGTCTGGGAGCAGGTCTGTCAGACGCTCCAGGAGTGGATCCGGACAGGGCATAAGGTGATTCCTATTTCTGTAAATGTTTCCAGCGTGGATATTTATGCAATCGACGTAGTGGACTATTTTAAGAAGCTGGTACACAAATACGGGCTTCCGCCTGAATATGTGGAGCTTGAGATCACAGAAAGTGCTTATGTGGAAGAATATAAGGTGATCACTGGTGTCGCTGAGGAGCTTCGTAATGCAGGTTTTACCGTTTTGATGGACGATTTTGGAAGTGGATATTCCTCCCTGAATATGCTGAAGGATGTGAATGTGGATGTTCTGAAGATTGATATGAAGTTCCTGAAGATGGATGAAAATACCATGGGAAAGGGTATGGGAATTCTGGAGGCAGTTACCAGAATGGCTAATATTATGGGAATTCGTATGATCGCTGAGGGAGTTGAGACGGAGGATCAGATTAATTACCTGTTGAATATGGGCTGTATCTATGGCCAGGGTTATTTCTTTTATAAACCACTTCCCATAGAGGAGGTAAAGGAACTTCTTCTGGATGAAAATAATGTGGATTACCGTGGCATTCAGGCAAGAAAGATCGAACATGTCCGTTTCAAGGAGTTGTTCCAGTCCGAATTGGCAAGCGATGGAATCCTGAATAATATTCTTGGACCGATCGCTATTTACGATGTATATAATGATAATGTGGAACTGGTTCAGGTGAATGACAAGTATTGTCTTCTGATCGGACAGGATCCAGTAGACCTTGCAGAAAATGTCCAGGTGCTGGAGGAAATACATCCAGAGGACAGGAAGAAGATGCAGGATATTTTCCGACGTTCGTTCCAAAGACTGGCAGAGGGAGCAGAGGGGACTGTGCGCCGCAAAAGAAAAGATGGCCAATATATGTGGATCAAGATCAAGGCCTTTTTCCTGAGGGAGCAGGATGGGCATAAGACGTTTTATGGCGCGGTCAGGGATATGACCCATGAGATGAATCAGTTCCAGAGAATGATGAATTGCCGGAATGAAGAAAAATAGAGAGACTGTGTTATTCCGGTATGAATGACTGCTTCCTGGTAGTGTTTAGCAGGGGGCGGTTTCAGCTCTTGCATTTTAAAATAGTTTGTGGCATAATCTGTGATAATAACTTAACAAGTCGCAAATGACAACAGGTGAGAAGATGTCTGGTTTTACAAAAGAAATTATTATCAAAACATTATTTGAACTGCTGAATGAGAAGGCTCTTGGGAAGATCACAGTAAAAGATATCGTAGAGCGGTGTGGTGTGAACCGGAATACGTTCTATTATCATTTCCGGGATATTTCAGATGTTGTGGAATATGCCCTGCTGCGGGAAGTAGACCATGTTTTTGAAAGCCAGGTAGATGTTGGCTCTGTGCTGGAAGGTCTGGAAGTCCTGGTGAATCTTATGGGAGAGAATAAGAAAGCCATGCTTCATATATATTGCTCCGTGCAAAGAGATGTTTTTACCAATGCACTGGATAAAATGTGTGATTACATTGTGCGGCAGTATGTAGAGCATAATTTCGACAAAGGAATCCTGGAAAAAGAAGAGATGAAGATTCTCATGCATTTTTATAAATGTGTGATGACAGGAATCATTCTGGACTGGATGGATCATAGAATGTCCTATGATCTTACCGAATATGCCAATAAGCTTCGTGATCTCCACGGAAATTCCTTTGAGAAGGCTTTGGAGAAGGCAGCCGGTGAAAAGCCGGCAACACTGAAGCTGATGTGAGCTGTGACAGACTCTGGAATGTAATGGAACCGGATAAGGATGAATGCTGACAGCATTTAGACAAATTATGGATTGTGTCTGAATTTTGGACACAGTCCTTTTTTTGTCCGTTCCTTTTGGTAATTTTTCTCATTATAATATAGAACATGAAAAGGCGAGGTAAGACAGAAGGGAGAATCTGTATGAATGCGTCAACAGCTTTGAAAATCGCACGAAACGGCTATATCGTAATGGCTGTTATCTTTTGCGGACTAGGCATTTTCCTGATGGCAGATCCGGCTGGGGCGATGAAAGTAATCTGCGTAATCGCCGGATTGTTATTTATAGCAGATGGAATCATAAAGATAATCGGATATTTTTCGAGGGATTTCTATTGTCTGGCGTTTCAGTTTGATCTGGGCTTTGGAATTCTTATGATCGCTATGGGAATTCTGATCCTGGTAAAAAGGGAATCCATTCTCAGGCTGATCTTTGTAATCTTTGGACTGCTGATTCTGGCAGATGCATTGCTTCGGATTCAGATGTCGGTAGAGGCAAGAAAATTTGGTTTAAATCTCTGGTGGGCAATTCTTATTGTTGCAATTGCAACCGGAATCTTCGGGATGATTCTTCTCATCGATCCGGCAGGCGGTGCGAAGCTGACTGTAATATTCACCGGAATCGGTTTCCTTCTGGAGGGAATCCTGAAACTGTGTGTAGCGATTTATACGGTTAAGATCCGGGAGAATAGCAGTGTTGTCTGTGAGGATGAATATAGAGAAGTGTGAGAAAAGATAATCATCATAAAAAATATAAGGAAATAGATTCCATGTAAAAGAAACATCTTCATGGGATTTGTATCATAGCTTAAACAAAGGAGGAGCATTATGAAACTGATTGACAAGGCAAAACAGGCCGCTATGGAAGGTGCAGTAACAAAAGCATTAGAATATCTGGAGAAAGATCCGGAGACAAACATTCCGAAGCTGATGGAGCTGGTTGATAAATTCACTCCAGAGGACTGGTATAAGAGTCAGAGGGATGCGATTCGTAATGCGATTCAGGATAAAAACAGCAACTGGTATCAGTTGATCATGAATCTTTACAGACTGGATCCGGGTGTACGTAAAACCTTTTTCCAGAACTTTATCGTAAATGCAAGCCTGAAGGGCAGCGCAAGACAGGAAGAGGTTTCAGCTGAAAATAACTGCAATGTTCCGTGGGCAATCCTTCTGGATCCTACAAGTGCATGTAACCTTCACTGTACAGGCTGCTGGGCAGCAGAATATGGCCACAAACTGAATCTGGATCTGGAGACCATCGACTCCATTATCAGACAGGGTAAAGAGCTTGGTGTTTATATGTATATTTATACAGGCGGTGAACCAACTGTCCGTAAGAAAGACCTGATCAAGCTTTGCGAAATGCATCCGGATTGCGAGTTCCTTTCTTTCTCAAACGGAACCCTTTTTGATGAGGAATTCTGTGATGAGATTTTAAGAGTAAAGAACTTCGTTCCTGCATTTAGTCTGGAAGGCTCAGAGGAAGCCAATGACGGACGTCGTGGTGAGGGAATCTACCAGAAAGTTATGCACGCTATGAAGCTGTTAAAAGACAGAGGTCTTCCATTTGGTGTTTCTACCTGTTACACAGGCGTAAATGTGGACAGTGTAAGCAGCGAGGAGTATTTCGACAAGCTGGTTGACTGTGGTGCATTATTTGCATGGTTCTTCCATTACATGCCAGTTGGAAACGATGCTTCTCCGGAACTGCTTCTGACACCAGACCAGCGTGAGAAAATGTATCGTGCGATCCGCCAGTACAGAAGCTCCAAAGCAATTTTCACACTTGATTTCCAGAATGATGCGGAGTTTGTACATGGATGTATTGCAGGTGGAAGACATTATCTGCATATCAATGCAAACGGTGATGTGGAGCCTTGTGTATTTATCCATTATTCAAACTGCAACATTAAGGATACTTCTCTTCTGGATGCACTGAAGAGCCCGATTTTCCAGGCATACCATGACAATCAGCCATTCAATGAAAATATGTTCCGTCCATGTCCAATGCTGGAAAATCCGGAAATCCTCCGCAGACTGGTAGAAGAAACTGGCGCGAAATCTACAGACCTGCAGTCACCTGAGAGTGCAGATCATCTTTGCGGCAAATGTGATAAGTATGCTGCCTGCTGGAAAGAAAGAGCAGATCAGCTGTGGGATGAGAGGTTGAAAGAGAAGGCTGCGAAAGCGGGCTGTTGATCGTAAAATAGAACAGGTTATAAGAAAACGAGCTGGACATGCACGAAATCAGTGCATGCCCAGCTCGTTTTTTGCAATAGAAATTAGTAGTTGTAAGCTCCTTCATAAGCATTGCAACGCTCTTTGCGCCTGGACTGGTTATCGCAGGTACTGCAGCGATCACAGAATTCCTGCTCGTAACAGGTGGAACAGACGCACCCTTTACAGGCTTCACGGTCATAGGCGGAGGTGCAGGTATAAGGAAGCTTGTTATCAGCTTTTTTTTCAGACATTAAGATCACGCTCCTTTTTAATGTGATTATAATGCGAAAAAATATATGGTTCAATGGGAAATATCTGAAAAAAGCAGGGGCGATTTTTAGCTATTTTGCTTGTTAATCAGCTTCCCATCTTCCGGAAGCACCGCAGGGAAGTACAAGTCCGTTGGATTTCACCGGAAGTCCGATTTCCTGGGAATCTACATGTCCTTTATAGTTCTTAAGCTCTGTTGAGAGCATGTAAGTAAGTACAGCAGGTGCGAGCCCTGTAGTATAGGAATTGATCAGGAAAAATAAAGGGTTATCACTGAGAATCTGGGTACAAAGTTTGATCAGTGGATGAATCGCATCCTCGATTTTCCAGATTTCACCTTTGGGACCGCGGCCGTAGGAGGGAGGATCCATGATGATGGCATCATAGTGATTGCCACGACGGATCTCACGTTCTACAAATTTTACGCAGTCATCTACAAGCCAGCGGATCGGAGCATCGGAGAGACCACTGGCAGCAGCGTTTTCCTTTGCCCAGGTAACCATGCCCTTGGAAGCATCTACGTGTGTCACAGAAGCACCGGCAGCTGCGGCTGCAAGTGTGGCGCCTCCGGTATAGGCAAAGAGATTCAGCACTTTAATTGGTCTTCCAGCCTTTTTGATCTTGTCACTGAACCAGTCCCAGTTTACTGCCTGTTCAGGGAAAAGACCGGTGTGCTTAAAGCTGAATGGTTTCAGATGAAAGGTAAGTTCTTTATAATGAAGATCCCATTGCTGCGGGAGATCAAAGAATTCCCATTCACCGCCGCCTCTGGAACTGCGGTGGTAATGCGCATTCATCTTACGCCATCCCGGCTCTGTTTTGGGGGTATCCCAGATAACCTGCGGATCTGGACGGACAAGGAGATATTTCCCCCATCTTTCCAGCTTCTCGCCACAGGAAGTGTCAATTACTTCGTATTCTTTCCAGCCATTTGCAATCCACATAGTAATATTAACCTCGTTTTATAGTATTTGTAATGTAAATGTTGTAGGATAGTTAGCTCTGATATATTAAAAATACAGAATAATATTAGGTGGCCATTCAGAGCCGGAAGGTCAGGGCTCTGGCTTTGAGCAGCCATATATTCTTATGATAGCAGAAAACAGTAATCACGTCAATTTTGTCTTTATCCTGCTTGACATTTGCAGGGATGTTATGCACAATAAAGGCATTAGAAATAACAGAATAAATAACAGAACAAATAACAAAAGAAAAGTAAATAAGTAAAATACAGTCAAACACTTGACAACCTGCACTTTAGCATACTAAAATGGAAAAGATATACGAGGAGGATACACCAAAAAGGCACAAGCCAAAGGAGGAACTTATGAAAAAATATACCGAAATGAATCATGAAGAGCTTCTGGCGCTGAAAAAAGAGCTGGATAAAGAATTTGAAGAAATTAAGGCACAGGGACTTGCACTTGATATGTCAAGAGGAAAGCCAAGTGCAGCACAGCTGGATCTGTCCATGGAAATGATGGATGTCCTGAATGGAGATTCTGATCTGAAATGTGAAACTGGCGTAGATTGTCGTAATTACGGTGTGATCGATGGTATTCCGGAAGCCAAGCGCCTTCTTGGGGAAATGTCTGAGGTAGATCCGGAACACATTATTATCTATGGAAACTCAAGCCTGAATGTTATGTTTGACAGTATCGCACGCTCCATGACTCAGGGAGTAATGGGAAATACTCCGTGGTGCAAGCTTGATAAGGTGAAATTCCTCTGTCCGGTACCGGGATATGACCGTCACTTTAAGATTACGGAATTTTTCGGAATTGAGATGATCAATGTTCCTATGACTCCACAAGGACCGGATATGGATATGGTAGAGAAGCTGGTAAGTGAAGATGCTGCTATTAAGGGTATCTGGTGTGTACCGAAATATTCCAATCCACAGGGATATACTTATTCCCAGGAGACTGTAGAGCGCTTTGCGAGACTGAAACCAGCGGCACCGGATTTCCGTATTTACTGGGATAATGCATATAGTATCCATCACCTTTATGATGATAATCAGGACTTCCTGGTTGAGATCCTTGGTGAATGTGCGAAAGCCGGCAACCCGGATCTGGTTTATAAATTCACATCTACTTCCAAGGTAAGCTTCCCAGGTTCTGGTATTGCAGCAGTAGCAGCTTCCAAGGCGAACCTGGATGATTTCCGCAAATACATGCAGATTCAGACAATTGGACATGATAAACTGAATCAGCTGCGCCATGTAAGATTCTTCAAGGATCTTGACGGACTTCACGCACACATGAGAAAACATGCAGATATCCTTCGTCCGAAATTTGAACTTGTACTGGATACTCTGGATAAAGAACTTTCCGGACTGGGAATTGGCGAGTGGACAAAGCCTCACGGCGGATACTTTATCTCTTTTGATTCCATGGAAGGCTGCGCGAAAGCAATTGTGGCCAGGGCAAAAGAGGCAGGTGTTGTACTGACAGGAGCCGGTGCTACTTATCCATATGGAAAAGATCCGAAAGACTCCAACATCCGTATTGCACCTTCATTCCCTACACTTGAGGACCTTGGCAAGGCAGCACAGGTATTCGTACTTTGTGTAAAGCTTGTCAGTGTAGAAAAACTTCTCGGCTAAAGGCTGGTACTTTATCAGACCGGTACAGTTACTGTCTGGATGAAGTATTATGATTTCCGTTCAATAACAGCGGGAATCCAGCATAAAATGGAATCATGCCAGGTCAGGCGTTTTCTGACCTGGCATATATAAAAAGAGGCAGAGTACATCTGCTTTTTGTTGTTTTTACCCGTTTGTTGCAAAAATAACAGGAAGTCAGAGGTGTATTGTACCGCTAACCACAGGAAATCAGCAGAAGCAGGGAGGAATCTATGGCAAAAAATAAAGAAAAAGCAGGTGCAGGAAGGATTATCGTTATTTCGCTGGTTGTTTTGCTGCTGCTCCTTACAGCAGGAGCATATGGGTATGGTGTTTATTATTTTTCTGCACATTTTCTTCCTGGCTCCATGGTAAATGGTTTCAATTGTTCCTATATGACGTCTGAGGATACAGAGGATCTTCTGAATCAGCGTGTGGGAGCTTATGTTCTTGCTGTGGAGACTATGAAAAATGGACAGGAAGCCATTTCTGCAGCGGATGTGGATCTTTCCTACGTGTCCACAGGCATTGTAAAAAAGCTGATCAAGGATCAGGACCGTTTTACCTGGTTTCTTGCTTTTAACCAGGAAAAGAATTATGATATTTCAGAATCCCTCAGCTATAACGTGGAGATGCTGCAGCAGGCAGTAGATGATCTGAAATGTATGCAGGCAGAGAATATTGTCCAGCCTGTAGATGCACAGATCCAGGATACAGGAGATTCCTTTGAGATCATTCCGGAAGTGGTGGGAAATGCCCTGGATCGTACGAAGACTGAAGAAGTGATCGGGGCAGCAATGCTCCGTGGAAGAACTTCCGTAAATCTGGAGGATGAGAGCTGTTACCGGAAGCCGACTGTATACAGCACGGATGAACAGCTGAAATCCAATTGTGAAAAAATGAATCAGCTTTGCAAGGTGATCATAACCTATGACTTTGCAGACCGTACAGAGACAGTAGACCGGACTGTGATCAAGAACTGGTTCGGCTATGATGAGGATGGAAATGTGATCCTGGATGAAAATCTGGTACGCCAGTATGTGGCAGACCTTGGGCTGAAATATGATACCATGGGACAGACAAGAACGTTTCTGACCTATGACAATCGTGAAGTGGAAATCAAAGGCGGCGATTACGGCTGGGTAATTGATCAGGATGAGGAAATAAAAGCCCTGATCAGTGCCATTGAAAGTGGTGTTACCCAGGTACGTGAGCCTGTTTATCTGTATTCAGGCTACAGCCGTGGTACCAATGATATTGGCTCCACTTATGTGGAGATAGATCTGACAAACCAGCGACTTGTTTTTTACCAGAAAGGAACTCCTATTGTGGATACCCCTATTGTAAGCGGCAATCCGGATATAGAGGGCTGCGGCACACCAACCGGGTGCTATGCGCTGGATGCAAAGGAATCCCCGGCAGTTCTTACTGGGGAAGATTATGAGGCAAATGTGACTTACTGGATGCCTTTTGCCGGAAATGTGGGAATCCATGACGCTTCCTGGCGTTCCGAGTTTGGCGGGAATCTTTATCTGTGGGAAGGGTCTCACGGATGTGTAAATGTTCCATATGACAAGGCTGCGGCTATTTATGCGAACATAGAGGTTGGCATGCCGGTTGTTGTATACGAATAGGAGGCCAGAGGAAGCATCCAAAGTGCCTGGCATTTTGTCAGTGTGATGGATTCACACAGACTGAATTGTTGCAAGTGTATAAAAATATTAACATAGAAAAAACGTGCTTAGAGTGTGTTTGAAAAAGGCTTTCAGCAAAATATCCCGCAAAGTGGGGCGTGCAGATTGCAGGAATGATTTTGGGGGCAGGCTCTAGCGCAGCAAGGAGAGATAAAATTATGAAAATAGTAGTTTTGGCTGGAGGAACCAGTACGGAGAGAGAGATTTCCATTGTATCCGGTACAGGAATCTGTGGCGCATTGCGGCAGAGGGGCCATGAGGCGATACTGGTAGATATTTTTTGCGGAGTAGAGAATGTTGACTGGGAGAACCCATTTCCTGCTGAGTATGATGTAGAGAAAGCAGCAGAGTATATGAAGAGCTTTAATCCACAGATCAAAGAGATGGAGAAGACCAGAAGAAGCTTTTTCGGTCCTAATGTGCTGGAATTGTGTGAGAAATGTGATATCGTATTTCTTGGACTCCATGGTGCGAACGGTGAGGATGGCAAGGTGCAGGCTGCATTTGACCTGATGGGAATCCGTTACACAGGAACCGGTTATCTCAGCAGTGCCATGGCTATGGATAAGCGTATCACAAAGGAAGTTTTCCTGATGAACCATGTCCCTACACCAGGCGGTTTTACGATGACAAGAGAGAATCTGGAGAAGGATATTACCAGCCATGGTCTTTTGTTCCCCGTAGTTGTAAAAACCAGCTGTGGAGGTTCCAGTGTAGGCGTATACATTGTAAATGACCAGAAGGAATATGAGGATGCCCTTGCTGATGCGTGCCAGTATGGTGCAGATATTGTAGTGGAAGAATATATTAAAGGACGGGAGTTTTCCGTTGCAGTAGTAGATGACAAAGCATATCCGATCATTGAGATCGCGCCGATTCAGGGCTTTTATGATTATAAGAACAAATACCAGGCAGGTTCTACTGTAGAAACCTGTCCGGCAGAGATCTCTCCTGAGCTTACCGCGAAAATGCAGGAAAATGCAGTAAAAGCGGCAAGAGCACTGGGACTTACCGGCTACAGCCGTCTGGACTTCATGATGAAGGAAAATGGTGACATGTACTGTCTGGAGGCGAATACCCTTCCAGGAATGACGCCTACCAGCCTGATTCCACAGGAAGCCAAGGTATTGGGAATGGATTACCCTACACTTTGTGAGGAACTGATCCGTATTTCCCTTAAAAAATATGAATAATGCCAGGGTTAAAAGGTCAGAAAGCTGTTCGTGCCTGCACGATAAGGCTTTTGACCTTGGAACCCGCCAAATATGAGGAAGCAGCGATTTACATAGTAAATCAGCAGATTCCGAATGTTTGAAGGATTGTGGGAGCAGCGTAGCTGCGGAACAATCCGTGCCACAAGTTAGAAATAAAAAATAGTAAAAGGATCATAAAATAAAAATGAAAAATCTGACTCTGGAAAACCTGACCAAGGCATGTGGTGGTGTTTATTTTGGACCATCTGAGAAACTGAATCAGGAAATCGCATCTATTACAACGGACAGCCGGAAAGCAGAAGCAGGAACCTTGTTTGTTCCCATTGTGGGTGAACGTGTAGATGCACACAAATTTATCCCGCAGGTAATGGAAGCAGGAGCATTGGCAACTTTATCTGAGCGTACATTGGAGAATGCAGATTTCCCATATATCAAAGTGGAGTCTTCCCTTCAGGCGGTGAAAGACATCGCGGAGTTTTATCTTCAGCAGCTTCAGATTCCGGTTGTGGGAATTACCGGAAGTGTTGGAAAAACAAGTACAAAAGAGGTAATTGCCTCTGTCCTAAAAGAAAAATACCGTACTTTGAAGACACAGGGGAACTTTAATAATGAGCTGGGACTACCGCTTACCGTTTTCCGCCTTCGGGATGAGGACGAAATTGCAGTTCTGGAAATGGGAATCAGTGATTTCGGCGAAATGACCCGTCTGGCGAAGATCGCAAGACCAGATACC
Organism: Blautia sp. HCP3S3_H10_2; assembly: GCF_052122375.1. Taxonomy (NCBI): domain Bacteria; kingdom Bacillati; phylum Bacillota; class Clostridia; order Lachnospirales; family Lachnospiraceae; genus Blautia; species Blautia sp. HCP3S3_H10_2. The sequence goes on from NZ_JBQKCL010000016.1 coordinate 38,906, forward strand.
TGTGTGATCACCAATATCGGTACCTGCCATCTGGAAAATCTGGGAGACAGGGATGGGGTGCTGAAGGCCAAAACAGAGATCTTTAAGTATCTGAAAAAAGATGGACACATTGTATTAAACGGAGACGACGACAAACTTTGTACCGTAAAAGAATATGAAGGCATTAAGCCTGTCTTTTTCGGCATGGAAGAGAATCAGGATATTTATGCAGATGAGATCGTAAGCAGAGGCTTAAAAGGAATGACCTGCCGTATTCATGCGGGCGGGGACTCTTTTACCGTTGATATCCCAATGCCTGGCCGACACATGGTGTACAATGCCCTGGCCGCTACTGCTGTGGGACGTATTTATGGTCTTACTCTGGAGCAGATCCGTCACGGAATTGAGACACTGGAGGCAATCAGCGGAAGATTTCATATGATCGAAACGGACCGTTTCCTTATCGTAGATGACTGCTACAATGCCAATCCAATGTCTATGAAAGCTTCACTTGATGTATTGAAGGATGGTGCTGGCAGAAGAGTTGCAATCCTGGGAGACATGGGCGAACTTGGCGAAAATGAAGTACAGCTTCACGAAGAGGTTGGAGAGCATGCTGCCGGATGTGGAATTGATGTATGTATCTGCACAGGCACACTTTCTGCCAATATAGCGAAGATGGCAAGAAAGAATCCAGAGCTTACCGTTATAGAAGAACCAGACCGTGACAGTCTTCTGGCGCATCTGGATTCTTATGTCCGGACAGGAGATACGATTCTGGTAAAGGCATCTCATTTTATGCAGTTTGAGAAGGTTGTTGCAAAGCTGCAGGAGATGTAAGAATTTGACGAACGATTTCTGTTTCCTATAAGATAATACCGCAGTATAATGTTCTTAAACGGACATGTCTGCTTACGCAGACATCACCATAAATCATAAGAAACACGCATTGCGAGTTTCTTATGATTATCGCGGCAGTCGCCAAGGTTTCGTGCAAGCACGAACTTTGGCTCGTTGCTCGCGTAAATGAAAGTCGATTGCTCCGCGCCTATGGCGCTCCCACAATCGCCGACTGTATTCGTAATCCGGGCTATCGCCCCACTTACTCATACAGTCTAGCCTGTGCAATATCCATAAATCCAACATGCAAGCATGCTGGATTCATGGCTGCTGCACAGGACTTTCATAGTAAAAGTTCAGAAATATGGGAGGACATTATGCTGGAGAAAATCATGAACCTGCATATATTGCTCTACAGTATGGCGGGCCTTGGGGCCTTGGGAGCAATTGGAATGCTAGCCACACACCTCACCTACAGAAGAATGCTGAAAAGTACTGGAAGTAAGATAACCGGCACCAAGATCAATAAAGGGACAGGCAGCCCAAAAGTCAACCTGAAAGAAAAATGGCTGAACCTGTGGAAAACAAGGGACAGGCTTCTTCACAGGATGAACAGACTGGTGTGGTATCCGGCACTTTTGTCCACGGTGCTTCTGGGATGCGCTATCTATTTTTCTGTAGTTCTGAGAATGGAAGAAGGGCTTCCACTGACATATCTGTATGTAGGGACAGCTGTTCCGGTAGCTCTTCTGCTGCTGCGTCAGGTGCTGGATTTTTCCTACAAAGAGGAACTGATTATGGATACTCTGGCAGATTATGTGGAGCAGATGCGGACATGGGTGGAAGAAATTCCGGTATCTAAGAAAACGGATCCGGTCCTGCAGGAGGAAGTGGTGGACAAGATCACCAGCAGTATCCGGCAGACCGCTGCAGCAGGAAGTCATTTTAGTAAAATGCTTACACCTGAGGAAGAGAAAATCATGCGGGAGATCATCCGGGAATTTATGGCATGATGGGGGAAATGGCACAGAAGAAAGCGAGGAGAACATTATGAAGATTGTAATTCTGGAGGCTGACAGTCTTGGCCAGGATATGGTATTTACACCATTTGAAGCACTTGGAGAGGTTGTGATCTACCGTACTACGACTGCGGAAGAAATGGAAGAGAAGACAAAGGATGCAGATGTGATCGTAGCGAATAAAGTTCCGATCTGCGAGTCCACCATTGGAAAAGCCCGGAATCTGAAGCTGGTGTGCCTGACTGCAACCGGTTTTAACAACCTGGATGGTGACTATCTGAAAAAACGTGGGATTGCAGCCTACAATGTTGCCGGATATTCCACAAATGGAGTAGCCCAGCATACATTTGCCCTTCTTTTCTATGTTCTGGAAAAACTGAATTATTACGATAATTATGTAAAATCAGGAGAATATGCAAGAGGAAACTGCTTTTCCCATTTTGGGCAGAATTTCTTTGAACTGGATGGAAAGACCTGGGGAATTATCGGCCTTGGTGCGATTGGGCGCAAGGTAGCCCAGATCGCGCAGGCTTTTGGCTGTAAAATCATCTGCTATTCTGCTTCTGGAAAGAAATATGATACAGAATATGAGCAGGTAAGTATGGATGAGCTTCTTTCACGTTCCGATATTCTGTCCGTGCATGCACCATTGAATGAATATACGGAGAACCTGATGACATTGGATAAATTCCGTAAGATGAAGAGAACAGCTATTTTTCTGAATCTTGCAAGAGGCGCCATTGTAAATGAAGCGGATCTGTATACGGCTCTTACAGAGGGCTCTATTGCTGGTGCAGGTCTGGATGTTCTGTGCAAAGAACCGATGGATCAGGATAATCCTTTGCTTAAGATTCAGGACAGTAACAAGCTGATCATTACCCCTCATATTGCCTGGGCTGCGAAAGAAACCCGGTTCCGTGTGGTAGACGAGGTGGTGAAAAATATTCAGCGTTTCCAAAAGGGAGATTCTGTAAACAGGGTATATTAAAGGCGATAGCCAGTATTACCCAGGATTACAGATACAGTCGGCAGAGTGTGGAAAGCCGCAGATAGACGGACTTCTCCTTATAGGGATATCAGCCGGGACGGACTGTCTCGCAAGAATAAGATAAAGAGGAGACTACATGGCAAAAAAATACTATGCAGTACGAAAAGGAAGAAAAACAGGAGTATTTCTGACCTGGGCAGAATGTCAGAAACAGGTGACCGGATTTTCCGGGGCAGAGTTTAAAAGCTTTCCTACCATGGAAGAAGCCCGGGCTTTTTCTGGCACTGGCACAGAGACTTTTGCACCAGAAGATCAAAACAGTAAAGAAGCTCCCGCTTCGGGGACTGTGCCCGAAGCTGCAAATGTGATCGCTTATGTGGATGGCAGTTACCGTTCTGACACCGGGGAATTCTCTTATGGAATGGTAATCCTTCAAAATGGCGAGGAGCATTGCTTTGGCCAGAAAATGACAGATAAGGAACTGGCACAGATGCACAATGTGGCCGGGGAGATCAAAGGCTCTGAAGCGGCTATGCAGTATGCCCTGGATCATAATATCCCGGAGATCGTGATCTACCATGATTATGAGGGGATTGCCAAGTGGTGTACTGGTGCATGGAAAGCAAATAAAGCGGGAACCCAGGGCTACCAGTCTTTTTACCAGGATGCAATAAAAAAAATAAAGGTACATTTCGTAAAAGTGAAAGGCCATTCCAATGATAAATACAATGATATGGCTGACCAGCTCGCAAAAAAAGCTCTCGGAATCCTGTAAAGGGATTCCGGGAGCTTTTTGAAACTATAGTAAGAGAAGGGGAAAATAAAGTATTTAATCTTCTTCAAGTACCTGTATTTCCAGATAATCAAAGTCAATTTCTTCAATGAAATTATCCTGGTAAAACCGTGTTTTGCTGTGTTTCTTAAAATCCCGGACTGTAGTGTCCAGCCAGATGGGATTTCCAAGATCCAGTTCATAACAGATCTGCTCCAGGCAGTAAAAAATTTTATGAGTCCTGGTTTCCTGGCGGTCATCACAGACTACGGTATCTTTTAGCATATGGTTATCTTTCCAGATCCGGCCCCAAAGTCGAAACATTTTAGAACACCTCCTCTTATTGTGGCTGTTGGTAAAGTTTACCTTAACACTGATTGGGAAAAGTTGCAACAGTTTTTAGCACACTAAAGCGTTTTAGCTTGATTCTTCCATAGAAATCTACTATAATTAACGGTAATATTTGTCACTTATAAATTACGTTTAGATGAGGAGGATCTTTTGTTATGAAATTATATGATACCGGTGTGTATCTGCAGAACGGACAGACCATCATTCCTGAAGCTGATGCCAATTTTCCAGTTTCGAAAGAAGAAGCAGCGAAAAACACCATTGCGTATTCTATTTTGAGTGCCCATAATACTTCCGGCAATATGGAAAAGCTTCAGATTAAATTTGATAAGCTGACATCTCATGATATCACTTTTGTAGGAATCATCCAGACTGCACGTGCTTCAGGACTGGAGCGTTTCCCAGTGCCATATGTTCTGACAAACTGCCACAATTCCCTTTGTGCAGTAGGCGGAACCATCAATGAAGATGACCATATGTTTGGACTTACCTGTGCGAAGAAATATGGTGGGGTATATGTTCCGCCTCATCAGGCTGTTATCCATCAGTTTGCCCGTGAAATGCTTGCAGAATGCGGCAAGATGATCCTTGGCTCGGACAGTCATACACGTTATGGTGCTCTTGGAACCATGGCTATGGGTGAAGGCGGACCGGAGCTGGTGAAACAGCTGCTTTCCCAGACTTATGATATTAATATGCCAGGGGTTGTTGCCATTTACCTGAAAGGTACACCACGCCCGGGCGTTGGTCCACAGGACGTTGCCCTTGCGATCATTGGCAAGGTATTTGCAAACGGCTATGTGAAGAATAAAGTAATGGAGTTCGTAGGACCTGGCGTTGCCAATTTAAGTGCGGATTTCCGTATTGGCATTGACGTTATGACCACTGAGACAACCTGCCTTTCTTCTATCTGGCAGACGGATGAGAAGATTCAGGAGTTCTATGAGATTCATGGAAGGGCAGAGAGCTATAAAGAGCTGAAGCCTGGCGATGTGGCATATTACGATGGATGTGTGGAAATTGACCTTAGCGAGATCAAGCCAATGATCGCAATGCCGTTCCATCCAAGCAACACCTATACGATCGATGAGCTGAATGCAAATCTGGACGACATTCTTGCGGATGTTGAGAAGAGAGCCCAGGTAAGTCTGGATGGCAAGATTCCGTTTACTCTCCGGAATAAAGTAATAGATGGAAAACTTTATGTGGATCAGGGAATCATTGCAGGATGTGCAGGCGGCGGCTTTGAAAATATCTGTGCAGCTGCTGACATTCTCCGCGGCAGCAGTATCGGAGCAGATGCGTTTACATTAAGTGTATATCCGGCAAGTACTCCGATCTATATGGAACTGGCTAAGAATGGTGTCCTGGCAGATCTGCTGGCTACAGGTGCTGTTGTGAAGACTGCATTTTGCGGACCGTGCTTCGGTGCAGGTGATACTCCTGCAAATAATGCATTCAGTATCCGCCATACCACAAGAAACTTCCCGAACCGTGAGGGCTCTAAGATTCAGAATGGACAGATTTCCTCTGTTGCGCTTATGGATGCCCGTTCTATTGCAGCTACTGCGGCAAACAAAGGCTTCCTTACATCTGCGGAGAATTTTACCGGTGAATACACAGGCCAGAAATATTTCTTTGACAAAACAATCTACGCAAACCGTGTATTTGACAGCAAAGGTGTGGCAGATCCGTCTGTTGAGATCCAGTTTGGCCCGAATATCAAGGACTGGCCGAAGATGCCGGCACTTGCTGAGAATCTGGTGCTGAAAGTAGTTTCTGAGATTCATGATCCGGTAACGACTACAGATGAACTGATCCCATCAGGTGAGACTTCTTCTTACCGCTCCAATCCGCTTGGTCTGGCTGAGTTTACTTTGTCCAGAAAGGATCCGGCTTATGTTGGACGCGCTAAGGAGATTCAGAAGGCCGAGCATGCTATTGAGAATGGGGAATGTCCGGTAGAAGCAGTTCCAGAGTTAAAGCCAGTTATGGAAATTGTACATAAGGATTACCCTGAGGTTGGAAAGGGAAATCTTGGCATAGGAAGTACGATTTTTGCCGTGAAGCCAGGGGATGGTTCCGCCCGTGAACAGGCTGCTTCCTGTCAGAAGGTACTTGGCGGATGGGCAAACATTGCCAATGAGTACGCTACCAAACGTTACCGCTCCAACCTGATCAACTGGGGAATGCTTCCATTCCTGATCCCGTCAGGCGACCTTCCGTTTGCAAACGGTGATTACCTGTTTTTCCCGGAAATACGCAAGGCCGTTGAGGAAAAAGCTGACAGCATTACCGGCTATGTGGTGAAAGAGAGTGGAATGGTACCATTTACTGTAACACTTGGGGAACTGACAGATGATGAGCGGGAAATCATTCTGAAGGGTTGCCTTATCAACTATAACAGAAAATAATATAACAGAATAAGAAAATTAAGGTCAGGTCATTCTTTCAAAAAAGAGTGGCCTGATTTTTTATGTAATAGGAAATTCCGTTGGAATCTCCTATTACACAAAAAGCCCTGCCGGGCAGGATCGCACTGCGGCGGAGCGGTAGATGTCGCATGGAGCGACCCGCCGCAGGCAGAGAATCCTGCAAAGCAGGATTCTTTCTTGTATTGCGTTACTTACGTCATACTTTTTTCAAAAATGTGCAATGTCTGTGCGAATTAAGATAAAATAAATATTCTGAATAATTAAAATAATTAATACAAAAAACAGAATTAATACGCATGAATAGAAAATAAAACAGAAATAAAATGAAAAATGCACAGAAAAGCATTGACAAATTGAAAGCGAAATGGTAATATAAACACATCAAAAGAAAACAAGAGAAAAACCAAACAACTTCATAAAGAAAGGAGCTTAGTGATTCCGATGGGAACATAGAATTTTCCTAATCAATATAAGAGAGACAGGAATCGCGTTTCCTGCAAGAAGACCTGATACGAAGATTCGATTCCTATAAATGCAAGTATCACTTGATTCAGCTGATACTTAAGAAACGTATCAAAGGTATATAGAAGCGATTACTTATATTGAATAACTGTCCACCACTAATACAAAGATCTGAAACTTGTGTAAAGAAACATTTCTTCAGAGAATATAACCCTTATCTTAGATAAGAACGATATTTTGAGATCCATATTGAACCTTTAGAATATGAATCGAAGCTTTGCATTAGATGAATATCAGATCTGATATTCCAGTCAGAAATATATCAGGAACTTCCGCCCATACTTTTTATCATATATCATATATGAGAGAGCAGATGAACCAGTAAGTGGTTTTGGATTTAATATCTTAAGTTTGAAATTGTTTATATCAATGATTCAGGGCATTAAGAAGTGTATTCGGTATTTCTGCAAATGAGATTATAATAAGTGAAATTGTAATTTCCATCTATAGAACTTCTAAATAAACCGAATGATAAACATCATATCGTTTATGAGCAGGGAATAAGATAAGATATTTTAAATAAAATCAACAACTAAATATAGAACAACTGAATATAGACCACGTAAATATTAAATTGAAAACAATTTGAAAAACGAGGTAGAGACCATTGGATACTGAAGAGTTTTAGGACGGTCATCATTTGAAGATAAGTAGAATGATGACCGTCTTTTTCTGTTGTAAAAAAAGAAGGCATCCTCTATAATTACTATGAAAGTCCTGTGCGGCAGCCATGAATTCACTATGCTTGCATGGCGGATTTATGGATATTGCTCAGGCTTTCATTCATGGAACACTCATAATAATTAGAAGGAACAGAAAGGTTATTGATATGTTCAGTGGAAAGATAGAAGATTATATTCTTTTTGAAGATAAAGATATTATTGTCTGCCGGAAACCAGCAGGACTGGCAGTACAGAATGCCAGAATCGGTGCAATGGATATGGAAAGCTGCCTTAAGAATTATCTGGCGGTGAAAGCAGGGGGAAGGAGTATTCCCTATCTTGCGGTAATCCACAGACTGGATCAGCCGGTAGAGGGAATACTGGTATTTGGCAAAACGCCGAAAGCCGCAAAGGGATTAAGTGCACAGATTACTGCGGGAAAAATGGAAAAGATTTATCTGGCGGTAACTTATGGGATGCCGCCAGCATTGGGAGATGACTGTACGGTTCTGGAAAATTATCTGAAAAAAGACGGAAAATCCAATACTTCTGCCGTAGTTGATAAAAATACGCCAGGAGCGAAATGTGCCCGGCTTTCCTATGAGGTTCTGGATGAAGCCCGGGATAGAATAACGGATAGCAAGAAATGGTTATTGAGGATTCATCTGGACACAGGACGCCACCACCAGATACGGGTGCAGATGGCTCATGCAGGAATGCCACTGGCTGGTGACCGGAAGTACGGCGCCGGAACCGACGGGGCAATTGGGGCTGGTGGTCTGGCTTTGTGTGCAGCAAGCCTGACCTTTTCCCATCCGGTTACCGGTAAGGAGATGAAGTTTGAAACCAGACCTGAAGGAGCTGAATTTGCTGACTTTTTCAAACACGCTCTGACATCATTTTGTTAAAAAATAATGAAAACTATGGACGCGGAGCGGAAAATGTGTATAATGTAAAAGCAAGATTAAACTGAGATTAAGACTGCGAAAATTGTTTGGTATAGGTATTTGAGAGCAGAATGCCTTTAAGCATTCAGATGAGGAGTGAATGAAATGAAAAAAGTAGCAGTGATACCTGTTGTTCTTCTGGCTGCATTATGCACGATGACCGGATGTAAGAAGGAAGAGGTGGAGAAAGTAATCGCACCATTGGTTGCAGATGAACAGACTACAGAATCCACAGAGGAAGCACAGGAAGAAAAGGATCCCATTATTCCTGAAATTGATACATCTGTAGAAATCCAGACAGGAGCCCGTGTGGCAGTTGTGAGCAAGAGCACCAGCGGAGAATTCTGGAATCTGGTAAGACAGGGAATGGAGCAGGCGATTGCAGATGTAAATCAGGCATATGGTTTCGAGAAGGACGATCAGGTGACAATGACCTTCGAAGGAGCCAGCGATGAGAAGGACGTGGAGAGCCAGGTAAATACCCTGGATGCTGTAATTGCAGAGAATCCGGATGTTCTGTGTGTTTCAGCAAGTGACATGGATTCCCTTCAGGCACAGCTGGAAGCTGCCAAAGAAAATGGAATCCCGGTTGTAGCCTTTGATTCCGGCGTAAGTGACAGTAAGATGATCCGCGCTTTTCGAGGAACAGACAATACAAGAGTAGGAGAAATCGCAGCATACAGGCTGGCATCTGCCATTGGAAAAATGGGGAAAGTTGCTGTCTTTTCCGCTCAGGAGAAAACCCAGAGTGTGCAGGAGCGTGTAGAGGGCTTTACAGATTACATCGCCAATTACCCGGATATTGAGGTGGTTGACATAATTTACCAGGATCAGGTAGATGATATGGTAGCGGCAATGCAGGAAGTACTTGATAAGAATCCACAGCTGGACGGTGTGTTCTGCACCAATGCAGATATTTCTGATCTGTATCTGGATATGGCGAAAGATGAGACCAAGGATCCGATTGTGATGGTTGGTGTTGACGGGACTGCGAAACAGCAGGAAGCTATCCGCAATAATAAAGAGGTAGGCGTGGTTTCCCAGCAGCCTTATGCTATGGGATATCAGACCATCTGGACTGCACTTATGGCGACTGCACCGAAGAAAAGTGTGGAGATTACCAGAAATGTGCGGATTGATCCAGCCTGGATTGATGCTTCCACCATTGATGATCCGGCATATAGCGCTTATCTGTATGCGAACTAGAGTGTGCAGATTGCAGGAATGTTTTTTTTAAACAGACTCTAATGCAAAAAGGTTAACAGATAAAAACTAGTCGACTGCTGACTCGTATTAGAATTGATAATTTACAAAAGAGAAACTGCTTTGTATGGCATGATTTTACCAAAGAATGGGAATGCTGATACAGAGCAGTTTTTTTATAAGAATTTTTTGTTTGTCATTTAGAACCTTTTTTAACCAGATTCTAGACAAAGCAACATAAAATGCCTAAATTTTAGTCAATTCGAAAATATTGTATAAAGACAAAAAAAGAGAAATCTGTTAGCATAAAGTTGTTTTTGAAAATGTGAAAAAATTGACGATATGCTATAAAAACCACACTGGTTTTTAAACAATTTTCACAATAAAAGTTGCTATCCACGGCAAATTGTGTTAAAATCTGTCTATAAAATGAGACTTTAGATAGGAGGGATTTATGAAAAAATGGGGAGATATCATCAAGAATTTGACGCTCCTTAGTCAATTTAGCCTGTCTTTTATTACTCCTCTTCTTCTGTGTCTTCTGATCTGCTGGTGGATGAGCACGAATCTGGGAATTGGGGAATGGATTTTCCTTCCTGGCTTTTTTTTCGGACTGGGTGGCTCCTTTACAGTAGCCTATAAACTTTATCTTTCTGTAACCAGCCATCAGAAAAAGGAGAAAAAAAAGAATAAAGTTTCATTTAACCGGCATCATTAGAAGAGATAACCGACATCATTAGAAGGGAGACTTATATGAGCAGAATGTTTGCAGATGTGCAGCCAGCGGTGAAAAAAGAGACCAGGAAGGTTGCCATTGGTACATTTGTATGTGTAGCTTTGATGTGGGCTGTATTTGGAATCGGACATCTGATATCACCGGAGCAGATTCCGTTTGATTATACAGTGATTCTTGGAGGCTTTGTGGGAGGCATCGTAGCAGTACTGAATTTTTTCCTTATGGGACTTACTGTACAGAAGGTGGTATCCATGGAGGATGATAAGCAGGCAGCAGCGAAGATGAAGACCAGTTATACCCAGAGAATGACGTTTCAGATCCTTTGGGGCATTCTGGCAATCGCAGTTCCTTGCTTTCAGTTTGTGGCAGGCCTTCTTCCATTACTTTTTCCGAACATTGTGATCAAGACAGTGGGAATAATCGGAGGAAAGCGGGCTGCATAGAAATCTATTTGGCAGATATGCCATACCGACGAAATGCGTAGCATTTTGGAAGCTGGCTCTGAACAGATAACAAAATATATAGCGACAGGAGGTGAGAGTACATGGACATAGAAATAACCGGTGGCAGGATATTCTATACATTTCCCTTTGAGGTTCCCATCCTGGGGAAATTTCAGATCACGGAGACACTGGTGGTAAGCTGGCTGGTCATGCTTCTGATCACAGGGCTCTGCATCTGGCTGACACATGACCTGAAGGTGGAGAAGATATCCAAAAGGCAGGCGGTAGCCGAGCTTCTGGTGGAGACAGCCGATAAATTTGTTATTGGCAATATGGGCGAAAAATTCAGGTATATGATTCCTTTTGTGGCAGCATTGTTTGCTACAAGTGTGGTATCCAACCTGATCAGTCTTGTGGGACTTCGAAGCCCCACAGCAGATCTTTCCACAGAGGCTGCATGGGCAATCGTGGTGTTTACCATGATCACAGCACAGAAGATCAAGACAAACGGTCTTGGTGGATATATGAAGGGATTTACGACCCCGATCCCGATCATGACACCGTTTAATATTCTTTCTGAAATCGCAACGCCGATCAGTATGGCATGCCGACATTTCGGAAATATCCTTTCCGGTGTGGTTATCAATGGTCTGATCTATGCGGCACTGGCACTGGCCAGTTCCAAGCTGTTCGGACTGATTCCGGGTATTGTAGGCGATGTATTGGCGAAGATCCCATTCCTGGATGTTGGTATTCCGGCAATTCTGTCAGTTTATTTTGACTGGTTCTCCGGAATCATGCAGGCGTTTATTTTCTGTATGCTGACGGTGATGTATATTGCGAATGCAGCAGAAGAGTAATGCAGGGAAAACCTGAAAGGAAATTCACTTTTCTGGCAGGTTGTTCTGATGGTAAAAGAATTTTGTTAGAAACCGTCAGCTGAAATTGTATTAAAAAGAAAGAGAAATAATAAATAACAGGAGGATTTGATTATGGATTTTACAGTATTGGCAAAAGGTATCGCACTGGCTGGTTGTGCAATTGGTGCAGGTCTTGCACTGATCGCAGGTATCGGACCTGGTATTGGAGAAGGTAACGCAGTTGCGAAGGCTCTGGAAGCAATCGGACGTCAGCCGGAGTGCAAAGGTGATGTTACTTCTACCATGCTTCTTGGTTGTGCAATCGCAGAGACCACCGGTATTTATGGTTTCGTAACTGGTCTGCTTCTGATCTTCGTGGCACCTGGTACCTTTATGAAATTCCTTGGCTGATAAATGAGGGTTACAACAGGAGGTTAGAACATGCAGGTACAGGAACTTGTAGGAATTGTGCCGTGGACGTTTGTTGCACAGATCTGCAACCTTTTTCTCCAGATGTATCTGATAAAAAGATTTCTGTTCAAGCCTGTCAATGAAATGCTTCAGAAGAGAAGAGCGATGGCAGATGCCCAGATTCAGGACGCTACGAAGGCAAAGGAAGAGGCAATTGCCATGAAGACAGAGTATGAGCAGAATATGCAGCAGGCCAAAGCGAAGGCCAGTGACATTGTGACAGAGGCACAGAAGACAGCATCCCTCCAGAGTGAGGAGATCCTGAAGAGCGCAGCGCAGGAAGCCCGTGCCATGAAGGAGAAGGCTGAGAGCGATATTGCCCAGGAGAAACGTAAAGCTGTCAATGAAGTGAAAAATGAGATCGGCGGCATGGCAATGGAGATTGCCTGCAAGGTGATCGAGCGTGAGATCAAAGAAGAGGATCACGCGAAACTGATCGACGAGTTTATTTCGAATGTAGGTGAGGCATCATGACGCAGATTGCCAGATTGTATGGCGGCAGCATGTATGACCTTGCTGCCGAAGAACAGCTTACAGATATTGTATTGGAGCAGATGCAGACGATCCGGCAGCTTTTCCGGGAAAATCCCGATTATGTGAAATTGCTGTCAGAGCCCTCCATTCCCAAAGAAGAGAGGACGAAGCTTCTGGATGCTGCATTTGGTGCAGAAGCAGAACAGTATCTTGTGAATTTTCTCAAACTGCTGTGTGAGCGTGGAATCCTTGGAGAGTATGCAGGGTGCTGCGAAGAATTTACACGGCGGTACAATGTGGACCATAATATTGCCACTGCAGTAGTGACCAGTGCGGTTGCCCTGACAGAGGAGCAGATGACAGCACTTAAGGACAAGCTGGAGAAATTAAGCGGCAAGACCATTGCCCTTACCCAGAAAACAGATCCTACGGTGCTGGCAGGTCTTAAAGTGGAGCTGGAGGGAAAACAGCTGGACGGTACGGTAAAGAGCCGCCTGGATGGTCTTTCCAGGAAATTAAACGAGCTTATAGTATAAGGATGGATAGAGAAAATGCAGCTTAAACCTGAAGAAATTTCAAAAGTCATCCGCAGTCAGATCAAATATTACGATAACGCCATCAGACAGAATGAGACCGGTACGGTTCTTATGGTCGGTGATGGTATTGCCAGAGCCAGCGGACTTATCAACTGCATGGCAGGTGAGCTTCTTGAATTTGAGGATGGAAGCTTCGGTATGGCACAGAACCTGGAAGAGAACAGCGTATCTATCGTATTATTTGGTGATGATTCCGGTATTGGCGAAGGTCAGACCGTAAAGCGCACTGGAAAGGTTGTATCTGTTCCAGTAGGCGAGGCGATGATCGGGCGAGTTGTAAATGCCCTTGGACAGCCGATTGACGGTGCTGGACCTGTTGTGACAAGTGAATACCGGGCGATTGAGAGCCCGGCGCCAGGTATCTGCGAGAGACAGGGCGTTAACCAGCCTCTGCAGACCGGTATTAAGGCAATTGACTCTATGGTTCCCATTGGCAGGGGCCAGCGAGAGCTGATCATCGGTGACCGTCAGACTGGTAAGACCACTCTGGCAGCGGACACCATTATCAATCAGAAAGGAAAAGATGTAATCTGTATTTACGTTGCAATTGGACAGAAGAGATCTACCGTTTCTTCCCTGGTTGAAACTCTTACCAGAAATGGTGCTATGGATTACACCATTGTAGTTGCAGCTACAGCGTCAGAAGCCAGCCCGCTGCAGTACATTGCACCGTATTCCGGATGTGCAATGGGTGAATATTTTATGTACAAGGGCAAAGATGTGCTGATCATTTATGATGACCTGAGTAAGCATGCGGTTGCTTACCGTGCACTTTCCCTGCTGATCCGCCGTCCACCGGGACGTGAGGCATATCCTGGAGATGTTTTCTACCTTCATTCCAGACTTCTGGAGCGTGCCGCAAGACTGGACGAGGCACATGGAGGTGGTTCCCTGACTGCCCTTCCGATCATTGAGACACAGGCAGGAGACGTTTCCGCATATATTCCGACCAACGTTATTTCCATTACAGACGGACAGATTTTCCTTGAGACAGAGCTGTTCCATTCCGGTGTTATGCCGGCTGTAAACCCTGGTATTTCCGTATCCCGAGTTGGTGGTAATGCACAGATTAAGGCAATGAAAAAAGTTGCCGGTACTTTGAAGCTGATTTACTCCCAGTATCGTGAGCTGCAGAGCTTCGCACAGTTCGGCTCCGATCTGGATGCGGATACCAAGGCCAGACTGGAGCAGGGCGCCCGTATCGTGGAAGTCCTGAAGCAGAATCAGAATGCTCCGGTTCCGGTTGAGAAGCAGGTTGCCATTCTCTATGCGGTGACCAAGGGAATCCTTTCCAAGGTTGCCACAGAGGATGTAAGAAGCTACGAAGCCGGACTTTATACCTGGCTTGACAGCGATGCGCAGGGAGCTGCTGCGATGCAGGAAATCCGCTCTACAGGCGCGTTGTCAGCAGAGACAGAGGGCAAGCTTAAGAGCGCCCTGGAGCAGTACACTGAGAATTTTGTGAATACAAGACCTGAGAAATAAATTGTGACGAGGAGGATCTTTTTATGGCTGCAAACATGAAAGCGGTAAAGCTGCGTATTAAGAGTGTTCAGAGCACCATGCAGATTACCAAGGCAATGGAACTTGTAGCATCCTCCAAACTGCGTAAAGCAAAAGAAAGGGCTGAGGTCTGCCGGCCATATTTCGAGACCATGCATCAGACTCTGGCGGATATCGCACAGGGGAATACAGATTTTTCCTCTGTATATGCCAGAGAATCGGGAAATGAGAAGCGCTGTTATGTGCTGATCGCCGGAGACCGTGGCCTGGCAGGCGGATATAATACCAACCTGTTTAAATGTCTGGAAGCAGCTTCTAAGGATCAGGATTTTCTGGTTCTTCCCATTGGGAAAAAGGCTGTGGAATATTCGAAGAGGAACGGATTATCCTGTGTCACAGAGAGCTTTGCTGAAATCGCAGATATTTCTGTGGCAGATTGTTTTGAAATGGCAAACCTGCTCTGCGGGGCATTTCAGAAAGGAGAATTTGGGCACATTGATCTGTGTTATACCAGATTTGTTTCCATGCTTTCCCAGCAGCCGTCGGCGATTCCGGCACTGCCGCTGAATGATCTGACAAAGGAGCAGGATACAAAGGGAATTCGGAATCTGATCCTATATGAACCAGATGCGTCTGAGGTGTTTGAGGCAATTGTTCCGGAATATCTGGCCGGACTGATCTATGGTGCAGTATGCGAAAGTGTTGCCAGCGAGCTGGCTGCGAGACGTACAGCCATGGAAGCTGCGACCAGTAATGCAGAAGAAATGATCGAGAAGCTGAACCTGCATTATAACAGGGCGCGTCAGGCAAGCATCACGCAGGAGATCACAGAAATTGTTGGAGGTGCAGAGGGAGTCTGAGTACAGAGATTGTTACGTAAGACTTTTCTTAATAATAATGTCACTGTCAGGTGACATGTCAGTTTAGGAAGATAAGGGCAAAAACTTGTCTTCTACGATATAAGGAGACTGCTAAATGAGCGAAAAACACATTGGCGAGGTGGTGCAGGTAATCGGGCCGGTACTGGACATCCGGTTTGGTCATGACGAGCTGCCGGCACTTCTCAATGCCATCGAAATTGAGCATGAAGGCACTAAGCTCACAGCAGAGGTTGCCCAGCAGATCGGTGACAATACGGTACGTTGTATCGCCATGAATTCCACCGACGGTCTGGTAAGAGGAACCAAGGCTGTAGACACCGGTGAACCCATCAAGGTTCCGGTTGGAGAAGAGTGTCTGGGAAGAGTATTTAACCTTCTGGGGGATCCGGTAGACAATCTTCCGGCGCCCAAGACCAAGGAGCACTGGGCAATCCACCGTCCGGCACCATCTTATGAGGAGCAGATGCCTGCCACAGAGATCCTGGAAACCGGCATCAAGGTTGTTGACCTGATCTGCCCTTATGCAAAGGGTGGTAAGATCGGTCTGTTCGGAGGTGCAGGTGTTGGTAAAACAGTTCTTATTATGGAGCTGATCCACAATGTTGCTACGGCACATGGCGGACTTTCTGTATTTACCGGTGTTGGAGAACGTACCCGTGAGGGTAATGACCTTTATAATGAGATGAAGGAGAGCGGCGTTATCGATAAGACGGCACTGGTTTACGGCCAGATGAATGAGCCGCCGGGAGCACGTATGCGTGTTGGCCTTTCCGGATTGACTATGGCAGAGTATTTCCGTGATGTGAAGAATCAGGATGTGCTTCTCTTCATTGATAATATTTTCCGTTTTACACAGGCTGGTTCCGAGGTTTCCGCACTTCTTGGACGTATGCCGTCGGCTGTAGGTTATCAGCCTACACTGGCTACGGAGATGGGAGCTCTTCAGGAGCGTATCACTTCTACCAGAAAAGGTTCCATCACATCTGTTCAGGCTGTTTATGTGCCAGCCGATGACCTTACAGACCCGGCTCCGGCTACCACATTTACTCATCTGGATGCGACCACGGTACTTTCCCGTGAGATTGCCAGCCAGGGCATTTATCCGGCAGTGGATCCTCTTGATTCCACCAGCCGTATCCTTTCTCCGGAGGTAGTTGGACAGGAGCATTACGAAATTGCCCGTGCAGTACAGAGGGTTTTACAGCGATATAAAGAGTTACAGGATATTATCGCTATCATGGGTATGGATGAGCTTTCTGAGGAAGATAAGCTTACCGTAAGCCGTGCCCGTAAGGTGCAGCGTTTCCTGTCACAGAGCTTCTCTGTTGCGGAGCAGTTTACCGGTATGCCAGGACAGTATGTGCCTCTGAAAGAGACTCTCCGCGGATTCAAGATGATCCTGGACGGTGAGTGCGACAGCATTCCAGAGAGCTGTTTCCTGTTTGCCGGAACTATTGATGATGTATTTGAGAAAGCAAAGAATAACCAGAACCAGTAAAGGAGGCTGCCTATGAGGACATTTCCCCTTAGAATCGGTACCCCCGACGGTCTGCTTTTCGAGGGAGAGGTACAGCGGGTAGTCTGCCGGAGTATTACCGGAGATCTGGCAATACTGGCAGGACATTGTAATTTCTGTACCGCTCTTGGTATGGGCGAGGCCCATGTGATACTGGAGGATGGAACCAGCCGCAGTGCTGCCTGTATTGGCGGTATGCTTACCGTGATGGATGGAAGCTGCAGTCTTCTTGCAACAACCTGGGAATGGCAGGAAGACATCGATGCAGAACGTGCCGGAAAAGCGAAGGAACGCGCCAAAGAGAAGCTGGCCCAGGGCGGGCTTTCCGATAAGGAGTATAAGATCGTGGAAGCCAAGCTGCAGAGGGCACTGGTGAGACTTAGTGTGAAAAGTTAAAGATACACTTAAAAACGTTGACATAAAAGTGCAGCGGCGGTACAATAAAGTACCGGGAAACAAGAAAAAGGATCGGAGTCAACCGGTCCTTTTTCTTGTTTCCAATGAAAATGAAGCCTGGAGGAATAATGAAATGATAGCAGAAAAAATGAAACCTTATGTAAAAAATAATTCTGCAATCCGTATGATGTTTGAAGAGGGAAATCGTCTTCGTGCCATATACGGACCGGAGAAGGTATTTGATTTCAGCCTTGGAAATCCAAGTGTTCCGGCACCGGATTGTGTGCGGCAGGCTATTATTGATCTGGTAAATGAGGAGGAACCTACGGTTCTTCACGGATATATGAGCAATGCTGGATTCGAAGATGTACGCCAGACAATCGCAGAGTCCTTGAACCGCAGATTTGGAACCTCTTTTGCAGCAAAGAACCTGATCATGACAGTTGGCGCTGCAAGCGGGTTGAACGTTGCATTTAAGACAATCCTGAATCCAGGAGAAGAAGTGGTGGTTTTTGCACCTTATTTCCTGGAATACGGTGCATATGTGCGCAATTATGACGGTAAGCTTGTGGAAATCTCACCGGATACCACTACATTCCAGCCGAATCTGGAGGAATTTGAGGAGAAGATCACACCGAAGACCCGAGCAGTCATTGTAAATACTCCTCACAATCCTACTGGAGTTGTTTATTCAGAAGAAACAATCAAAAAACTTGCAGCAATTCTGGAAGCGAAGCAGAAAGAATTTGGAACGGTTATTTATCTGATTTCTGATGAGCCTTACAGAGAACTGGCTTATGATGGTGTGCAGGTGCCTTATCTGACAAAGTATTATGCAAATACAATTGTAGGTTATTCTTACAGCAAATCACTTTCTCTTCCAGGAGAGCGTATCGGTTATCTGGTTATTCCGGATGAAGCGGATGGAAGCGAGGAGCTGATCGCGGCTGCAGCCATTGCAAACCGTACCATCGGCTGTGTAAATGCACCGTCCCTGATCCAGAAAGTAATTTCGCGTTGCGTGGATGCAGAGGTGGATGTGGCAGCATATGATAAGAACCGTCTGGCTCTTTATAATGGTCTGAAAGAGCTTGGTTTTGAATGTATCAAACCACAGGGGGCATTCTATCTGTTTGTGAAATCACCGGTTGCAGATGAGAAAGCATTTTGTGAAGCTGGTAAGAAATATAACATTCTTATGGTTCCGGGAAGCTCTTTTGCCTGCCCGGGATATGTAAGACTGGCATATTGTGTATCTTATGAGACAATTGTGAATTCTTTACCACAGTTTAAGAAACTGGCAGAAGAATTTGGACTGAAAGCCTGAGGTCAGAACGTGCTTGGAACTGAGTGCAGAATATACTTAGAGAGCGGCGATTATAGGAGAATAGTTACAAGAGCAATAAAAAAAGAGTAAGGTGGAGAAAGTTATGTCCAGTTTATATATCGTAATTCCAGCGTATAATGAATCTGAGAATATTGAAAAGACCATCGACCAATGGTACCCGGTGGTAGAACAGCATAACGATGAGGGAAAATCAAGACTGGTGATCATTAACGACGGGAGCAGGGACAATACCTATGAGCTTCTTGAAAAGTGTGCCTCCACAAGACCGCTTCTTATCCCGCTGGACAAGCCAAATGGCGGCCATGGGCCGACTGTTCTTTACGGTTATCGCTATGCCATCAGCCAGAAAGCTGATTACATTTTCCAGACAGATTCAGACGGACAGACAAATCCAGATGAATTTGAGCCTTTCTGGAATCAGAGAGGCCGGTACGATGCAGTAATCGGTAACCGGACTGTCCGCGGAGATGGAAAATCCAGGAAATTTGTGGAGAATGTTGTATGTCTGCTGCTGAGAATCATTTTTGGAGTGAAGGTTTCCGATGCGAATGCACCGTACCGTCTGATGAAGGCGGATCTGGTGTCGAAGTATATCGGGAAACTGCCGGAAGATTTCAACATTCCGAATATTATGTTTACTACATACTTTGTCCATTATAAGGAGAAAGTGAAGTTCATCGAAATTAGTTTCAAGCCAAGGCAGGGTGGAACCAATTCCATCAATGTAAAGAAGATCGTGAAGATCGGCTGGAAAGCTGTGAAGGATTTTTACAGGTTGAAGAAAGAGCTGTAGGAAACCAATTGTAAAAGGAAGAAATAATCTGGAAAAGCTTCGAATGGCAGAGAAAGAAATTGAGAGTCTATAAAAAAGAAAATCGCGCAGACTTACAGTCTGGGCGATTTTCTTTGGCTAGAGCGTGTTTGAAAAATCATTCCTGCGATCTGCACGCCCCACTTTGCGGTATATTTTGATCTCTTTTGTATTTTATGAAATCTTACGCATTCTTCTTAATAGAAGCTCTCTTTCTGTCACGGGAATCCAGGATCTTCTTACGGATACGAAGGCTGGTAGGAGTAACCTCCAGAAGCTCGTCTGTATCGATGAATTCAATTGCCTGCTCCAGGCTGAGAACTCTTGGCGGAGTCAGCTTCAGTGCCTCATCGGCAGAAGAGGAACGGGTGTTGGTCAGGTGCTTGGTCTTGCAGACATTCAGCTCGATATCCTCTGCTTTACCATTCTGTCCGATTACCATACCGCTGTAAACCTTTTCGCCAGGTCCGATGAATAAGGTACCACGCTCCTGGGCTGCAAACAGACCATAAGTAACAGCCTCGCCACCCTCGAATGCGATCAGGGAGCCCTGTTTACGGTACTGGAAATCTCCCTTGTATGGAGCATATCCGTCAAAAATGGTATTGATGATACCAGTTCCCTTTGTGGAAGTCAGGAAGTTTCCACGGAAACCGATCAGTCCACGGGATGGGATGTGGAACTCGAGACGGACAGAACCGTCACTTGCAGTACTCATTCCTTGAAGCTCGCCCTTACGCTCGCTGAGCATCTGGATAACAGTACCGGAAAATTCTTCCGGAACGTCGATGTAAGCGATTTCCATTGGCTCTAATTTCTTGCCGCGCTCGTCAATTTTATAAAGTACCTCTGGCTTGCTGACAGCGAACTCATAACCCTCACGTCTCATATTCTCAATCAGAACAGAAAGATGAAGCTCACCACGGCCGGAAACCTTGAAGCACTCAGTTGTCTCGGTATCCTCTACACGAAGGCTGACATCTGTGTTCAGCTCTCTGTAAAGTCTGTCGCGGAGATGGCGGGAGGTGATATATTTACCTTCCTGTCCTGCAAGCGGGCTGTCATTTACCAGGAAATTCATGGCAATGGTAGGCTCAGAAATCTTCTGGAATGGAATTGCCTCCGGGTTATCTCCGCCGCAAAGGGTATCTCCGATATGAATCTCAGCAATACCGGAAATTGCAACAATTGATCCGATTGTTGCTTCTTTTACTTCAACTTTGTTCAGACCATCAAATTCGTAAAGCTTGCTGATCTTAACTTTCTGTTTTTTGTCCGGATCGTGATGGTTCAGAAGAGTGAGCTCCTGGTTGACTGCGATGGTACCGCTCTCAACCTTACCAACACCGATACGTCCTACATATTCATTGTAATCAATAGTACTGATCAGTACCTGGGTATCTGCGTCCGGATCACCCTCTGGAGCCGGGATGTATTTCAGAATTGCCTCAAACAGAGGAACCATGTTCTCCGGAGTATCCTTAAGGTCCAGAACAGCATGTCCTGTTTTTGCAGAAGCATAGAGGAACGGGCAGTCAAGCTGCTCATCGGAAGCTCCAAGATCCATAAGAAGCTCCAGAACCTCATCAACGACCTCATCTGGTCTTGCTTCCGGACGGTCTATTTTGTTAATGCAGACGATTACGTGCAGATCCAGCTCGAGAGCTTTTTTCAGAACGAATTTGGTCTGTGGCATAGCACCTTCGAAAGCATCAACCAGAAGGATAACGCCATCTACCATTTTAAGTACACGCTCAACCTCGCCGCCGAAGTCAGCATGTCCTGGGGTATCGATAATATTGATCTTGGTGTCTTTATAATGAACTGCTGTGTTTTTGGAGAGGATTGTGATACCACGCTCTCTCTCGATATCATTGGAGTCCATGACACGCTCCTGAACCTCCTGGTTGGCACGGAAAACACCGCTCTGTTTCAGAAGCTGGTCTACAAGAGTGGTTTTACCATGGTCAACGTGGGCAATGATGGCTACGTTACGTACATCTTCGCGTTTCGTCTTCATAAAAATCGAAATCCTTTCTTTACCGGGCGGGAATTCCGCCACATTCTTTCCTTATTAATGTGTTTTTGTCATTATATGTCCGATTTTCCAGTTTACCACATTTTTCGCAGATTACAAGGTGTCAGGAAAAATTTTTTTAAATTGTGGTTCTAAAGTGGCTGATTTTTTCATAGATATTATAGACCAACAAGTGTGCGTTGGAATCGTCTGCAGAAAAAAAGTGAAAAAGAGGAAGGAGAACTACATCATGGCAGATAAAATTATTGAAAACAATCAGGTTTCCATCACAGGAAAAATCGTAACAGGTTTTTCATTCAGCCATCAGGTCTATGGAGAAGGCTTCTATACAATGGAGCTTCTGGTAAAAAGGCTTAGTGATTCCGAGGACCGGATTCCGGTGATGATATCCGAAAGGCTGGTGGATGTTACCCAGGATTATGTGGGACAGTATGTGGAAATCCATGGACAGTTCCGTTCTTATAACCGTCACGAAGAAAAGCATAACCGGCTGGTGCTCTCGGCTTTTGCCAGAGAACTGAAGTTTCTGGAAGAGGAGGATTCCCAGACACCGGTAAATCAGATCTTCCTGGATGGCTATATCTGTAAGCCGCCGGTTTACCGGAAAACGCCTCTGGGAAGAGAAATTGCAGATCTGCTCCTTGCAGTGAACCGTCCTTATGGAAAATCAGACTACATACCATGTATCTGCTGGGGAAGAAATGCCCGTTATGCATCAGCTTTTGAGGTAGGAGGCCATGTATTGATCTGGGGCAGGATACAGAGCCGTGAATACATGAAGCGGATCGGGGAAAATGAGACCCAGAAGAGAACTGCATATGAAGTTTCCGTGAGCAAACTGGAATATGTATAGAAAATTTCTTCTGCTTGCATTTCTATTCGTTTTGCGGTAATATAAGCATATTAAAAATGGCGCAATTTGCGAATGGCTGCATTGCGGGAAATGTTACCGGTCGGTAGCATTATTTTTAACAATAAGAGGAATCAGTATGGAAAAAGAAATAGCAGAAGTATATTGCGGCAACGGCAAGGGCAAGACCACATTGGCAATCGGTCAGGCTCTGCGTGCATCCTCCCAGGGGAAAAGCGTGATCATCATTCAGTTCCTGAAGGGAAATGAACGGCGTGAGCTGGATTTTCTGGAAGAGCTGGATCAGCTGGATATTAAGATCTTCCGCTTTGAGAAGATGGAGACCTGTTACGACCAGCTGAATGAGGAAGAACAGGCAGAGGAGAAACGCAATATTCTTAATGGGTTGAATTTTGCCCGTAAGGTAATTGCTACCAGGGAATGTGATTTTCTGGTACTGGATGAGATCCTGGGACTTCTTGATAAGCACATTGCGACTGTAGATATGGTTGCAGAGCTTCTGAAGCATAAGGATGAATCCATGCATATTATTCTTACAGGGAATAAGGTGGCACCCGGTCTTCTGGACTATGTGGACAGTGTGACTACCATAACCACTCTTGGAAGAGAGCAGGCTTTACCTGCTGGTGAGTGAAATCAGCTGAAATAATACAGAAGGATGAATAGGAGGAAATAAGATGGCAATTTTCAAAGGCGCAGGTGTTGCGATCGTAACACCGATGCATGAAGATGGAAAGGTAAATTATGAGAAACTGGAAGAGCTTCTGGAGTATCAGATTGCAAACAGTACAGATGCGATCATTATCTGTGGAACAACAGGAGAGTCTTCTACACTGACTCACGGGGAGCATCTCCAGACCATCAAGTTTGCGATTGATAAGGTGGCAGGAAGAGTTCCGGTTATTGCCGGCACAGGTTCTAACTGTACTGAGACAGCTGTTATGATGTCACAGGAAGCAGCTTCTTATGGCGCTGATGCGCTTCTTATCGTAACTCCTTATTATAATAAGGCAAGCCAGAAGGGACTTATCCGTCATTATACAGAGATTGCCAATTCCGTGCCGGATACTCCGATCATCATGTATAACGTACCAAGCCGTACTGGCTGCAATATCCAGCCGGCTACCGCTGTCACACTTGCCAAGAATGTGAAAAATATTGTAGGAATCAAGGCTGCAAGCGGGGACCTTTCCCAGATCGCTAAGATGATGTCTATGGCTGACGGATGTCTTGAGCTTTATTCAGGAAACGATGATCAGGTGCTCCCGATCCTCTCCCTTGGCGGACTTGGAGTTATTTCTGTTTTATCTAATGTTGCTCCGAAGAACACACATGATATGGTCATGAAATTCCTGGAGGGAGATCTTGCTGGCGCTGCCAAGCTTCAGCTTGAAGCAATCCCGCTTATCAATGCGCTGTTCTGCGAAGTAAACCCGATTCCGGTTAAGACTGCCCTGAATCTGATGGGCTGGAATGTAGGACCGACCCGTATGCCGCTTTGCGAGATGGAGCCGGAGAATAAAGAAAGACTGAAAAAAGCACTTGCAGATTATGGAATCAAGCTTGCATAAAGGATGATCATGGAATCCCGGATAGAGACGGTCAGTTTTGGTGTGCGGCAGCATGCTGTCTGACAATGGGCTGCCGGGATTTCTTTCATGTATGAGTAGGCAGAGCGATAGCCCGGGTTACGAATATGGTGGCTACTTGTAGGAGCACCAAAGGTGGGGCGCAATCGACGTTCATTTATGGTGCTGTCTGCATAAGCGGACATGTCCATTAGTTATAAAGATTCACATAAGAAAAGAAAGGTGGAAATTAAAATGGTAAAAATTATCATGCACGGATGTAACGGTCATATGGGACAGGTTATTTCCGATATCGTAGAGAAAGATCCAAATGCCCAGATCGTGGCAGGAATTGATATTGCAGACCAGGGGAAAAACAGTTATCCGGTATTTACCAATATTGACGAGTGCCAGGTTGAGGCAGACGCTGTTATCGATTTTTCCTCTCCGAAGGCTTTTGACAAGCTGATGGATTACTGCGAGAAGAGAAATATGCCCGTAGTTCTTTGTACTACCGGATTAAGCGAGGAGCAGCTTGCAAGAGTAGAAGAGAGTGCGAAAAAGATCGCTGTGCTGAAATCTGCCAATATGTCTCTTGGAATTAATACCCTTCTGAAGCTGGTTCAGGATGCAGCCAAAGTTCTGGCAACAGCTGGCTTTGATATGGAAATTGTAGAGAAACATCACAATCTGAAAGTGGATGCCCCCAGCGGAACTGCCCTTGCCCTTGCTGACAGCCTGAATGAGGCTATGGATAACCAGTATCATTATGTGTATGACCGCAGCCAGAGAAGAGAGAAACGTGATGCGAAGGAAATCGGTATTTCTGCAGTTCGTGGTGGTTCTATCGTAGGTGAGCATGAAGTGATCTTTGCAGGCCAGGATGAAGTGATCGAATTTAAGCATACCGCATATTCCAAAGCTGTATTTGGCAAAGGTGCTGTAGAGGCTGCTAAATTCCTTGCAGGAAAGTCAGCAGGAAGATACGATATGAGTGACGTGATCGAAGGCTGAGTGAAAGCGGCCTGGAAAATTCCACTTTAGCTGAAATGTAATTTTTTCCAGAATAAAATTCATCCATCTGTACATATTAGGAATACACAGCAGTATTTTCAGCTGAAAGTATTTCTTAAGAAAAGGAGACAGATGAGATGAAAAAAATGAAACGTGTGCTCATAGGTGCTTTGCTGGTATTTACATTATGTATGCTCACAGCCTGTGGAAATGACAACAATGCAGCAGATGAAGTTCCAAATAACACAAATGAGGATACCATGGATAACGTGGGAGATGGAACCGCGGTAGACGATAATATGGTGGATGACGCAGGTAATGGCAATGATAATAATGCAAATGATACAAATAACGGCAATGTAAATGGTGATACTGCGACACCGGATAATAATGGCAATGGTGACAATGCCGGAGTACCAGGAGATAATGCCACAGAGAATAACAATTCCGTATCAGGTGCGATCGGAGAGGGCGTGGAAGAGCTTGGAGACGGTGTGGCAAATGGAGTCCGCGATGTAGGGGAAGGCGTCGGAGACGCTGTTGAAGATGTGGGGGACGCTGCTGAAGGTGCTGTAGATGGAAGATAACAGATGGCTGCAGGCAGGTCATAAACAGTAATCACAAGTGTTTTTTGCAGATGATGAATACGAATCAATAAGTATAAAAGAAGGGCATCAGATGAAAGCTATGTATTTCATTTGGTGCTCTTTTATGATATGATTTTACAAGATATTTCAAGACTGTATGTGGCAATGATGGGCTTTGACGCAATAAGGGAGTTTTGGCTCTCTTTCGGTTGGCGTAGTAGAGCGGGTTTGGCATGCGGTAATAGGTGGAAAAGCAAGGGGGAAGATCATGAAATTTCGTCCATGTATTGATATACATAATGGAAAAGTAAAGCAGATTGTAGGGGGAAGCCTTAAAGACGCCGGAAATCAGGCACAGGAGAACTTTGTGTCAGAGCAGGATGGTGCATTTTATGCATCTTTATATAAAGAAAAGGGGCTTACAGGAGGACATATTATTCTTTTGAACAGCGCGGATTCCGAGTATTTCGAAGCAACCAGAAAACAGGCATTTCTGGCATTACAGGCCTACCCCGGGGGACTTCAGCTCGGAGGCGGGGTAAATCCGGAAAATGCAGCTGGTTATCTGGACGCTGGTGCCAGCCATGTGATCGTTACTTCTTATGTATTTCGTGATGGACATATTTCCTGGGAAAATCTGGAGAAAATGGTCCAGGCTGTGGGAAAGGGGCATCTGGTTCTGGATCTTAGCTGCCGGAAACGGGATCACGGGTATTATGTGGTCACAGACCGTTGGCAGAAATTTACCAGGGAACAGGTAACCCTGGAACTGCTGGAAAGATTAGGCGGATATTGCGATGAATTTCTGATCCATGCAGTAGATGTGGAGGGAAAGGCAAAAGGCGTGGAGGTTCCGCTGGCAAAGCTTCTGGGAGAATACCAGGGGCATCCGGTGACTTATGCAGGCGGCGTGGGAAGTATGGAAGATATCCAGATCCTGAAACAGTCGTCAGGAGGAAAGGTGGATGTGACAGTGGGCAGTGCCCTGGATCTGTTCGGCGGAACCATTCCGTTTGAGAAATTGGTGGGAGAACTATAAAAACTGTCATAACTGCTTTGGTTTGTGAAAAAATGGTGAAAAAATTCGTAATTTTTTCAGAAAATGATGTTAATTCTCGGATTAATGTGTTATAATATACCCATCAAACAGCAAAGGGGATGGAAGCATGAAATTCATTATCAGCGGAAAGAACATCACAGTGACCGACGGGCTTCGTACAGCAGTTGAAGATAAGCTCGGTAAACTGGAAAGGTATTTCACTCCTGACACTGAAGTTGTCGTAACTCTTAGTGTAGAAAAAGAAAGACAGAAAATCGAGGTGACGATCCCGGTTAAGGGCAACATCATCCGCTCCGAGCAGGTCAGCAATGATATGTATGTATCAATCGACCTTGTAGAGGAAGTAATCGAGCGTCAGCTTCGGAAATACAAGAATAAAATCGTGGACAAGCAGCAGGCAGCAGCGAACTTCCAGAAGGCCTACCTGGATAAGGATTATGAAGAGGACGAGGATGTTAAGATCATCCGTACCAAGAAATTTGATATCAAGCCTATGTATCCGGAAGATGCGTGCGTACAGATGGAGCTTCTTGGACATAATTTCTTCGTATTCTGCAATGCAGAAACCGATCAGGTGAACGTTGTTTATAAACGTAAAGGAAATACCTATGGACTGATCGAGCCGGAAGATTAAAGAGAATTGTTTCCTTAAATGTTGAAAATTTAATATGTGAAAATAAGAAAGTCCCGGAGGCATATGCTTCCGGGACTTTTATGCCTGGAGTGTCATGGAAGGGCAGGAAGGCGGTAAAAAAGTTCACTGAAAGATACGGTATAAACCGGAATCTTCATTTTTTCATAAATACTGTAAGAAAGAAAGCCAGAGCCATTTTCTAAGGGAGAGGTGTAAGTATGCATATCCGGATGAAGCTTAAGAATATCCCGGAAATTCCCAGTGATCCCCTCGCCTGTCAGCTTTACTGCACTTTCCTTCATAGACCAGATCCTGCAAAAATCGTCAGCTGATTTTAAAGAAGCCAGTTCTTCTTTCGTACAGATACAGCGGATAAGGGAAGGACGGGGCTGTACGGATTTCTGGATATCCAGTCCGATCTCCCCGCAGTGCAGTGCGCATCCTGCGAAAGTGCCGCTGTGGCTGAGATTAAAAAAAGGCATATTATCCCCAGAAAAAAAAGGCTTGCCAGAGGCAGTTCTCAGGATGGGCGGGATAGCTTCTAAATGGTATTCCTGCTTTAATCCATAGGCAAGAAGCAGCCAGGCGGCAGCAGAGCGTTTCCGGTCATCTATCTGCCTGAAATGGAGAATATATTCTCTGCGGTCCTTTTGCATCTGGGAAAGGCTTTGCCTGAGACATTCATCTGAAAAAGAGGAAAAATCCTGAAAAAGATAGATCATGGCGAGTACTCCTTGATAGGCTTTCATTTATGGTAATGTCTGCGTAAGCAGACATGTCCATTTATTAGGAATGTTATTTTAGAGTATCACAAGTAGATATCGTTTTCCAGAAAAAGTTTTCCGGACATATTTTGTTCATCAAATATTTATTGTTTTCCACGCTAAAAAGTGTTAAAATGGACTGGTATGTTAAACAAAATGTGTAATTCTACAAGAAATATAATCCGTCATATTTCACAATATGGCGCGTGAAGGGAAATGTATCCGGATGGAGGTATTTCCATAAATGATCAAATACACACAGACAGGAGTTAAAAACTAAATGAATATGTTTTCAAAAGTTTTCGGAACCCGCAGCCAGCGAGAAGTTAAGCGTATTATGCCGCTTGTTAAGAAAATCGAGGATCTGCGTCCCGAAATGCAGAAATTAACCGACGAAGAGCTTCGCGGTAAGACAAGAGAATATAAGAAACGCCTTGAAGAGGGAGCCACACTGGATGATCTTTTGCCAGAAGCATTTGCTACGGTACGTGAAGCTGCCAAGCGAGTACTTGGAATGGAGCACTTCGAGGTACAGCTGATCGGTGGTATCGTTCTTCATCAGGGACGTATCGCTGAGATGAAAACCGGTGAAGGTAAGACCCTTGTAGCTACTTTACCATCCTACTTAAATGCCCTGGAGGGAAAAGGTGTTCACGTTGTAACCGTCAATGATTACCTGGCGAAGCGTGATGCTGACGAGATGGGACAGGTTCACAGATTCCTTGGCCTGACAGTAGGTGTTGTCCTGAATGACATGAAGCCGGAAGAGCGCCGCGAGGCATATAACTGTGATATTACCTATGTAACCAATAACGAACTTGGATTCGACTACCTTCGTGATAACATGGTTATCTACAAGGAGCAGCTGGTACAGCGTGACCTTCACTACTGTATCATCGATGAGGTCGACTCTATTTTGATCGATGAGGCACGTACACCTCTTATTATTTCCGGTCAGAGTGGTAAATCCACCAAGCTGTATGAGGTTTGTGATATCCTTGCACAGCAGTTAGAGCGTGGTGAAGCCAGCCATGAGATGACCAAGATGGCCGCGATCATGGGCGAGGAGGTTATCGAGACCGGTGACTTCGTAGTAAATGAGAAAGATAAGATCGTCAACCTTACCGAGCAGGGTGTGAAGAAGGTTGAGAAATTCTTTAATATTGAGAACCTTGCAGATCCGGAGAACCTTGAGATCCAGCACAACATCATCCTTGCACTCCGTGCCCACAATCTGATGCACCGCGACCAGGACTACGTTGTAAAAGATGACGAGGTTATGATCGTCGATGAATTTACCGGACGTATCATGCCGGGCCGCCGTTACTCAGATGGTCTCCATCAGGCAATCGAGGCGAAAGAGCATGTTAAGGTAAAACGTGAGAGCAAGACCCTTGCGACCATCACATTCCAGAACTTCTTTAACAAGTATGATAAGAAAGGCGGTATGACCGGTACTGCCCTTACCGAGGAGAAAGAGTTCCGTGATATCTACGCCATGGACGTTGTTGAGATCCCGACCAACAAGCCGGTTCAGCGTAAGGATCTGGAAGACGCTGTATACATGACGAAGAAAGAGAAGTTCAATGCAGTTGTCCAGTCTGTAAAAGAAGCCCATGAGAAACAGCAGCCGGTACTGGTTGGTACGATCACCATTGAGACTTCTGAGCTTCTCAGCCGTATGCTGAAGAGAGAGGGAATTCCGCACAACGTATTGAATGCCAAGTTCCATGAGCTTGAGGCGGAGATCGTAGCCCAGGCAGGTCAGGCCGGAGCAGTTACCATCGCTACCAACATGGCTGGACGTGGTACGGATATCAAGCTTGATGATGTAGCCAGAGAAGCTGGCGGACTGAAAATTATCGGTACTGAGCGCCATGAGTCCAGACGTATTGATAACCAGCTGCGTGGACGTTCCGGACGTCAGGGAGATCCGGGAGAATCCCGTTTCTACATTTCCCTTGAGGATGACTTGATGCGACTGTTCGGATCTGAGCGTCTGATGAAGGTATTTACTTCTCTCGGTGTTGCTGAGAATGAGCAGATCGAGCACAAGATGCTTTCCAATGCGATTGAGAAAGCCCAGGAGAAGATCGAGTTTAATAACTTTGGTATCCGTAAGAATCTTCTTGACTATGACCAGGTTAACAATGAGCAGCGTGAGATTATTTATAAAGAGCGCCGTCAGGTTCTGGACGGTGAGAACATGCGCGATGCCATTTACAAGATGATCACAGATATCGTAGATAATGCAGTAGATATGTGCTTCTCTGATGATGTGGATTCTGAAGAGTGGGATCTGAACGAGTTCAATACCGTACTTCGCCAGATCATTCCGATCGAGCCGCTTACAGAAGAGAAAGTAAAAGGCAAGAAAAAGAATGAGATGAAGCATCTCATCAAGGAAGAGGCTGTGAAGCTTTACGAAGCGAAGGAGTCTGAGTTCCCGGAGCCAGAGCAGCTGCGTGAGCTTGAGCGTGTTATCCTTCTGAAGAGCATTGACAGCAAGTGGATGGATCACATTGATGATATGGAGATCCTCCGCCAGGGTATCGGCCTGACTGCATATGGCCAGAGAGATCCGGTTGTTGAGTATAAGATGGCTGCTTTTGACATGTTTAATAACATGATCACTTCCATTCAGGAAGATACAGTCAGAATGCTGTATCATGTTCATGTGGAGCAGAAGATCGAGCGTGAGCAGGTTGCCAAGGTTACCGGAACCAACAAAGATGATTCCAGCGTCCGCAAGCCGGTTCAGAGAAAAGAAATTAAGGTTTATCCAAATGATCCGTGTCCTTGTGGAAGCGGTAAGAAGTATAAACAGTGTTGTGGAAGAAAGACCGCTAACGTGTAATTAAAAGAGAACGAATTTCTGAAGAGATAATGTCTTTGGAAATTCGTTCTTTTGTTATTTATAGCATCTGGCTTGGTGGAGCGCCGAATTGTTTCTTATAGGCGCGGGAAAATGTGGTGTAGTCTGCGAAACCGCTGACCTGCGCCGCTTTTAATACGGGCATGCCCTCGCTGATTTTTGTCCGGGCCAGAAGCAGCCGCTTATTTACAATGTAGTTGTGAAGGGTGTATCCTGTCTCTTCTTTAAATTTTCTCATCATATGATACTTACTGAGATAGTACTTTCTGGCAAGGGTCTCAATGGACAGATCCTCTGCAAGATTATGGTTGATATAGCGGAGAAGCTCTTCAATCTGGGAGTCACAGCTATAGGAATGTGTGTCAAAAATATACTGCTTTTCCAGAAAAATACGGTTTATGTAAACCATAAACTGGGTGAACAGGGCGTTCCCAAGAAGTTCACTTCCAAATTGCCGATCCTTTAAAGCGGCTTCCAGTTCATAAAGCAGCTGTTTTAGTTTTTCCTGTGTTCCGGAATCCAGGCGGATCAGGTTAAAGCTCCGGTCAACTGCTTTCTGGAAGCAGCGCAGCAGTTCAACGGATGCGATGTCATCACGGATCCATAATACAAAACGCTCATAGGGAAGGGAAAAATCAATTTCAGGTTTGTGGATGGCGTGACGGTTTACAAGCAGGATATCCCAGGGCTTCAGGTAATAGGATTTCCCCTCAATATGGTAAGCTGCCTTTCCAGAGAGAAAGATAATAATCTTGTGAAAATCGTGGTAATGATAAGAAAATTCCTGTCTGGTCTGGTCCTTGATATGAAAAAGCCGGAATTCCTGGTCAAGATAACCTGTTTTTTCGGTAGGTTCGTTGAAATATTCCATTTTTATTTCCTTTCTTTGGCGCTATAGATCACAGAAAGTCTTTTGTACATGAATCTACCATGTAAGTCTGGTGAATTCACGATTACTGCCCCGGCAAGAGCCAAACAGCTTTTATTCTTAATAGCATTGTATGCGCTCTGTGCATTATTTACAAGTTAAAAAGTGCATTTTTTGCAATATTATCAGCAAGTTCTTCTATATACATTGGAAAAATAAACGATATACTATATATAAAAGAAACGCTTCTGGAAATAAAACGAGAATAGAAATCAGGCTGGAAAGGAAAAGGGAAAATGAGAGATAGCATTATCATGACGAAATATCAGGGCTTAGGAAATGATTATCTGGTTCTGGATGCAAATAAAAACCAGTTGCAGCTGCAAGGCAAAAAAATAGCACTTCTTTGCCAGCGTGGATTTGGTCTTGGGGCAGATGGTGTGTTATATGGACCGGTAGAAATCAATGGAAAAATGGGAATGCGCATTTTTAATTCAGACGGAAGCGAAGCTGCAATCAGTGGAAATGGCGTGTGTATTTTTGCAAAATATCTGCTGGATAATGAATACGTGAAAGAAAAGAAATTTGCCATTGAAACTTTATCCGGAACCATTGAAGTCGAATGTCTGAATGCCAGAGCTACAGAATTTCGGGTAAATATGGGAAAGGCATCTTTTCTCTCCAGGGAAATTCCGGTAACAGGCGAAATCCGGGAAGTAGTCAATGAGCCGTTTACATTCCATGAGAAAGAATACAAGGCAACCTGTCTTACGATTGGGAATCCACACTGCATTATTTTCATGGATCAGATCTCCCCGGAAAAAGTGAAAGCGCTGGGACCTTATGTGGAAAACGCGGACGATTTTCCGGAACGGGTAAATCTGCAGATCTGCCGTCAGATCGACAAAGGAAATCTGGAGATTGAAATCTGGGAACGGGGTTCTGGATATACGAAAGCTTCCGGAACAGGCAGCTGCGCAGCGGCTATCGCAGCCTACAGAAGAGGTCTGATGGAAAACCGGATTAACGTAAACCAGCCTGGAGGCATGATTCAGGTGGACATCGAAGAGGACGGAACCATTTTTATGACCGGGACAGTTGGATATATTGCAGATGTAAGCGTAGCAGAGAGCTTTTTTTCATAAAAGAAAATGATTTGTTTAAAATATAATGGATTTCTGAATATAGAACCTGGGTATGGAAGTAAGAAGACTTCTGTATCTGGGTTCTTTTTATATCGGATTTCGGAATTTTAGCATCCTCTTATTGATAAAAAATGTACAATGTTAAGAAGAAAAATGGGTAGACATTTCTAACACAATTTTGTAAAATAAACAACGGTTAGTAAAAACTAACATAAGTTAAAGGAGGAACGAAATGACTGACAAAAAGTTATTTAGGAAAATTGCTCCAATTATCATGAGTGTGGTTGTGGCAATGACCAGCGCACCGGTTGGCGTAATGGCAGAAGATTTTACATCTGGTGAAACTGCCATTGTAGAGGCATATACCCAGGAGGAAGCTACTGACATATACGAAGAGAGCACTGATGACAGTGACAGCTATGAAGAAGCTGAAAACGGATTTGAAGCTGCAGAGGAAGGAAGTGGATTTGAGTCTGGGGAGACTGAGGAGGAATTTACTTCTGATTCTGATGCAGAGCTTTTTTCTGACGGGGAAACAGAGCCAGAAACACAGTCGGAGGCTCAGTCTGTGGAAGGCATTGAATATGTGCTGATGAATATTCCTTATGAAGCATTCTACAGATCCCAGCTTAACAATAATAATGTAAAAGTTGATGCATTTACATCTGCTACTCTGAATAAATCAAGAACAGCAGGAATGATGAATGGAAATGCAGCTTATCATACAGATGCCCAAGGTACCAATCTTGCAGGTGTGACATTCCCGGTAAAGATCAGTGATCCGTCTGTTCTGGCAAATCTGAAGCAGATTACGGATGATTCTTCCGTGACGATTACAGTTACAAACAGAGGTCAGACAAGCTCCAATACTTTTACCGGAAAAGATGCCCTGATTGAAAGTGAAGATTATTCTTACTATCCATTAACGGAAGAACCTTCTTATTACAAAGAACTGACTGTAGATGAAAACGGAAACTTTTCATTCGGGCCAATACAGAGAATGAATACGCAGACCGTATCTATTGCTTCCACCTTTACAACAGACACCACGTATGGAGACTATGAGCTTGATCTGAATGATGATGCATTAAGCAGCATCATAAATACCTCCACAGACCAGATTTATGGCGCTGTGATCAATACTACAGATGGAACAACATATGCCCTCCGTCATCTGGAAAATATCTGGAGAGGCTGACATCTGGCATGGAGTACGGGATTTACAACAACCGTTCATGGCGGCCCGGTAAGCTCTGCACATTATGTATCCATGATGGGAAAAACAATTTCCAGCGTGACTTATTATACAAGTAAAGGAATTATCAATTTTGATGTTGAAGATACCTATGTACCGGTAATTACCGGAGTAACAGCAACAGCAGCAGACGTAAAAACCTCTGATACTGCACTCAAGGTTGAATTTTCCGCAGAGCTTCCGGCTGATTTCAGTAAAGTGTACACGGTAGACGGTGTGAAAGCTGAGGCTGAAAATGACACTGTAAAAATTGCAGATCTTGCAATGGGACAGCATGAAGTTGTTATTTCAGATGCAAATGGAAAATATGCTCCTATAAGCACAACATTTGAAGCTAAAACAGATGTTAAGCCTGCAGTATATAACGAATATGAAATCAAGCTGGCTGCAGCAAAAGATATTACAGCAGAGCAGTTTGAGGTATACGTTAAGGCCATCTCCAAAGTAAAGATCGGAGATAAAGAGTACGCTGCAACAGGAAGAGGCGCGGTAACAGTTGTCAAAGAAGATGGTACACTTGATTTTTCAAATGCACCTGTAGCAGAAGGCGATACTGTTACTGTGTATGCAACTGGCTACGAAAATGTAACCTTTACCTACAGCGAAAGTGTATATGTATATGCAGGTCTTACCTGGGCACAGTACTGGGCTGCTGAAAATGTTCTCAACGCAGGCAGCAGTGCTTCCTCAGATCTGATCGACAGACATGGAGAAAAAGACCTTGGAGCATTTGATACGGTTACAAGAGCTACATCCAACCATGGACTTCACAGAGGAAGCTTCCAGACAATTGCAACTGTTTATACAACAGCTGGAAATTCCTATAAGCTGGCAGGATGGAAAGACCAGGCGACTATGATCCTCACAGATGGAAGCACAGTTGCTTTCGGAAGAGGTACCGTGAATGGGGAAACAATCGACCATTATGTAGTGACTGGACTTAAATATGTTCCGGTAAAAGTGAAGAGAGCTGATTATACTGCTTTCAAAGATACTTATACAGTAGTTGAAAATGGCGGAACGTTATTTGGTGGATATGGAGAAGGTAATTTGGCTTCTTACAGCGCAGTTGCAGCAGTAAACGGAAACACCAACGGCTTAAAAACAGCAGTAAAATCAGAAGACGGAACATTTACCTTCAGTGCAAGGGCAAACGGTTCTGACTCTGGACTGAAAGATGCGGCACAGAAGACAGCAGATGGAATCACAGCTACTGTAAAACCAGGAAATGGTTCCTATGGAGAATTCCTCCGGGTTGACCTTACTGGAAACTACGGCGGACTTGGAGCTGCAATGCAGGCTGTTAAATGGACTTACTACGGAAACGACAGCAGCTACAGCACCCCGCTTCAGTCTTATGGAACAAAATTTGCAGCAGATAACTGGATGCATAAAGCACAGGGAATCCAGCTGGGACTTAGCGATTCCTTAAGATGTGAGCTTCCGGAAGGTTATGATGGAACTGGTTACTGGACATTAACCGTATATGGCCTTGGATATGCAGATTATACAGTAAGATTCCAGGCAACAGAGGAAAATATTGCAAAACCTGCCGGAGATGCAGATTCCACTCCATTGGAAAATATCATCGCAGAAGCAAAAGCATTAAATGAAGCAGATTATACACCAGAGAGCTGGGCAGCAGCCAAGGACAGCATTGCAAATGAGCTGGAAGAATGCGAGGATATGCTTGCCAACATCAAAGAGCAGACCACTTATGGTGTGGAAGAGCAGATCGGTCATTTAAGAGAAGCTCTGGATACTCTTGTGAAAGCCCAGTTTAGTTTAAGTGCAGAAACATCAGCATTAGATACAGACAAAAACACAACTACAACATTAAAGGTAACTACGAACCTGACAGGCACCGTTACCTGGACAAGCAGTGACGCAAAAGTTGCAACAGTAGATGCAAACGGTAAAGTGGCAGCTGTAAAAGCAGGTACCGCTACGATTACTGCAACTCTTGGCGGAAAGAGCGCTTCCAGCAAGGTTACTGTAAAAGAGGTTGTAAAGCCAACCCCAACTCCTGCACCGGTTCTTACAGCGAAAGCACAGGCTTCTACAATTTATGCTGGTGGAACAACAGGCAGCACAACTGTGATCAGTGTCACAAAGAGCGGAATCACAGAAGCAGCTAAATTTACCAGCAGCGATCCTACAGTGGCAACAGTAGATGCAAATGGTAAAGTAACTGCAAAGAAAGCAGGAACCACAACCATTACCGTAACTGCCGGAAAGCTTTCTGTAAAGGTTAATGTGACTGTTGTTCAGGCAGGTGTTACAGCAAAAGCCGGCAATGCAGTTATCTATACAAAGGGCTTAAAGACTACGAAGATCACAGCAACCAAAAATGCGATCAGTGGAACTGTGAAATATACTTCCAGCAACAAAAAGGTTGCAACGGTTTCTTCCAAAGGTGTTGTAACTGCTAAAAAAGCAGGAAAAACAACCATTACTGTAAAAGTTGGAAAATACAGCACGAAGGTTACCATCCAGGTTAAGAATCCGGCTCTGAAGCTGGCGAAGTCTTCCGCAACTATCAAAAAGGGCAAGACAGTAACCATCAAGGCAACAGCCACACCATCTGGAAAAGTAACTTATAAAACCAGCAATAAAAAAGTAGCAACTGTTACTGCAAAGGGTGTTGTAAAGGGCAAAAAGAAAGGAACTGCAACCATCACAGTTACCTGCAATGGAGTATCCAAAAAGTTCAAAGTGAAAGTAAAATAAAAAGGAAGAAACACAAAACAGGAAATAGAAAACAAGCAGAAACGGGGGCCGTTTTTTTACAGCCCCTGCTTTTGCTTGTATAAGGAAATTGCGGCTTTTGTAAATAACAGGAAAAGCAGCTGGATGATCCGGCAGAAGAAAAATAACAGGAGACAGCATGAAAAACACAGACAACAATAAAAGTCCTTTTGATAAAAAAAATCTGGTGAAGCTTGCTCCGGCTGCGGTGGTGATCGCAGCAGTGGCAGCAGCAGGAACTCAGATTATGGGGGTAAAGCCCCAGACAGCTACGGAAGAAAAAACGATTGTAAACTCCCAGGAACTGGGAAGCTGGATGAAGACCGCTTATTCCGATGAAGATGAGGATGAAACAGAAAGTGGAAAGAATAAATCGTCTTCAACGGATGAAAAGAATTCGAAAACAACGTTAAAAAAGGGAGGCATACAAAAAGGTGCTTCAAAGATTTTGCCTGTAAAATCAGCCGAAGCGTCCGGACAAGGGCAGGGGACTACTACCACACCCACCACAGAAGTACCAGAGGATGGCTATAAAGATGGAACTTATCAGGGAAGTGGAACTGGTTTCGGGGGTACGATCACGGTTCAGGTGACGGTATCTGGAGGAAAAATCACTGCAATAGATATTTTAAGTGCCTCTGGCGAAACGGGGTCTTATCTGTCTTCCGCAACAGGAGTGATCAGCAGGATTCTTTCCAGCCAGTCACCCAATGTGGATGCAATCAGTGGCGCGACATATTCTTCTAATGGAATCATCCAGGCCGTACAAAACGCTCTTGGAAAAGCTGCTGGTGGCAAAAAAACCACACCTACACCGACGCCCAAGCCATCCAAAAAGCCTAAGCAGGATACAACTGTAAACTATAAAGATGGTGTTTTTGAAGGACAGGCAGAAGGCTTTGATGGCATTGTAACTGTACAGGTTACCATTAAAAAAGGAAAAATTAAGAAAATAACCAATACCAATACCGATACGCCGGAATTTTTCAATAAGGCATGGAGTACGATCAAGGCAGATGTGCTTGCCAGACAAAGTCTGTCCGGTGTAGATACGGTCAGTGGAGCTACTTTTTCCTCCAACGGAATTCTAGGAGCCCTTTCCCAGGCTCTTTCCCAGGCAAATGCAGATTCCACAGCTGGGGAAAAAGGGGAAATCACGCCTGTACCTACACAGATTCCTGTCACTGTGCAGCCAACCGAAGCACCGCAGCCAACTGCGTCCCCAGATGCTCCGGCAGATGATTCTGGCAATGAGAATCCGGATGTTCCGTCAGATTATCCATCACAGGTAAAAACATGGAAGGATGGTACCTATTCTGCGTCGGCCTATGGATATTCCGGAATGGTTAACATAAGTCTGACAGTGGAAGACGGCAAAATTACAGAAATTGCAAATACCAATTCTGACACAAGAAGCTTTTTTAATAAAGCATGGAGAAAAATACAGCCTCAGATCCTGGAAAAACAAAGTGCAGAAGGAATTGATACGGTCAGCGGAGCCACATTTTCTTCCACTGGTATTCTGGACGCCACGAAAGCTGCATTGGAGCAGGCGAGAAATACAGAAGAGAAGCCATCTGTAACGCCACAGCCCACAAGCGCACCACAACCGACGGGCACCCCGAAACCGACGGATACGCCACAGCCGACGAATACGCCGCAGCCAACCAGTGCGCCACAGCCAACCGAAGCCCCGCAGCCAACAAACGCACCGAAGCCAACAGATGTCCCACAGCCAACCAGTGTGCCGCAGCCGACCGAAGCCCCGCAGCCCACAAGAACTCCGGAACCAACAGAAGCGCCAGAACCTGTTCCGGCAGGCGTGTATAAAGATGGCACCTACACTGGTATCGGGGAAGGCAATGACGGACCTGACAGCGTACAGGTTACCGTGACCATAGCGGGAGGTCAGATCGCAAGCGCCACATATACCTCCTATGATGACGAGGATTATGTAGAAGATGCCTGGAATGGAATCCTTGGACAGGTGCTGGGAAATCAGTCTGCAGATGGTGTAGATACCGTATCTGGCTGCACCTATTCCTCCAAGGGAATTATCCAGGCATTCAAAAACGCATTAAATCAGGCAAAAGGAGCTTAACCCATGAAATACCAGAGTTTTATTATGAGAGTTTTATGTCTTATTCTGATCATAGGCGCTGTCCTGGGATATAATTCCATGCAAAAAAAAGACAGCGATACCCAAAAAGACCAGCAGCTGGCCAGTCTGACTACGAAAGTGGAAGCTCTGGAAAAGCAGCAGGATGAAATCTTAAGTGCAATAGAGGAAGCGGCAAAAGCCCAGGAAGAAGCGAAGAAAAAGGCGGAAGAAGAGAAAAAGAAGGATAGCACAGATAAAGAGAATAATGATAACGGGAATGGAAATGACGAAACGGAAGAAGATACCGATGGCACAAGGAATGATTCTTCAGAAGAAACAGAGGAAGATGCTGATCTTGCCTACAAAAATGGAACCTACACAGGAGATGGCCAGGGATTTGGAGGGAATATCCAGGTTCAGGTTACTCTTGAGAATGATACCATAACAGATATTCAGGTAGTAAGTGCACCGGGGGAAGATTCTGCATATCTTGCCCAGGGACAAGGGGTGATCAGCACGATCCTGGCGGCACAAAGCACAGATGTAGATACCATTTCCGGAGCTACCTTTAGTTCTACAGGTATCATCAATGCTGTAAATGATGCACTTGGAAAGGCGGAAAATCCATGAAAAAAAGACAGAGAAAAATCCGGTTGCTCCGCGCCGTGATACAGCTTCTGTTTTTCATCTTTGCACCTGCATTATTTTCAACAGCATTTGCAGGGGTGAAATCTATTTTCCAGGCAATTGCGGCTCATGAAGCTATTACATGGAATTCCTTTCTGGATGTGACTGCAGTGCTGCTTGTTTTTACCTGTTTATTTGGCAGGCATTTCTGCGGATATGCCTGTGCCTTTGGGTCGCTGGGAGATGCCTTGTATGAGCTGACAGTATTTATCAGACAGAAGCTGTTCCATAAAAAGGGGCGTCACGGCTATTCTGAAAAGACGGTCCGGGTTCTCCAGAAGGTGAAGTATATCTGGCTTCTGATCCTGCTTGGTTCCATTCTGACAGGCTGGTATGGCAGGCTTCAGGGAATGAGCCCATGGGATGTGTTTTCCATGCTGACAGCAGGAAGGATACCAGGAGCAGCATACAAAATTGGGATTATTTTACTGATTCTGATTATGATCGGGATGTGTACCCAGGAACGATTTTTCTGTCAGTTTCTCTGTCCAATGGGAGCAGTTTTTGCTATAATGCCTATAGTACCGTCTGCATTATTTAATCGTGACAGAAGTATTTGTCCGGCGAAGTGCGGTGCATGCAAAAAAAGATGCCCGGCTCATCTTGACATTGACGGTGATACTCCCTTTTCAGGAGAATGTATCTGCTGTCATGCATGCCAGGGAATCTGTCCGAAGAAAAATATAAGGATCGGAATTCTTGAAAGACAGGATGAGCAAGACGGAAAGAAAAAAAGATATAGTAGAAAAATGACATAGCAGAACAATGCCATAGTAGAAAGAATGGAAAATGAGTAAAAGAAAAGAACTGGTTCCAGGGGAACACAAAAAAAAGAATACACTAAAATTGCACCAGGCAGGAAAACCAGCATTTAGAGGCATTGCTGGTAAGGCAATGCTTGCAGGTGTGGCGGGCGCATCATTATTAGCAGTTTCATCCGTAAAGACAACTACAGTTGCGTATGCGGATGACGTTGAAAAATACACAAACACAGATTTTGCAATGGATACGGTGGTTTCAGAAACCTTATATACTTCTGGGGAAGATATTAACACACAGATTGGAGAAAAGCTGCGGGAAATGGAGACAAGCCTTTTGTCATGGACAGATGAAGGCTCCCAGATTTCCCGGTTAAATGCGGCAGATGGTAAAACCGTAGAGGTTTCCGACGAGCTTGCAGCAGATCTTGGGAAAATCCGTCAGCTGTCGGAGGATTCGGATGGGGCATTTGCCCCCACTCTTGGGAAAATTATCCGCCTGTGGGATATTGGCGGCGAAAATGCCCACATACCGGAGCAATCTGAGCTTGACCAGCTCCTTCCGGCCGTTGGCTATGAAAAAATCCAGCTGGATGGAAACAAGGTGACGCTTCTGGATGGCTGTACCCTGGATCTTGGGGCGGTGGGAAAGGGAATGGGCTGTGACCTGATCGTGGACTACCTGAAAACCCAGCCGGAGGTTTCCGGTATGATCCTGAATCTTGGGGGCAGCAGCGTATTAACCTATGGGCAAAAGCCCGACGGTAGCGCCTGGAAGATTGCTCTTACAGATCCCAGGGATACAGAAGGAGATTATCTTGGGGTGATCACTCTGGAAGACGGACAGTTCCTTTCTACTTCCGGTGATTATGAGAAATATTTTATGGAAGATGGAAAGCGTTACCACCACATTCTGGATCCAGAAACCGGTTATCCGGTATGGAATGGGCTGACTTCTGTGACAATCGTTTGCGACCAGGGATATCTGGCAGATGGACTTTCTACAGCCTGCTTTGTTCTTGGCATGGAAAAGGCTGGTCCCTTATTGGAAAAATATGGGGCAGAAGCCGTATTTGTGGATGAGGACAAAAATGTGTATGTGACAGACGGAATGATGGATCAGTTTGAATTGATGAAAGATGGATACGAAGTAAGCGGACTGGAAATAAAATAAAAAAGAAGTTATCTATAAGTAAGAAGCTATCTATTAATGCGGAAACAGAAAAAATCCTCCAGGGAACAGTAAAAATTACTGCCTGGAGGATTTTTTTCGACATAAGCAGGAGTCCGGTCGGCGTAGTTAGGGGATTCTTTTAAGAACTTCCCTTGTCAATACTCCGATCAGCAGTCCCGTGACCACTCCGGACACCATCAGCGCCGGTGCATAATAATATAACAATCCAACTGTATGGGTGGCAGGAACCGCCACCAGAAGCTGTCCGATATTATGGGAAACACCGCCGGCAACGCTGACGCCCAGATGTCCGAAGCCAATCTTATTCTTTACGAATACCATTACCATCAGACTAAGGGTAGCGCCTGCCAGACTGTACATAATGCTGGAACCATTTCCAAACATAAATCCAATGATGAGGATCCTCACCAGGGAAACCAGGGCTGCTTCCTTCCAGGTGTATTTTTCCAGGACAAAAAGTACGGCAAGATTGGCAAGGCCAAGCTTCATACCGGGAATTCCGGCAAAAAAAGGAATCAGGGAT
Organism: Blautia sp. HCP3S3_H10_2; assembly: GCF_052122375.1. Taxonomy (NCBI): domain Bacteria; kingdom Bacillati; phylum Bacillota; class Clostridia; order Lachnospirales; family Lachnospiraceae; genus Blautia; species Blautia sp. HCP3S3_H10_2. Next base: position 81,350 of record NZ_JBQKCL010000016.1, read on the forward strand.
TCTACATAGCCGAAAATAATGGCAATGGCTGCGAACAGCCCAAGATATGCTGTTTTTTTCTGATTCATCACATTACACCACTGCGTCAAATCCGCCAGAAGAATCCTGGGAATCTGAACCGCCCTCTCCTTGAATTACCACTTTGTTCGGCAGGCATACAATGTAACCGCCTGAACTGCCAACTGCAGGCTGTTTCATGCAAAGATGATCCGGGCAGTCGGCTTCTGTCATTTTTACTTCCCCATTTTTGATCTCGCAGACATTTGTATCACCAATCTGGATTACCTGGTCTTTTCCAAGGGAATAAGTACCATAAAGTTCTCCATTTACCGTGATATGGATAGAACCGTATTTGCCATGGGGAACTACATAAACATACAGACAAAGCAGTATTGAAAATGCCAGAAGTGCACTAATAAATATAAATTCTTTCTTTTTCAAATAAAATACCTCATTTTTGCTAAATTCCAAAAAGCAATTCAGAAATAGTCTCTCTAAGATAACATGTCTAATTTTGTTATACTTGGGCGTTACGGATCATGAAAGGAACATTCCTTAATGATAAAAGAAATAAAGGGATTTTTCAAGTAATTGTAAAACCCATATTTGAGAAAAAATTGCAATAGAGTCCACTGGCGGCTTTTTATTGTAATTTGCCCCTAAATATGCTATTGTATAGTTTGAAAGTCTGTGTGTCGTCCGGGGGCTTTTAACCATCCTCTAAAAGGCGGCATTGTTGGAGAAATATAAGAAAGAAGGTGAAGCTATGGTTGAATTAGACCAGTTCAAGAGCATTCTTGCAACATACACAGAACCATTAGTGGAAGTGAGGGATTCACTTTGACCTGGCTAACAAGGAGAAGCGGGTTGAAGAATTAGAGCGCGAAATGGAAGCGCCAGACTTCTGGGACAATGCAGAAGTATCCCAGAAGAAAATGAAAGAATTAAAGAGCATGAAGGACGACATGGAAACCTATCAGAATCTGGTGACACAGATGGAAGATATGGAGACCCTGATCGAGATGAGCTATGAGGAAAATGATCCGTCCATGATCGAGGAAATCCAGGAAATGCTGGATGAATTCCAGGCTCAGTTTGACAGCATCCGCGTGAAGACTCTTCTCTCAGGAGAGTATGACAGTGAGAACGCCATTATCAAGCTGAATGCAGGAGCCGGTGGTACAGAAGCCTGTGACTGGTGCAGCATGCTGTATCGTATGTACACACGCTGGGCTGACCGCAAGGGCTTTTCCATTGAAGTGCTGGACTATCTGGATGGCGATGAAGCAGGTGTGAAATCCGTTACCTTCCAGGTAAATGGAGAGAATGCATACGGACTTCTGAAATCAGAGAAGGGTGTACACCGTCTGGTGCGTATTTCCCCGTTTAACGCGGCCGGAAAACGTCAGACCTCCTTTGTATCCTGCGATGTAATGCCGGATATTGAGAAAGACCTGGATGTAGAGATCAATGACGAGGATATCCGTATTGATACCTATCGAAGCAGCGGTGCCGGTGGACAGCATATCAACAAGACCTCATCCGCTATCCGTATCACCCATTTCCCTACAGGAATCGTGGTACAGTGTCAGAATGAGCGTTCCCAGCATATGAATAAAGATAAGGCTATGCAGATGCTGAAAGCGAAGTTATATCTTCTGAAACAGCAGGAGGCAGAAGCCAAGCTTTCCGGAATCCGTGGTGAGGTAACCGATATCGGCTGGGGTAACCAGATCCGTTCTTACGTTATGCAGCCATATACCATGGTGAAAGACCATCGTACCAATGAAGAAACCGGAAATGTTGATGCGGTTATGGATGGTGGTATTGATATTTTCATCAATGCCTATCTGAAATGGATCGCGCTTGCCAAGAAACCGGCGGAGTAAATTTAAATGCCAAAGACGACAGATAAGAATAAATATTTTGTGGTGCGGGAACGGGCTGTGCCAGAAGTACTCCTGAATGTGGTCGCTGCGAAGAAGCTCTTAGAGTCCAAGCGTGTAGCGACGGTTCAGGAGGCGGCAGATGCCGTAGGAATCAGCCGGAGTTCTTTCTATAAATATAAAGATGACATTTTCCCATTCCATGAGGAAGCCAAGGGGAAAACCATCACATTCATTATACAGATGGACGATGAACCAGGAATTTTATCGAATGTTCTTCGGGCTATTGCAGAGAATCATGGCAATATTCTGACCATACATCAGAGTATTCCCATTAGTGGTATTGCCACTCTTACCTTAAGTGTACAGATCCTTCAGGGAGAGGGGGATGCAGAGGCAATGGTGGATGACATTGAACAGATGGAAGGAATCCATTATTTAAAAATATTAGGCAGGGAGTAACGGACAGATGATAAATATTGCAGTGTTAGGATATGGCACAGTTGGAAGCGGTGTAGTAGAAGTCATCCGCACCAACCATGAGATCATTAACAAAAGAGCCGGAGAAGAAATCAGAATCAAATATGTTCTGGACCTCAGGGAATTTCCTGGAGACCCGGTAGAAGAGATCCTTGTTCATGATTTTGAGCAGATCGTAAATGATCCGGAAATTGATATTGTAGTGGAAGTTATGGGTGGAACCGGTGCTGCCTATACTTTTGCCAAGAGAGCACTTGAAGCTGGCAAAAGCGTGTGCACTTCCAATAAGGCCCTGGTTGCCAAGTATGGCCCTGAGCTTATGGAAATCGCGAAAGAGAAAGAGATCAATTTCCTTTTCGAGGCAAGCTGCGGCGGTGGAATCCCCATTATCCGCGCGATAAATGGTTCTCTTACAGCAGATGTGCTTGATGAGGTTACCGGAATCTTAAATGGAACGACCAACTACATGCTGGATAAGATGAATACAGAAGGTGCAGATTTCAACACCGTTCTGAAAGAAGCCCAGGAAAAAGGCTATGCAGAAGCGGATCCTACTGCTGATGTGGAAGGACAGGATGCATGCCGTAAGATCGCGATCCTTTCCTCTCTTGCCTATGGCAGATTCCTGGATTTCGAAAAGGTCTATACAGAAGGGATCACAAAGATCACACCTGAGGACATGGAATACGCAAGGGAAATGGGCAGAAGCATCAAGCTTCTTGGTACAAGCAGACGTTTAGGAGAAGATTCTTTCTATGCACTTGTAGCGCCATTTCTTGTAGGACAGGAGAATCCGCTTTACAGTGTAAACGGTGTATTTAACAGTATTTTCGTTCATGGAAATATGCTTGGAGACGCTATGTTCTATGGAAGCGGAGCTGGTAAGCTTCCTACTGCAAGTGCGGTCGTTGCTGATGTTGTTGAGGCAGCTGGTCATCTTCATGACACTATTGCTACCAATTGGAGCAATGAAGAAATGACTCTTATGGATCCGGATTCTGTAGAGGGACGTTTCTTTGTCCGTGTGAAGGATACCTCCCTTGACGAAGTGGATAAAGCATTTGGCAAGGTTGATACAGTGATCGAGCTGGATTCCCTTCCAGAGGAGTTTGGTTTCGTAACTCCAAAGATGACACAGGGCGAGTACAAAGAGCGTGTGAAAGCTCTCGGAGAAAATGTGCTTGGCATGATCCGTGTAAAAGACTGAACCAAAGAAACATCTGCACCGGCAGATAATAGAATAAAATAACGGAAACTGACAGCGTGAAAGGATAAACTATGCTGATAGTTAAGAAATTCGGCGGTACTTCTGTTGGCGACAAGCAGAGGATGTATAATGTTGCCAACCGCTGTATCGAAGAATATAAAAAAGGAAACGACGTGGTAGTTGTTTTGTCTGCCATGGGAAAGTATACAGATGAGCTGATCAGTATGGCTCATGATATGGACGATAAGCCACCGAAGCGTGAGATGGATATGCTGCTTACCATTGGCGAGCAGATGTCCGTATCCCTGATGGCAATGGTGATGCATAAGCTGGGAGTCCCGGCTGTTTCCCTGAATGCCTTTCAGGTGACTATGCACACCACAAGCAGCCATCAGAATGCAAGATTAAAAAGAATCGATACAGAGCGTATCCGCCGTGAGCTGGATGCACGCAGGATCGTGATCGTTACCGGATTCCAGGGGGTTGATAAGTATGATGATTATACCACTCTGGGCAGGGGCGGTTCGGATACGACTGCAGTAGCACTGGCGGCAGCACTTCATGCAGATGCCTGTGAGATTTATACAGATGTGGACGGCGTTTATACAGCCGATCCCCGTAAAGTTCCAAATGCCAGAAAGCTGAAAGAGATCACATATGATGAGATGCTGGATCTGGCTACATCAGGAGCGGGCGTACTTCACAACCGTTCTGTGGAAATGGCGAAGAAATATGGAGTACCTCTTGTGGTTCGCTCCAGCCTGAATAACAGTGAAGGAACGGTAGTTAAGGAGGTTGTTAGCGTGGAAAGAATGCTGATCAGCGGAGTTGCGCTGGATACAGATGCGGTAAGGATCGCAGTGCTTGGACTTAAGGATGTTCCAGGAGTTGCGTTTAAGGTATTTGATACCCTTGCAAAGAAAAATATTAATGTAGATGTGATCCTGCAGTCCATTGGACGGGCAGGAACAAAGGATATCTCATTTACGGTAAATAAGGATGATCTGGAGGACGCTGTGGCAGCCCTGGAAGAAAATCAGGAGCGCCTTGGCTTTAAGGAGCTTCATTCTGAGCGTAATATCGCCAAGCTTTCTATTGTAGGTTCCGGTATGCTCAGCAATCCAGGTGTGGCAGCGAAGATGTTTGAGAGCCTTTACAATGAAGGAGTAAACATCAATATGATTTCCACATCCGAGATCCGTATTACAGTACTGATCAATGAAAAAGACGGAATCAAAGCCATGAACGCGGTACATGACGCATTCGGGCTTGCCGACTGACCGTAATGTATGTATTGTTTTGGCTGATTCCAGGATTATGTATGTAGAAGGTTATCTTCATAAATGAAGCTGATAGGGGTGTCAGCTTTTCTGGAAAAGTCATGAATGATAAGTATAAACATACTAAGGAGGAATTTCTGTATGAAAAGAAAGGTATTGGGAGTGTTTTTTACAGCAATGTGTCTGTGTGCGGCACCGGTAATGAGCTATGCCGAGGCACAGGACACAGAGACGACAGAAGCAGCGGAGGCTGTTGGTGAAGACGCAGAAGCCAGCGAAACGGAAGCAGCCAGTGAAGAAACAGGTACAGACCAGGCATCTGCCACTGAGCTGTCAGATAATCTCTATGACTTTCAGATTAAGATCGGGGATAAGGTCTACCAGTTCCCAATGTATTATGAAGAGTTTGCAGCGCAGGACTGGACCCTTGGCAAAAATGAGGATCCGGAAATGGGAGTCAGTACCAATTCTTATGGCTCGATCAGCTTCTATAAAGGGGATGACCGGATTTCTGTAGATGTTATAAATCTTGGAATTAATGAAGTACCTGTGAATCAATGTCTGGTAGCAGGTATTGATATTAATGCAAATTACGATTTTGATGCAGGCTCCACACCTGTGGAACTGCCAGGTGGAATCATAATGGGAAAATCCTCACTGGAAGATATTAAAGCTGCATACGGGGATCCAAGTGACACATACGAGGGTGATCTGTATACCCAGTATACTTATTCCAAGGACTATTATGAGGAAATCCGTCTGAGTGTATATAAAGATGACAATACCCTGAAGGAAATAGATCTGCGCAACTATGTTGAACCAGAGGGATTTGACAAGGGAAGCGTAAGTGATGAGGTTCCGGAAATCGTATCTTCCTATACTGCTCCAACTGAGCTGAGTGATGATATACTGGCACCACAGGTTGAGTATTGTGGTGATCTGTATTCACTTCCGGCACCTGTATCAGCATTTCTGGCAAACGGCTGGGAGCTTCAGGATGTTGCAGACGATGCTTATGTTGCTGGCCGGGATCTGGAATTTGTAGATATGATGAAGAATAACCAGAGTGTACACTTCAGCGTATATAACTTTACACAGAACGCAACTTCCATTGAGAACTGCTTTGTACGTGATCTGGAGATTGGTTCTTACGACAGTGAGGCACTTACCCTGAAGCTTTCAGGTGGTTATACCCTGGGTGCGAAAAAGGCAGATCTGATCGCTGCAGCAGAGGCGAAAGGCTATGAATATGCAGAGGATGGGGATTATCTGAATATCTACAAAACAGCAGATACAAAAATCGATAACCGTGCCCAGTTCTGGTTCAACAAGGACGAAGATCCGGATACCGTGGCAAGTGTTGAATACTTGAATGAAATTTTACCAGAATAAGTATTACCGGAGCATTTTCAAAAAGGCAGATTCCGGTAATCTAATCAGGAATTTAAGAGTAACAGGAGGGGAAATATGGGCGACTATGTGATCAGCTGCTGTTCTACAGCAGATCTTACAAAAGAACATTTTGAGAAGAGAAATATTTCCTATATCTGCTTTCATTATGAACTGGATGGAAAAGAATATGCAGATGATCTGGGGCAGTCTATGCCCTTTGACCAGTTTTACAAAGCCATGCAGGATGGAGCTATGACGAAGACCTCACAGGTAAACGCAGAGGAATTTGAAGCATATTTTGAAGGGTTTCTGAAAGAAGGCAAGGATGTGCTTCATGTATGTCTGTCTTCCGGGATTTCCGGTGTTGTCAATTCTGCCAATATTGCAAAGGAAGAGCTGGAGGAAAAATATCCGGACCGGAAGATCCTGGTTGTGGATTCTCTTGGAGCGTCTTCCGGATATGGACTTTTCATGGACCGCCTGGCAGACCTCAGAGATGAGGGCAAATCTATAGAAGAGGTTTTTGCATGGGCCAAGGAACACAGGCTGAATGTGCACCACTGGTTCTTTTCCACAGATCTTACGTTTTATATCAGAGGCGGCCGCATTTCCAAGGCCAGCGGCTTTTTCGGTACTATGTTGAATATCTGCCCGCTTTTAAATATGGATGATCAGGGAAAACTGATTCCAAGATATAAGATCCGCACCAAGAAGAAAGTAATCCGTGCAATTGTGGATAAAATGGAAGAGTACGCAGAGGGTGGACTTGATTATTCTGGAAAATGTTATATTTCCCAGTCTGCCTGCATAGAGGATGCCAGAGAAGTGGCAAGGATGGTGGAAGAGCGTTTCCCGAAGCTGAATGGTAAGGTTGAGATCAACAACATTGGAACCACCATTGGAAGCCATACTGGTCCTGGTACGGTAGCGCTGTTTTTCTGGGGAAGTAAACGGACTGCATAGCATAGCTTGCAGAAAGCCTTTGGGATAGTTTGGATAAAAGAACTTTTAATGGAAATGCTTTTGCGTAGTGGAAAGCAAGATGGCCGGGATGCAGTAAAGTCCCGGCCTGCTGTTTCACTGCAAGGGAGAATGATGATTATGAAAAAAAGAACAACGAAAGAGATAAAAAGACAGGCGAAAACCGCATTGCAGGGGCATTATGGCACGGTGATCCTTGGGCTTCTGGCGGTATATGGATTAAATCTGTTGGGAACAGTTCTTTCCACGAATCTGTTTTCCGGAACATCTGCCCTGGATCTTGCACTTAGCGAAATCTTTATGCTGATCGTATCTCTGATCGTGGGAATTGTTTCGGCTGGAATGGGCTACATGATGCTGAATATTTCCAGGGGAAAAGAATTTTCCCTGTCAGACCTGGGATACTTTTTCCGGAATCAGCCAGACAGAGTGATCATTGCAGGGTTTGTGCTGGCGCTGATTCAGGTGATCACTGCAATTCCTTATTATTATGTGAGCTATACAACCGATCCGGGACTTACTGTGGAATCACAGATCCAGTGGTTATCCACTACAATGGTATTGTTGGCAGTAAGTACGGTATTGAATTTCCTGATCTCCATTCCATTCGCCATGACTTATTTCCTTATGGCAGATGATCCAATGCTTGGAGGAATACAGGCTTTGAAGGAGAGTGCTGTACTGATGAAAGGAAATATGTGGAGATACATCAAGCTGAACCTTAGTTTTATCCCAGTTTTATTTTTATCAGTGTTTACGTTTTATATTGCACTTTTCTGGATCATGCCGTATATGGAAATGTCCATGGTGGCATTTTACCGGGATCTGAACGGAGAACTGGATCACAGACTGCCAGGCGACGGATTCACCGCGGGTAGTTATTATAATGCAGACGGAAATGGATTTAACGAAGAGACAAATTTCGGAAGCAGATATAATGCAGAAAATAGTGATGGTTACAGAAATGACAGAAATGATGATTATAATTCAGAGGCATAGAATATCTGGAATACTACAGCATGTAGGAAATTTCGAAAGAATTATCAATTATTGATTGATTCTGTGACTAAGAATGTTCATACAGAAATACAAGCAACAAGAGGAGAATGAAAAAATGGATATTTTACAGGTAATCACCCAGGAACTTGGGGTGGAAAAATGGCAGGTTGAAGCTGCCGTTAAATTGATTGATAAGGGAAACACCATTCCCTTTATTTCACGATACAGAAAAGAAGCTACCGGAACTTTAAACGACGAGCAGCTTCGTAACTTAAATGAGAGACTGACCTACCTTCGCAATCTGGAGGACAAGAAGAATCAGGTGCTTTCCAGCATTGAGGATCAGGGCAAGCTGACAGAAGAATTGAAGGCACAGATTCTGGCTGCACAGACACTGGTAGTGGTAGAGGATCTTTACCGTCCATACCGTCCGAAGAGACGTACCCGTGCTACCATTGCCAAGGAAAAAGGACTGGAGCCGCTGGCAAATATCATTATGCTCCAGATGACAAACAAGTCTATCGAGGAAGAAGCAGAAGCCTTTGTTTCTGAGGAAAAAGAGGTTGCTTCCGTGGCAGATGCCATTGCCGGGGCAAAGGATATTATTGCAGAGCATATCTCTGATGAGGCAGATTACCGAATTCACATCCGTGACCTTACTGCAAAGAAAGGAACGATCAGTTCTGTGGCAAAGGATCCGGAGGCACAGTCTGTTTATGAGATGTATTATGAGTTTGAAGAGCCGGTTAAGAAGCTTGCTGGTCACCGTGTACTGGCATTGAACCGTGGTGAGAAGGAGAAATTCCTGACAATCAAGGTCGCAGCACCAGAGGAGGATATTATCCGTTATCTGGAGAAACAGGTGATCACTCGTGAGAATCCGTTTACTACACCAATTTTGAAAGAGGTAACAGAGGACAGCTATAAGCGTCTTATTGCGCCGGCTATTGAGCGTGAGATCAGAAGTGATCTGACTGAGAAGGCAGAAGACGGTGCGATTAAAGTCTTTGGCAAAAACCTGGAGCAGCTTCTTATGCAGCCTCCAATCGCAGGACAGACTGTCCTCGGCTGGGATCCGGCTTTCCGTACCGGCTGTAAGCTGGCTGTTGTAGATCCTACCGGAAAGGTGCTGGATACAACTGTTGTTTACCCAACTGCACCAACCAATGAGAAGAAGATCCGTGCTGCCAAGGATACGGTGGAAGCTATGATCAAAAAGTATGGTATTTCCCTGATCTCTGTGGGAAATGGTACAGCTTCCAGAGAATCTGAGCAGGTTATTGTAGATATGCTGAAAGAGATTCCGGAAGCAAAAGTACAGTATGTTATCACCAATGAGGCAGGTGCTTCTGTATATTCCGCAAGTAAACTTGCAACAGAGGAATTCCCTAATTTTGATGTAGGACAGAGAAGTGCCACATCTATTGCAAGACGTGTGCAGGATCCTCTGGCAGAGCTTGTTAAGATTGACCCGAAATCCATCGGTGTAGGTCAGTACCAGCATGACATGAACCAGAAGAAACTGGGTGAGGCACTGACTGGTGTGGTAGAGGATTCTGTAAATAAAGTCGGCGTAGATTTAAATACTGCTTCCGCCTCCCTTCTTGAGTATATTTCCGGTGTTTCCAAGGCAATTGCGAAAAATATTGTAATTTATCGTGAGGAAAATGGTCGTTTCACAAGCCGAAAAGATCTTCTCAAGGTTGCCAAGCTTGGACCGAAGGCTTTCGAGCAGTGCGCAGGTTTCATGCGTATTACAGGCGGTTCTAATCCTCTTGATGCTACAAGCGTTCATCCGGAGAGCTACGAGGCAGCTTCCAAGCTTCTTGAGAAGCTGGGATATTCAGCTGAGGATATTGAAGGAGGTAAGCTTGCAGGACTTTCCAGACAGATTAAGGATTACAAGAAGACTGCAGCAGAGCTGGAAATCGGTGAGATTACCCTTCGCGACATTGTAAAAGAGCTTGAGAAACCGGCCCGTGACCCGCGTGACGAAATGCCGAAACCGATTCTTCGTACGGACGTACTGGATATCAAGGATCTGAAAGAGGGCATGATCCTGAAGGGAACTGTCCGCAACGTAATTGATTTCGGAGCTTTCGTTGATATCGGAGTTCACCAGGATGGACTTGTTCACATTTCCCAGATGAGTGAGAAATTTATTAAGCATCCGCTGGAGGCTGTAAGTGTTGGTGATATCGTGGAAGTACGTGTTCTCGGAGTTGATGAGAAGAAGAACCGTATCAGCCTTTCCATGAAGGGATTGAATAAATAAAAAATATTATGTTACAGATTCAATGTTTGTAGAATGAGTTGGTAAATCTATGATTCAAAATGTAATTATCATATATCTTATCATAATAAACATAGTCGCTTTCGGGATGTACGGCATAGATAAGCAAAAAGCAATCAGGAAGCAGTGGCGTATCCCGGAAGCCCAGCTTCTGGCGGTAGCTGCCATTGGCGGTTCTGCCGGAGCGCTTCTTGGAATGCAGTTTTTCCATCACAAGACCAGGAAGTGGAAATTCCGTATCGGGGTGCCGCTGATACTGGCTGCACAGTTAATACTGTGGAGAGTGGTGCAGTAGATGGTGGATAACCTCAGAAAATAAGAGTGTGTCTGTGGAAAACAGGAGATGAGAATTTGGAAGGACAGGTAATAGAAAACGCAGTTCAGGAAACTGTGCAGGATACAGTGAATAAAGTAAGCTCCAACTGGGATCAGATTAAAACTTACTTTAATGGTCATATTCCAGATCTGATCAGTTTCGGGATGAAAGTCGTTCTTTCTATAGTTGCGTTCTACGTGGGAACGAAGCTGATCAAATGGTTTCTTAAGGTAGCCAGAAAATCCATGGAAAAAACCGGAATCGACAAGGGTGTGGCCCAGTTTATCTGCTCCTTTGGTAAATTCCTGCTTTATCTCATATTGATTTTTAATATTGCTACTAATTTCGGGGTAAAAGAATCCTCGGTAGCGGCTCTTCTTGGAACCGCCGGTGTAACCATCGGTCTTGCCCTGCAGGGTGGCCTGGAGAATCTGGCTGGCGGAGTGATGTTACTTCTGTTCAAACCATTTCAGATTGGAGATTACATCATTCAGGATCAAAGTGGTGGTACAGAAGGGACAGTTTATAAAATCGAGATGTTTTACACCACACTGATCACCATTGACAATAAACATGTGATCATTCCAAATGGAAAATTGTCCAACAGTACGATCATTAATGTAACTGCCCGCAATCTGCGGAACCTGGAAATTAAAGTAGGAATTTCCTATGATTCGGATATCAAAAAAGCCAAGAAGCTTTTGCAGCATATTCTGCAGGAAGATCCAGGCACAAAGTCCAATAAGGATATGCTGGTATTTGTGGATGAACTGGCTGACAGCGCGGTAATCATGGGACTTCGTGTGTGGGTTCCAACAGATAAGTACTGGAACACGAAATGGCGTCTGAATGAGAAGATTAAAGAAGCCTTTGATGCAAATGGAATTTCCATTCCCTATCCCCAGATGGATGTACATGTGGTGGAAAAAAGAATAGAATGAATATAAATTCTATATTTACCAAAAACCTATTGAAATGTGCATTTATATATAGTATAATCCACCATGAACAAAGAAAATTTCTTCGGGGCAGGGTGATCAAGTCCTTGAGGGAAACGCGTTTTTGATATAGAAAGCGTTGAACCTTCATTTTCGGATTTCGAAATTCCCTACCGGCGGTATAGTCCGCGACCCGCTTTGGCGGCTGATTTGGTGAGATTCCAAAACCGACAGTACAGTCTGGATGAGAGAAGAACGCGCAGAATAATCAGATAAGTTGATAGTTATTTGTACGTGCTCACTGCCCCGGAAGAGATTCCGGGGCTTTTTGTGGTTGAAAGTACTTTGCTACATTTTGAAAATGATGTTGTTTTGAGAAACAATATTTCGATGAGAGAAATGTACAGGTCATTTAATCACATACTTGCAGAAATTTTCTTTAAATATTATGTAACTGTTCAGAGCCAACCTCCAAAATGCTTTGCATTTCGTCGGTGTGGCGTATCCGCCAAATGGATTTATGTACAAAAGTGTTCATTCATGCAAGCATGATTCACACTTTTGTACATAAATCCGCTTGGCTCTGAACAGTTACAATATTATAATTTAAGGAGCGATGAGTATGAGCGAACAAGTAATCAGAAATGGAAACGTAATGGAAAGAAGCCGTACCAGAACCATTGCCCAGGTGGCAATGCTTGGAGCAGTAGCAGGTGTTTTGATGAATTTTGAGATACCGCTTCCATTTCTTGCACCATCATTTTATCAGCTGGATTTTTCAGAGATTCCGGCACTGATCGGTTCTTTTGCGATGGGGCCGGTAGCAGGTATGCTGATCGAGCTGGTGAAGATTCTGGTACATCTGGTAACCAAGGGTACGGTGACAGCAGGCGTAGGAGATATTGCAAACTTTCTTTTCGGCTGTTCCTATGTAGTTCCGGCAGGTCTTATTTACCGTTACCAGCATAAGAAGACAAGAGCGCACGCAGTAGCAGGTATGGCAGCAGGTGTTGTTCTTACTACGGTTCTTGCATGCTTTGTGAATGCATTTGTCCTGCTTCCTGCATATGGGAAAGCATTTGGAATGCCTATTGAGGCGTTTATTGAGATGGGAGCAGCTGTACACAGCGGTGTGACCAACCTTCTTACTTTTGCAATTATGATCCTTGTACCATTCAACTTATTTAAATACACACTGACTTCAGTGATCGTGTTCTTTATTTATAAGAGAATCCGCGTGGTTCTCCGCGGTGACTGATACCCACGCTGTCAGCAGAGGAAATTTCCCCGGGTGGACAGTGATGAATGATGAAAAGAGGTTCCTAATATGGGAAAAATCAACAGCATTACCAAGCAGACCGATAATCGTTATGTAAACCTTTACAATGTAAAAGCTACCAGCGTCCATAATACACCGGTAAATTATTTCGTAGCTTCCCGGGCTAAGGATGTGGACAGCCTGAAAATGGTTACCAGGAAGAATAATCCGGATGGTGTGATTATTTACAGCATTTATGGCGAAAAACATGACAAAATTGTTCTGATCCGTCAATATCGTTATACTTTGGGAGACTATATTTATGAATTTCCAGCTGGACTTGTAGAGCCCGGTGAGAATTACCATGAAGGTGCCATCCGGGAGATGTATGAAGAGACAGGGCTGAAGCTGGAGCCTATTCCGGTAGCAGAAGCATATCAGAAGCCATACTTTACTACCGTGGGAATGACAGATGAATCCTGTGCAACTGTATATGGATATGCCAGTGGCGAGATCAGTTCCAAGGCTCAGGAGGATACAGAGGAGATAGAGGTAGTTCTGGCTGACAAAGAAGAGGTAAAGCGAATCCTGAAGGAAGAGAATGTGGCAATTATGACAGCATATATGCTGATGCATTTTCTGGAGGATAAAGAGCCCTTTGCATTTTTGAACCAGATAAAATAATCTGGAATGAGAAAAACAAGAATAAGAAAACAATAAAAATAATAAAAAATGAAATCCCCAACGTAGGGTTTCTGCAGCAATTCTGGCATTTGTAAGGAAACCTTATGTTGGGGATTTTTTATGTAATAAGAAATTCTGTTGGAATCTCCTATTACATAAAAGATTATCAGCTATTCATAGTATTCAATATCTTCTTCAGAAGTATCTTCTCCAGAAATATCTTCTCCGGAGTCAGAGCTGTCCTCTCCGGAATCTGAGTTGTCACCATCATCCTGTCCATAGTCTTCAGAAGGATCTTCTGTGTAATCAGGAAGATTGGAGGAATCGTCGCCAGATCCATCAGATGAGTCATCCGTTGGATAAGTGATCTGGTCACTTTCGGAATCTTCGCTGTCCGATGTATCGGAACTATCGCTATTATCATAGGATGAGTCATCCTGGCTGTAATCAGAAGAATCATCATAGTTACTGTCCTGGCTGTAAATAGGAAATTCAGCCTGCTGTGCAGCTTCTGCTTCAGCGGCTGTCTCCGGGGCCTCCGTTAAAGTAGTTTTGGCTGTGGGGACACGGCTGTCCTTGGGAACCACAATGGAAATCCCAGCCATGGCCACGCTAAGTAAAATTGCAGTAGACGCTATGTGGAACTCGTCTTTGTATTTCATAAATATCACACCTCGTAAATGTCTTTTTCAACGATTATTCAATAGATGTTCCCATTATAACATATTCCGGGCTGGTTTTGTAAAAAATAATGCTGGGAAATCATGTATTGGAATGACTTTGTTTATTGTTTCCAGAGCAGAAACGTCCCTTGTAAAGCCGAATATTGTTTTACCAGTTCTTTTCGTTTTGACTTGTTTTCTGTATGTGACAGATGGAATCTGTATTGAACGTAAGAAAAAATTTGTTTGACTTTTTTTGAATCAGGAAATATAATAAACACAAACGAGTAGCGAACCAGCGTAAGTCCAGTTTTTGCTATTCGTTTTTTTATATTTGCCATTAGAAAGTGTGTTGCTTATCAGCGTAAGTCCGGCTTATATGATAAGTGCACACTTTTTTTATGCAGAAAAAGGAGGAGTTATAACAAAATGGCGAAAAGTAACAAGATGAAGGATATGCCAGTGAATAAACTGATGATCCAGATGGGAATTCCCATGATCTTATCCATGGCATTACAGGCTGTCTATAATATTGTAGACAGTGCATTTGTAGGAAACATGAGAGTGGGCAGCGAGGCAGCACTTAACGCGCTGACTCTGGTATTCCCGGTTCAGATGCTTATGGTTGCCCTGGGAGTTGGAACCGGAGTAGGAACCAATGCGCTTCTGGCAAGGACACTGGGACAGGGAAACAGTAAAAAAGCTGCCAGGGTGGCTGGAAACAGTCTGTTTCTGGGAGTGATCATCTATGCAGTATGTCTGCTGTTTGGCATCTTTGGGGTGAAAGCATACATTTCATCTCAGACAGTAGATCCGGAAGTATTGGAGATGGGAGTTGATTATCTCAGAATCTGTTGTGTGATCTCCTTTGGAATCGTCTTCTTTTCTTTATTTGAAAAGTTATTACAGGCAACAGGACGTTCCCTTTATTCTACCATCGGACAGATTACAGGTGCTGTTGTTAATATAATTCTTGACCCGATCATGATCTATGGTCTCGGACCGGTTCCGGAAATGGGCGTAAAAGGTGCAGCATATGCAACCGTTATCGGACAGGTGGCGTCCGCTGTTTTACTGTTTATTTTCCATACAAAACTGAATAAAGAGTTTGAACATGGAGTGAAATACATGAAGCCGGAGGGCGGCATTATAAAAGAAATCTATGCGATTGGACTTCCAGCAATCATTGCGCAGGCATTAATGTCTATTATGGTTTACGCTATGAACCTGATCCTGAAATTCAGCCCGTTTGCACAGACTGCATATGGTCTGTTTTATAAAGTACAGCAGTTTGTTCTTTTCCTTGCCTTTGGCCTTAGGGATGCGATTACCCCGATCATTGCATTTGCCTATGGAATGCGGAGCAAAAAGAGAATACAGGATGGAATCAAATATGGCCTTATGTATACCATCGCATTAATGATACTGGGAATTGCGATCACGGAAATTTTCCCAGGGGCATTTGCAACGTTATTTAATGCCGGCTCTTCAAGAGAATATTTTATCAGTGCGATGCGGATTATTTCCATCAGTTTCCTGTTTGCAGGAATTAATGTGGCATATCAGGGGATTTATCAGGCACTGAACGGTGGTCTGGAATCGTTGCTCATCTCGCTCTTGCGACAGCTGGTTATCATCTTGCCGCTGGCTAGAATTTTTTCCATTTTTGTAAGAAATGGGCAGACCACAGTTTCTCTGATCTGGTGGGCATTTCCGATAACAGAGGCGGTTTCCTGCCTGGTTGGCTATAAATTCTTAAAGAAAATTCTGAAAAATAAAGTAAATCGTCTTAACTGAGAGGAGATGGAAAAGAATGGCAAAAACGAATCAAGAAGTATGTAGCTTGATTAATTTTTATGTGGATTCTTTAACACGTTAGTGCTATAATAAGTCAAATTATAACTATTACACGAATAACTAAACGGACATGTCTGCTTACGCAGACATCACCATAGCTGAATAGTTATATTGGTTTTGCGGTGAACAGACGACACAGAAAAGGAAGAATGTTATGAGAGAACTATTTTTTTTGATCGTGTTGTTTGTTTCTAATGTAATTCAGGCAATTACAGGATTTGCAGGTACAGTGCTTGCCATGCCGCCATCTGTATATTTACTGGGGCTGGATCATGCGAAAGTGGTTTTGAATGTTATGGCATGGCTTTCTGGTTTGATGATAGCAGTGACCGGATACAGGCATATTAACTGGAAAGAATTTATAAAAATGTCCTGTTTTATGCTGGTGGGAATGTTTGCCGGCATACAGATCTGCCAGATTGTAGAGTCAGAAGAAGTCCTTTTAACAATGTACGGTATTGTGATCGTGGCAGTTGCCCTGAAGAATCTATGCATCCACAGCCAGAAACAGCTTCCGCCTGTTATGCTTGGAATTATTTTACTTTTGGCAGGAATTATTCATGGAATGTTTGTATCTGGCGGAGCGTTGCTTGTGATTTATGCAACACAGGTCTTAAAGGATAAAGAAGAATTTCGCGCAACTGTTGCGCCAATCTGGGTGGTATTAAACACCTGTCTGATGTTTACGCAGGTACGAAACGGACTGGTGGAACCGGCTGATATCCGTCTGATTTTAATAAGTATTGTGCCCTTATTTGCAGCCACCTGGATCGGAAAGAAACTGGTGAAGAGAGTTTCGCAGAAGGTATTTCTGAATCTGACATATGCACTCTTGTTAATATCCGGAATATCCTTAATTGTATAGATTCCTCATGATTGAAGGATTGTGGGAGTAGCATAGCCGCAGAACAATCCATGGCATTGTGGCATCAGACACAAAAGAAAGGCGTATGGGAATGGCTGTAATATTGCGTGAGATTATGAAACAGGTACAGCATCTGGAAATGGAGCTGGTAGCAGGAGAACAAGGCCTGGATCATGAGGTATCCTGGACTCATATGGTAGACAGTGATACGATTTCTGAATTCCTTCAGGGACAGGAGCTGACTTTCACAACCGGACTTGGACTGAATGAAAATCTGACATTGCTCAGACTGGTAAAAGAAGTCTGGAGAAATCATGCAAGTGGAATCGTGATCAACATTGGCCCGTATATTAGTGAAATCGGCCAGGATGTAATTGATTTTGCCAATGAAAAAGGATTTCCGGTGTTTCGTGTCCCATGGAAGATCCACATGGCTGAAATCATGCGGATCATTTGTTTTGCCATAACGAAAGAACAGCAGAATACCATTGAAGTAACTGCGGCATTAAACAATGCATTTCTTTGTCCTGGACAGGAAGAACTGTATGTTTCCGCTTTGATGCGTAAAGGCTATTTTGTAGAAAGTGATTACACGGTTGTGAATATCCGTGTAAAAGAAGAGAAAAGTCAGGTGACAGGTGCGCGCCTGGAGCAGATTGCCTCCACCTTAAGCAGTCATCTGCGCTGCAATTACAGCGGAATTTTATGCTGTGCACAGGAAAAACAGATTCTGATGGTCTTATGTGATTATCCGTCAGAAATCTGCCAGAAAACAGTGGAGCGGATTTTTGATAGATTATGCCTGGTAACCCATGGAAATGAACAGGTTTTTGTAAGTGTAAGCAAGCCTGTTAACGGAATCCGGCAGCTCTATAAAAGCTATGGATTTGGAGAAAAGATGGCTGATCTGCTGACTTCCTGCAATGTTCCGGGAGAAATCAAAACAGATTCCGGAAAACTGCTTTTCTACAAAAATCTGGGGATTTATAAAGTGTTGCTCACACTTACCGATAAAGATGTGGTACTGGAATATATGCGAGATACCGTATTTCCATTGTATGAATATGATGAAATAAATCATACGGATCTGGTTAATGTATTAAGGTGCTATCTTAAGCATGACTGCAGTGTTAAAGATACTGCACAGGAGTTGATTGTTCATCGAAATACGGTTAACTACAAGATTGGAAAAGTGTCAGAAATATTAGAAAAGGATTTATCCAGCTTTGAAGTCCGTTTTCAGCTGAATCTGGGATTTCTCTTGTATGAGATGGGAAGAGGCGATATTGTAGACAATTGATATACAAATCTCCCGGGAATTGTGCTGTAGCACAAAAATAATTGGATACATGTCTATTGCGGGCTACCTGTGTTAAGAGTAATATATGACTCAGATAAGACAAAGGCGTCTGGTTCACAAGCAAATGTGAACCGGGCGCCTTTCTTGCTTTTATCATTAAAAATAAGTTTGTTTACCGCAAAACAAACCCTGAATCTGGAATGAGAAATTAGAAAGCAGAGATAAAGAGGAGGAAATTACTATGAGCTTAACAGGAAAAGAAATTGCACAGATGCACAAAGATTATGTAATGCAGTCATGGTCAAAATCAGGAGTTGATGCTTTACCGGTAGAAAGAGCCCAGGGAATTTATTTTTACGATTATGATGGAAAAAAATATGCTGATATGGCATCCCTTCTGGTCTGCTCAAACCTTGGACATGAGCTGCCTGAAATAGTAGAAGCAATTAAAGAACAGGCTGACAAGATGTGCTTTATGGCTCCGGCTTATGCATCAGAACCAAAGAGTACACTGGCAAAAATGCTGGTAGAAGCTGCCGGTGCAGATACCTATAAAAGAGTTTTCTTCACAAATGGCGGCGCAGAATCCAATGAGAATGCGATCAAAATGGCACGTATGGTAACTGGAAGAACCAAGATCTTTTCCTGCTACAGAAGTTATCATGGAGCTACACTGGGAGCTTCCAATGCATCAGGTGACTGGAGAAGATATGCTGCTGAAATCGGTGGTGCCAACGGATTCGTACACTTCATGAACCCACAGATGTATCGTGACGGATATACAAAAGGGGTAGATGATGCTGAAGTAACAAAGAAATATCTGGATGCATTGGATCTGCAGCTCAGATATGAGGGCCCGGGAAATGTTGCAGCAATCCTGATGGAATCTATTGTAGGTGCCAACGGCGTAATCCTTCCGCCAGACGGATATATGGAAGGTGTACGTGCTTTGTGTGATAAATATGGAATCCTTTTAATCTGTGACGAGGTTATGGCAGGATTTTACCGTACCGGAAAAATGTTCGCATTTATGAACTTTGATATCAAACCAGATATTATTACATTTGCCAAAGGTGTTACCTGTGGTTATGTACAGCTTGGCGGATGCATCGTAAGCAAAAAAGTGGCAGAATATTTTGAAGACCATGTTCTTCAGTGCGGACTTACCTACAGTGGACATACTCTTGCATGTGCTGCTGGTGTAGCTGCAATGAAATATTACCAGGAACATGACATTGAAGGTCATGTAGCCGAAATGCATAAAATCGTAGCACCATTTATGGATGAAATGGTAAAGAAACATAAATGTATTGGTGAGGCAAGATGCATCGGTTTGTTTGGCGCACTTGAAGTGGTGAAAAACAAAGAAACCAGAGAGCCAATGCAGGAATATGGTGTACCTGGACCTGTAATGCCTTGGATTTTTGCAGAGTTAAAGAAACGTGGATTTGCAACCTTTGGACGTGAGAACTTTATTGAAATCTGCCCGCCACTGATCATCACAAAAGAGGAACTGGAAGAATATCTTCCGATCCTTGATGAAGTACTTACTATGGTGGACGAGAAATTCTGTGACTAAACGGAGGCAGCCTATGAACTGGGATTATCTACAGCCGGTGAAAATTCATTTCGGCAAAGGCAGAGTACATGAAATTAAGAAAATAGCCAGAGAACTTGGATGTGAACGAGGCCTTCTGGTAGCCGGACCGTTTTTCTTTAAAAGCGGTCTGGCAGAAAAGCTCATAAAAGAATCAGACGGATTGATCGTAGCGTCCTTCGGAGATGTTTCACCGAATCCGGACGTTACAGAGGTAGATGCCTGTGCAGAAGTAATCCGTCAGAAAAATATCGGTTTTGTAATCGCCCTTGGAGGCGGAAGCCCTATGGACTGTGCGAAAGCAGCTGCAAGTGTGGCTCTAACCCCGGATTCCATCCGTAAATATCACGGAACAGGAGTGGCAATGCCACAGGAGCATTTACCTCTGATTGCAATTCCAACCACAGCAGGAACCGGAAGCGAAGTAACCTGTGTGTCTGTACTTTCAGATCATGCCAATGGGAAAAAGGCGCCTATCGTGTCAGAAGGCTTTTATCCGGAAGCAGCTATTATTGATCCGGAGCTGACGTATACGATGCCCCCTCATATTACTGCGGGAACCGGAATTGATGTTCTTTCCCATGCAATCGAAGGATACTGGAGCAAAGGACATCAGCCAATCTGTGATGTACTTGCGATGCATGCAGCAGATCTGGTATTTAAATATCTTTACAGAGTATATGAAAATCCTGAGGATGAAGAAGCAAGGGAAAAAATGTGTGAGGCATCTTTGATTGCCGGATTAGCTTTTACTCTGCCCAAAACAACTTCTTCCCATGCATGCTCTTTTCCGCTGACCAATATTTATCATATTCCTCATGGCGAGGCCTGTGGTCTTACACTGGATTACTTTATAAGAATCAATGCAAAGGGAGAAGGCAAAGAACGGGTACAGGAATTTGCCGAAAAGCTAGGCTTTAAAGATGCAGATGAGATGGCAGACGCAGTTTTTGAATTAAAGAAGAAAATGAGACTGAGATGTGACCTGAAAGATTTAGAACTGGATGATGCTCAGATAGCAGAACTTGTTCACATTAGCAGACATCCAAATCTATACAACAACCCGGTAGAAATTACAGATGAAATGTTAGATGAGATGTACCGGTATCTGGCTGGAAAATAAATCGGATGAATCTAATAAATAAAAGAAAAAGACTTGCAATTTACGGATAATAATAGTACCATAAAAAAGTGACAAAGGAGTCCGGATACGAGGTATCTGGGCTCTTTTTGCATTCACAGGGATGTCTGCACAAGCAGATATGCGCGATTGGGTGATTTATGGATGAGAAGAAGGGAGAGAAATTTATGAAGTTGATCACAGCGATTGTCCGCCCGGAAAAGGTTATGGATGTTATCAAAGCTTTGGAAGCAGAAGGGTATTATGCTTTTTCCAAATGGGCTATTTCCGGAAGGGGAAAAGAAAAAGGAATCCAGGTAGGAGATGTGCTTTATCAGGAAATGGCAAAAAGTATGTTATATATTACAGTCGGGGATAAAGAAAAGGATGAAGTTGTAGATATTATCATCAACAGCGCGAAAAGCGGCAAATATGGTCATTATGGTGACGGAAAGATTTTTGTTTCAGATATTGCCGAGGCATATACGATTAGTGAAGAGACAAGAGAAGATGATGACGAATGACGCATCAGGAGGTTGCATATGGGTGAAAAAAAGAAAAGGACAAAATTAAAAAAATCTATGGGGCCTGGTTCCATATGGGCTGTAGCAGTTGGCTCAATTATTGGATGGGGCTGTTTCATACAGGGTGGTCTCTGGACTGAACGTGCAGGCGGACCACTTCCTTTGTTCCTTGGCTTCCTGGCAGGTGGATTACTTATGATCGTAGTCGGTTATAGTTATTCTTATATGATTGCAAAGTTCCCGGTAGCGGGCGGAGAATTTGCTTATGCTTATAAAGGATTTGGAAGGACAGCCTCTTATATATGTGGATGGATGCTGTCTCTTGGCTATCTGTCAATCGTAGCACTGAATGCAACGGCACTTCCTGTACTGGCATCCTATATTTTCCCAGGAGTCTTTAACAGAGGTTATCTGTACACCATTGCCGGATATGATGTATATATGGGCGAAGTTGGATTGTCTCTGTTTTTCATTATTCTCTTTGGAATCATGAATTATAAAGGTGCAAAATCAGTTGGAAATCTTCAGCTGATCATGGTTCTTATTATGTGTGCAGCTGTAGTTGTATCGGTAGCCGGTGTAATTGTAACTGGTCATTTTGATGCGGCAAATCTTCAGCCTGCCTATGGCGCAGAGGGAAAAACACTGGGAAGCGGTTTTGTTTCAATTCTGGCACTTGCACCATTTCTCTACGTTGGATTTGATTGTATTCCACAGGCAGCAGAAGAATATGATTTTCCACCACAAAAATGCAAGCTGTTGATTATTTCAGCTCTTATTGTAGGCGCTTTGATTTATGGGGCAATGGCACTTGTAACAGATTGTGTTATTCCCTGGCAGCAGGTTTTGACAATGACAGATGAAAGTGGAGTACTAGTAAAATGGCATACCGGTGCAATTCTTGATCTGGCAATGGGAAAAATTGGTGTATGCTTCGTAGCACTGGCTGTGTGTATGGGTATTTTCACAGGAATGAATGGATTCTTTATGACGTCCAGCCGTCTCTTATTTGGCATGGCAAGAGCAAAGATGCTTCCATCTGCCTTTGAAAAGGTTCATCCGGAGCATAAAACACCGTCTGTGTGTGTTGTTTTCACAATGATCATTTGCTGTATTTGTCCGTTCTTTGGACGGGAAGTAATCGGATGGGTTGTTGATATGTGTTCTGTTGGTACTGCTTTTGGATATTTCTTTACCTGTGCAGGTGCGTATATTCTTTTGAAAAAATACGGCGACGCTACAGATACAAACAGAATTCATCCGGCGGTAGCCATGGGCGGCTGCATTATTTCCGTGCTGATCCTGCTCCTTCTGATCGTACCTGGTTCACCGGCATTTATGGCACCACAGTCATTTGCTGCATTGATCGTGTGGGTACTTATGGGAGTTACTTTCTATTTTGTTTCCAGGAAAAATTTCGCAAAGATTTCCAAGAGAGAGATGGATTATCTGATTCTTGGAAATGTGCAGGTAGTCAGAGGAATGCGAAAAGGGAAAAATCAGGGAGGCGTTGTACAGGGAAATGTGGTAGAGCCGAAAGTGTGTCAACAAGAAGATTGAATTCTGTAATCGGGCTATTGCATAAAATAAAATAGAAAATTGCTATAGGGAGAATACAGATGCCAGATCAGAAACTGGATAATCTTTTAAATCTTGCCCTGAATTCCACAGCAGAAGAGCGGGAAAAATCAGAAAATCTGAATGTTGGTTATGACCAGCAGACACGTATGTGGGATGTGATAGTAAAATACAGTATGGTGGGAGAGAGAGAGGCAGATATATCTTTGGGGGGAGGTTCAAATGTTATAAATAATGTTGTACCATCTATCCTTGATGAAACAGGAAAAAATGCAATTTCTATATCTCGCGAATTCGAAAATACGATAAATTCCATACTTGGCGGATCTGGAATATCCGTAGTACCGCTGCTTGGCGGATATGCAATTGTTACACTTCCGGAAAGTATGCTGGATGAATATTCAAAAAGGCCACAGATCGAGTTTATAGAAAAGCCTGCCAGGTTATATTTTGAAGATTATTTTTCCAAAGAGGCAAGCTGCATTAACCAGGTGCAGCGTGATGAGCCCGGAAACCTGCAGCTGAGTGGAAAGGGCATATTAGTGGGAATTGTGGATTCCGGCGTGGATTACCGGCATCCTGCATTTCTCACAGCAGATGGAAAATCCAGGATTTTGCGTCTGTGGGATCAGGGCATTCCAGGCAATCCGCCAGATGGCTATCTGACAGGAACTGAATATACGAATGAGGAAATCAATGAGGCGTTGTCTCTTCCGATACAGGAGGGGCGGCGC
The DNA here is from genome assembly GCF_052122375.1 of Blautia sp. HCP3S3_H10_2. Classification (NCBI taxonomy): domain Bacteria; kingdom Bacillati; phylum Bacillota; class Clostridia; order Lachnospirales; family Lachnospiraceae; genus Blautia; species Blautia sp. HCP3S3_H10_2. The sequence goes on from NZ_JBQKCL010000016.1 coordinate 105,301, forward strand.
CTTGTTGCGTCTGAAGACAGAAGTGGACATGGAACTGCTGTACTTGGGGTAGCTGCCGGAAGTGATTTTTCAAAAGGGGCAAGGAACCGTGGAGTTGCTTATGAAAGTGATCTTCTGGTTGTAAAAATGGGAATTCCAAGAGAGGATTCTTTTCCACGGACAACGGAACTGATGCAAGGGGTAGATTACCTGGTAAGGCAGGCGCTGGAGATGAGACGTCCTATTGTGATCAATCTGAGTTTTGGGAATAATTATGGATCACACAGAGGGGATTCCCTGGTGGAAACTTATCTGGATTCAGTTTCAAGTATGGGGAAAACAGTACTCTGCGTGGGGATGGGAAATAATGGAAATGATGCCCTTCATTATGGCGGGAAAATTTCAAATGGGGAAACGCAGGAAATTGAATTGGGAGTAGGTGCGTTTGAGCCGGCCTTAAATGTCCAATTGTGGAAAGATTATGAAGATGAAATGGAAATTTATATAGAAAATCCAGCTGGTGAGCGGGTTGGTCCATTGGATGAAATACTGGGAGCGCAACGCTGGCTGCTCGGGAATACAAAGCTGTTGGTATATTATGGAAAACCAGCACCGTATCATGTGACGCAGGAGATTTATGTGGATTTTCTGGTAGAAAATGGCTATGTAGACAGCGGCGTTTGGAAAATTATTCTGACAGCAGAAAAGATCAAAAATGGAAATTATTCGCTTTGGCTTCCCGGCAGCAAAACTTTGAATCCCGGGACTGCATTTTACCTTCCACGGGCCCAGGGAACGTTAACAATTCCAGCTACTTCCAGAAGAGTGATCAGTGTAGGGGCTTATGATGCCCGGCTAAACGCTTACGCTGATTTTTCAGGAAGAGGCAGCAGTCTTTTACCTTATCCCAAACCAGATCTGGTGGCACCTGGGGTGGATATTCTTGCGCCAAGAGCTGGTGGTAGGTATGCCCGGTTTTCGGGTACTTCATTTTCGACTCCATTTGTAACCGGGGCGGCAGCTTTACTGATGGAATGGGGAATCGTGCGTGGAAATGATCCCTATTTATATGGGGAAAAAGTGAAGGCATATCTGAGGAGAGGAGCGAAGCCACTTCCGGCGTTTGGGAGGTATCCCAATGAGGAGATTGGGTATGGGGCGCTTTGTGCAGCACAAAGTATTCCATTATAGTTGAAAAATAAGCCTTTTCGAGAAAAACAGTCGTATGTCTGTTATTATCCGGAAAATTTATCACTGTAATGAATATGCATATCTTCCCAGTCCATGAATAATACATAGAACACCCTTCCATATTGCTGGCTTTCTACGATCCTTCCGTGATCGAGGACAGAAAGATAGGAGCCGTCAGCTTTTCGGAGGTGAAAGTGAATATAGTCATTTTCATTATCACTATCAACCTGTTCCCAGATGCTGGATTCTATCTGTTTCTGTTCATCTTTCAGGATCAGGTTGCGGAAGCGCTTATTGGTGAGTCTGAAGAGCTCGTCCATATCTTTATATCCGGTCATATGAAGGAACTCATGGTTTGCATAAAAGAGTTCGTCATCGTCTTTGTCCGCTCTGTATATGATAAATGCACCCGGAAGGTGTTCAGAGATATCTTTAAATGCGAATCCCAGTTGTTTACGGATTCCGGACTGAAGACCTTCCCTGTAGGCCATACACCCGTTTTTTCCGTGAAGTTTTATTTCATAAAGGGCTGCATCTGCAGAGCGCATAAGCTGTGAACGGCTGGCTGCAAATGTGGGATATACCGCAACCCGGGAAATCCGTACATTGAATGATCCGAAATGCGCCAATATACCAATCATTGCGATGACTGCCAATGCTTTTGAGGAAGATCGCAAAAAGGCAATCAAGGCGGGTATGAACGCTCATATTGCCAAACCAATCAGTGTAGATATAATTCTGGAAAATCTGGAGAGAATGCGCCAAAACAGAAAGTATTTTAATGAACCTGCTGAGAAAAGTTAAAAACTTTTCAGCAGGTTTTAATTTATCCAAAAAAATTACATGCATACTGTTAGAAGTGCTAGTGTAAATATCTGAGCGTTCACGTATAATGTAGATAAACAAAAAATCTTCTCACAAAATTAAGTAAAAAGAGTCCGGGGAGTACATTAAAAAAGAAAGGAGATGTTTGTATGAGTAAAAAAATGAGGTTGTGGATGGCAGGAACAGTAGGAGTCTTAATGGCAGGCTTTATGAGCGTAAGTGTTTATGCCCTTGAAGAAAAGGATGTTATTGGAACCTGGTATGTAAATGAGCTTTCTATGGGCGAAGGTGCATCCTTTCATCCGGGGGCAATAGGAATGGAAGTGACCGTGGACATTAAAGAAGACGGTAAAATGGAAACAACAAGTTCTGTTTATGGGGAAGAGCCTGAGGTAGATGAATCAGAGTGGAAAATAGAAAATGATAAAATTTTGATGACTCATAATGATCAGACAGAAGAATGTGAGTACAAGGACGGTAAGATAACCTTAACAGCAGATGGAACGACAATGATCCTGAGTCAGGAAAAGGAAGAGTATGAGCCTTATGTACCGGGCAAACCGGTAGAAAATCCAACTATGAAGGATTTTGAAGGAGAATGGAGCTGTACTCTGATGGAAGCATTTGGAATGCAGATGCCGGTTAATGCTGACTTTACAGGATTTGAAATGAGTATGTCTGTGGAAGACGGAAAGGCTGAAATTATCTTAATAGAGAGCGGAGAAGAGACAAAAGTAGAACTTCAGGGCGACGTGGAAGGAAACGCACTGGTATTAAAGGCTGTAACAGAGGATGAGGCAGGAACTATGTTTTTCAGTCTTGATAATATGAAGTTCAATTTACTAGATGATGGAAAACTGTGTTTGATAGCAGAAGATGATGCAGAGGAATCTGATGACGGCGAAGAAGCAGATGATTCTGAAACAGGTGAAGTTGATTTTTCCGTAAAGACATATTTTGAAAAAATAATTGTTACAGAATAAGGTAAAATACTGCCGCACCATTCCGGTGCGGCAGTATGGGATTTCAGATAAAAAAGGAGCTTCCTGTATAATAAAAAGCGTGGATGTTGAAAATTGAAAATACCTCAGAGTACAATAAGACTACTGACTGGCAGGTTAGTAAAAATCTTATTATACAGAGAG